>CAIRBF010000292.1 GCA_903876715.1 uncultured beta proteobacterium
AACAGTTTCTCCACCACCACCGCGCCGGCGACGAGGTAGCCGATCTGCAAGCCGATGACGGTGACCACCGGGATCAGCGCATTGCGCACCGCATGCGACAGGAGCGTGGCGCGGCGGCTCAGGCCCTTGGCGAGACAGGCCCGCACATAGGGACGGCCGAACACCTCCAGCAGCGAGCCGCGCATCAGCCGGCAGATCACCGCCGCGCGCGGCAGGCCCAGCGCCAGGGCCGGCAGCACCATGTGCGCAAAGTGCTCGCGCGACCACGAGAAGGGCTCGAACCCGGTGGCCGGGAACACGCGCCATTCCAGCGCCAGCGCAAGCATCAGCAAGGCGCCGACAAAGAACTCCGGCAGCGAGATGCCGAACAGCGTCGCCGTGAGCACCGTGTGATCGGCCGGCTTACCGTAGCGCCAGGCCGCCCAGATCCCGGACCCGATGCCCAGCGGCAAGGCCACGGCCAGGGCCAGCAGGATCAGCTCCAGCGTTGCCGGCAGGCGGCGCAGCAGTTCGGCCGAGACCGACAACTGGGTCAGCACCGAATAGCCCAGGTCGCCCTGGAACAAGCGGGTGAACCAGATCAGGAACTGCTGGATCAGGGGCAGGTCCAGGCCGTACTGCGCCCGCAGCCGGTCGTAGTCGGCCTTCTCGTAGCTCGTGCCGAGCCAGTTCAGCACCGGGTCGCCCGGCACGAAGCGCATCACGAAGAACACGATCGCCGCCACCACCAGCAAGGTGGCAGCGGCCGTGGCGACGCGCGCGCACGCGCTCAGCAACAGACTGCGCGAGGACAAGGCTGGTCGGTCCTGCGGGACGCCGCGATCACTGACCCAGCGAGACCTCGTCGAAGTAGCTCACGTTGTAGGGCAGGTGGACGTAGCCCTTGATCTTGGAGGACATGGCGGCGTTGCTGGGCACCTCCATCAAGGCCATCCAGCTCGCCTCCTTGGCGCCCAGTTCCTGGATCAGGTGGTAGGCCTTCTTGCGCTCGGCGTCGTTGGTGATGCCCAGTGCCTTCGGGACCAGATCGAAGAGCTCGCTGTTGTTCAGGCTCACGAAATTCACCGGGTTGTCCTTGGTCCAGAACATCACATAGCTGTTCGGCTCGGGACCGCCGGTGCCGGCGACCGTGGAGGCCTCGAAGTTCTTGGCGCGCAGCACATTGGCCAACCAGGCCTGGTGCTCCATCGGCTGGTGGGTCACGGTCACGCCGATCTTGGCCAACTGGGCCTGGATGACCGTGGCCTCCTGCGCCAGTTGCGGCTTCACCGAGGAAGACGCCAGCGTGAAGCGCAGGTTCGATTGCCCGGCTTCGGCCAGCAGGCGCTTGGCCCGCTCCGGATCGTAGGTGAAGGTCGGCAGCTTCTTGGGATGGTGGAAGTCGTTGGCCGCCGCGATCTGGGACGTCGAGCCGCGGGCACCCTTGCCGTAGACCGCCAGCGCCAGCGCGTCACGGTCGATCGCCATGTTGACGGCCTGGCGCACGCGGACGTCATTGAACGGCGGCTTGGCCGCATTCAGCGCCAGCCAGTCGAACGAATAGGCGTTCTTGACGCTGAGCACGAGCGCGCTCTCCCGCTCCAGCAGGGGCAGCAGGTGGGTCGGGATGTCGCGCACCAGATCGATCTGGCCGGTGCGCAGGCTGGTGGTGAGCGCGGTGGGGTCCGGGATGACGCGGAACTCCAGGCGGTCCAGGTTCGGCATCCTGGGGCGGAAGTAGTTGGGGTTCTTCGTCAGGACGATGCGGTCACCCGAGGCCCAATCGGAGAACTGGAAGGGCCCGGTGCCCACCGGCTTGCGTGCAAAGCCCGCATTGCCCAGGGCCTTCACCGCAGTCGGCGAGGGGATGCCCATGCCGCCGACGTACAGCAGCTGATAGAAGAACCCCGGCCACGGCTGCGACAGCACGACGCGCACGGTGCTCGGGTTGACCACCACCACCTGCTCCACGGGCTTGAAGAAGGTCCGGTAGGGTGAGGAATTGGCCGGGTCCAGGATGCGGTCGAAAGCGAACTTGACCGCCGCGGCGTCGAAGTCGGTGCCGTCATGGAACTTCACGCCCGTGCGCAGGGTGAAGTCGATCGCGCGGCCATCGTCCTGCACCCGCCAGCTCGTCGCGAGATCGGGGACGACCTGCATGTTGGCGTCGTAGCGCACCAGCGTGTTGAAGATGTTCGACACGACATGGCCGGTGGCGCCGTCGGTGATCACCAGCAGGGGGTCCAGGCTGCGCGGCTCGGACTGGATGCCGACGCGCAAGACCCCGCCAGGGCGGGCCTGCTGAGCCTGCGCCACCAAGGGCGCCGCGGCCAGAGAAAAGGCGAGTGCAAGGCCACCCAGCCATCGTGCAATCATGGTGTCTCCTCGTTGTTCTGTGTATTGCCATCGATTGGCAACGCATCAGGGTACATCCCCTCGAACTGATAGTATCGAAAGATCGATGAGATGACAAATCATCGAGCCACGGAGGGGACATGACAGGCATGGTCGACATCGAGCAACGCTTGCGCCGTCTCGAGGATGAAAAGGCGATCCTCGACACGCTGTACGCCTATGGACATCACCTCGATTACGGGCTCGAGGACGCCTGGATCGACTGCTGGACCGAGGACGCCGTGCTCGACTGGCCCGGCCGCGCTTTCATGCGCGGGCATGCCGAGCTGCGCGCGGGGTTTCGGGCGCATTCCCACGCACCGGCGATGCATCACAAGCACGTCGTGATCGCCCCCATGGTCACGATCGATGGCGACACCGCGACCGTGCAGAGCATGTTCGCCCGACTCGACCGTTACCCTGAGGGTCCGGGCATCCGCGCCTTCGGCCGTTACCGCGACAAGCTGGTGCGCTGCGCGGACGGGCGCTGGCGCCTCAAGGAGCGCCTGCCCGACATCGAAGCCGTGCGCGCGCAGGCGCCTCTGGGCGGCGAGCCCTTCCCGGACAGCCCGGCCATGCGCAAGGCCTTGGTGGGCGGCTCGGCTGGATCGGGCGGCACGTCGGCGCCCTGAGGACGGCCGCCACCCTTGGCGGCGCTCATCCCGCAGAGCTCAGCACCACCTCGCCCCGCGGCGTCGTCAGACGCGCCTGCAAGCCCGGGCCGTCGTCGTCCTCGCGCATCTCCACGCCGCGCAGGCGCAAGACAGTGGCCGCGCGCGCCGGCACGCCGCGCAGCGTCAGCGCCTGCAACGTGACGCCCGAGGCCGGCATGGCCTGCGCCGGATGCCGCCCCTGCCACTGGATCAGCGTGGGCAGCGCGCCGCCGCACAGCAGCGCGCCGTCGGGCCGCACGAGGATCTCCCAGGCCAGCGGCCCCTGGGGCGTGTCGCGCCCGGCCTTGACCGGCTCGCCGGGCTGCAGGCCGACCTGGATCAGGCCCCAGCGGTGCATGTCGAGCTGCGGCGAGCGCGCCACCGCATGCACGAGCTGCGGCCCCGCCGTGCGCAGCCGCTCGCGCAGGGCGGGCTCGTCCAGGCCGAACCAGCGCGGCCGTGCCGGCGCCGGTGCCTGCGGATCGATGGCGATGATCTCCAGGTAGGCGTCCTCGAACACCGGCGTGGCGATCTTCAGCAGCCGGTTGTGGGTACCGAACAGCGCGTGCCGGCCGCCCGGCCCGGGCACGACACCGAGCGTGGCCTCGCACCAGGCCACGCCCTGCTCGAGCGTGTCGGCGGCGACGACGAGGTGGTCCAGGCGGGTGTTCATCGCAGGGGCTCCAGGCCCGCGGCGGCCACGCCGCCCAGGTCCAGGTGGCCTTCGATACAGGTGGCCACGTCGCCCCCGATCCACAGGTCGCCGCCCTCGGCCGCGACATGGACGCGCCCGGCGCGCCGAAGCGCTGCGCCCTGAGCCGCCACATAGCGCGTCGGCGCCATCCCGGCACCGACGAGCCACTGCGCGAGGCCGGCGTTCAGGCTGCCGGTGACCGGGTCCTCGGGCACGCCGAGCGAACCGACGAAGGCCCGCACCTCGAAGGCCGTCTCCTGCCCCGCCGGCTGCGGGCCGATGACGCCGAGCTTGAGGTCGCCGACAACGGCTGCATCGGGCCGCAGCGCCAGCACCTGCGCGGCCGAGCCCAGCATCACCGCGCACCAGCCCGGGCCGTTGTCGACCCATTGGTGGGCCAGGATCTCTGGCGCCCGCAGCCCCAGGCCGCGCGCGATGCGCTCGACCAGGGCCGGCTCCAGCGGGCCGCTGCGGCGCAGCGGCGGCGCGGCGAAGGCCAGGCGCTGGCCGTCGCGGCGGATACGCACCAGACCGACGCCGCACTCCTGGACGACCAGACCCTCGCGCTGCGGCTGCCCGCCTGCGAGCAGCCAGGCCTGGCAGCTGCCGAGCGTGGGGTGGCCGGCAAAGGGCAGCTCGCCGCCGGGCGTGAAGATGCGCACCCGGTAGTCGGCGCCCTCGGCCCGGGCCGCAGGCGTGGGCGGCAGCAGGAAGGTGGTCTCCGACAGATGGGTCCAGCGCGCGAAGGCCGCCATCGTCGCATCGTCCAGGCCCTGGGCGTCATGCACGACGGCCAGCGGGTTGCCCTTCAGCGGCACGGCGCTGAAGACGTCGAGCTGGTGGAAACGGTGGCGAGTGGACATGGGGGGAGGCGGAACGGGCTGCGAGGCCGGCATCGTAGTGCGATTCAGGCGGCCACCGAGCCAGCGGCGCGACCGGCTCCACCGGCACGGCGGCGCCATGCAAAAACGCATGCCAGCCATGCCTGCGGCGCCGTTTACTGATCGGCCGCCCGGAGGAATCATGGCCTCCCGAAGTCTTGATGGGGGAACCGCCATGAACCGCCTTGTCGACCGTCACCACCTGCCGGCCACCACGGACGACACCGCCCCTGGACGCCGCCAATTCATCCGCCTCGTCGGCGGCGGCGCCGTGCTGGCTGCCGGCGGTACGCTCGCAGCTTGCAGCAGCACCCTGCCCGCAGCCGCGCTGCAGCCCTGGACCGACGCCGCTGGCCAGGCCGACACGCGCCGCTTCATGCTCGCGCACGCGCTGCTCGCGCCCAACCCGCACAACCGTCAGCCCTGGATCGCCGACCTGCGCGAGCCTGGCCGCATCCACCTCGTCTGTGACGGCGAGCGCCTGCTGCCCGAGACCGACCCCCACGGCCGCCAGATCCTGATCGGCTGCGGCGCCTTCGTCGAGCTGGCGGCGATCGCCGCCGCGCAGCGCGGGCTCGCGGTCACCATCGACTGGTTCCCGGGCGGGACGCCGGCCGCCGAAGCGCTGCCGAAGGGCACGCGCGTGGCCACCCTGGTGCTGGGCGAGGCAGGCAGCGCACCACCCGGTGCGCTGTTCGCGCAGATCGCGCGCCGCCACACGCGCAAGACAGCCTATGCCGCCGGCAAGCCGCTGCCCGGCGACCTGGCGCGCGCCTGGGCTGCAACCGCCGCCGCCTTCGGCCTGCGCAGCGGCCTGGTCACGGACGAGGCGTCGATGTCCCCGATCCGCAAGATCACGCGCGAGGCCTACGAGATCGAGTGCACGACCCCACGCACCTGGCTCGAGTCCGCACGGCTCATGCGCATCGGCCCGGACGCCATCGCCACCCACCGCGACGGCATCAGCCTGAACAGCCCGATGGTGCGGGCGCTGTACACGGCGGGCCTGTTCGACCCGATGGAGGTGCCCCAGCGCGGCAGCAGCAGCCTGCAGCGCGTGATGGACCGCTGGGTGCCCTTCGAAACCGGCAGCGGCTACCTCTGGCTGGCCAGCAGCGGCAACGACCGTCTGGCCCACGTGGCCAGCGGCCGCGCCTACGTGCGCGCGCACCTGCAGGCCACCGCTGCGGGCGCGGACATGCACCCGCTGTCGCAGGCGCTGCAGGAGTTTGCCGAGATGCGCAGCCTGCGCGAGGCCGTGCACCGGGCGGTGGGCCTGGACCCGGCCGCGGCGACGCTGCAGATGCTCGCGCGCGTGGGCTACGCGACCGAGCCCACCGGACCGAGCCCGCGGCGCGAGCTGGGCGCGCTGCTGCGCACCTGACCCGTCCCGCGCCGACGCGCAGACACTTCGGCCATGCCCAAGCTTCGCAGTGACCCTGCAGGCCCCACGCTGGCTCCGCCCTCGGCCCTGGCGCTGCAGGACTGGAACCTGCTGCGCGCCTTCATCGCCGTCTACGAGACCGGTACGCTGACTTCGGCGGCGCAGCGGCTCGCCACCACGCAACCCAGCGTCGGGAGGCACCTGCGCGCGCTCGAGGCGGCGCTGGGCGAGGTGTTGTTCACGCGCCTGCCGGGCAGGCTGGAGCCCACCGAGCGCGCCCACGATCTGCACGGCATCGTGGTGCCGATGAAGGCGGCGGCGGTCGCCGCCGGCAGGCTCTTTGCCGCGGCCGGCGAGCGGCTGGTGGGCACCGTGCGCATCGCCGCGTCCGAGGTCTACGCCACACACGTCATCGCACCGCTAGCGGCGCAATGGCTGGCCGAGCAGCCCGAGCTCGAGATCGAACTCTCGGTGTCGAACCGGGCCGAGAACCTGCTGCGACGCGACGCCGACATCGCCGTGCGCTTCTTCCGTCCCGAGCAGGAAGGCGTGATCGCGCAGCGCGTGGGCACCACCGAGCTCGGCCTGTACGCACACGAGTCCTTCATCGCCCGCCATGGCGAGCCCCAGGGTTGGGCGCTGCCCGATGAGGCCTTCGTCGCCGGCTTCGACCGCGAGACCTCGCCGCTCGCGCCGCTGATCAAGGGCCCGAGCCCGACGGCGCCGGTGCGTTTTCGGCTGCGCACCGACGCCATGCTGGCGCGCCAGGCCGCCGTCGAGACCGGCTTGGGCGTGGGGGTCTACCTCGCCGACGTCGCCGCCACCCGGCCGGGGCTACGCCGCATCCTGGCCAACCGCTTCGGCCAGCCGCAGGAAGTCTGGCTGTGCGCCCACGACGAACTGCGCCGGTCGGCGTCGATGCGCTTTGTCTGGGAACGGCTGGAGCAGGCCCTGCGGGCACGGCTGAGCAGGTGAGCCGGCGGGTCGTGACGCAGCCCTGAACCGCGGCCAGGCCAGGATCACCCGGCGGCCGAGCCCGGCGGGCAGGCAAGCTCACCGGCCCGCCCGGACAGCCAGGCCAGCACTTCGTCGGTGCTGACGATGTCGGCGTACTTGGCGCTCATGTCCACCAGGCTGACCGCGTGGCTGGTCTGGTTGCGGTCGAAGCAGCCGTCGGCCACCACCGCCACCCGGTAGTTGGCGCTGAAGGCGTCGACCACCGTGGCCCGCACACAGCCCGAGGTGGCCCCGCCCGTGACGATGAGGCTGTCGCAGCCCAGCAGCGTCAGGTGCGATTGCAGTGGCGTGCCGAAGAAGGCCGACGGTTTCTGCTTCAGGATGACGAGGTCGCCGGGCGCGGGCTCCACCGCACTGACGATGCCGTTGGGGTCGCGATCGAACACCGCGGCCTGCTCGGTCTGGCGCGAGCGTGCGTGCTTCCAGAGCCAGGAGCCCATGTCCCAGCGGTCGCTGCGCCAGGCGCCGGTGGTGTAGATCACGGGCAGGCCGCGCGCCCTGAACGCCCCCAGCAGCGGCTGGATGCGCTCGATCGCCTGCCACGCACCGGTGCCGCATGAATTGGGCCAGCGCCGGATCGACTCCAGCACCGGCTCGGGCCTGTCGCCGCAGAAGGCCCAGGCCACATCTACGACCATCAGCGCCGGGCGCTGGCCGAAGCCCATCGCCGCGCCGTAACCGGCCGCGGCCATGACCTCGAGGTCTTCAGGGCTGAAGAAACGCAGAAACGGCTGCAGGTCCATCGGCTCGCTCAGGAATAAAGGCGGTCGCCGGGCCGACCCACGGCCACCCAATCGAGCTTGCGGCTGAAATAGTTCCAGCAATGCTCGATGTGGATAGGCGCCATGATCTGGCCATGGCGCAGGGCCCGCGCGCTGGCGTCGGGGAAGAAGGTCCGGCCCTGCAGGCCGCTGCCCAGCACATGCAGGCGGGCCGCACGCTCCAGGAACAGCCCGATGCAGGTGGCGTGCTCGATCGAGGTGCCGCAGAAGGCCACGCCATGGTTGGCCATCAGCACCGCATAGTGCGG
Source organism: uncultured beta proteobacterium (assembly GCA_903876715.1). Taxonomy (GTDB): domain Bacteria; phylum Pseudomonadota; class Gammaproteobacteria; order Burkholderiales; family Burkholderiaceae_C; genus Rubrivivax. The sequence goes on from CAIRBF010000292.1 coordinate 8,033, forward strand.
CCCCAGCGCCTGCGCCAAGGCCCGGCCCTGCTCCTTGGTGCGCAGCAGCGCGCTGTCATCACGGTGGCAGGGCACCGCCGTGAAGTAGTCGGCGTCCAGGGTGAAGGGCTGCAGGCCATCGGCAAAGGACGACAGCACACTGGCATGCGGTGGGTGGGTGTGCGCCACCACCTCGACGTCCGGGCGCGCCAGCAGGATCTGCGAATGGATGGGCCACTCCGAGTGGCGTCCGCCCTCGCCTTCGAGCTGCTGCCCCTCGTGGTCGACGAGCACGAAGTCCCGCGCCGAACGGATTTCACCCAGCCCGTAGGCATTGCGCTTGAGCCAGAAGCCGCGGCCCTGCGGATCCCGCAGGCAAAGGTGGCCCAGGGTCATGTCGCCGTGACCCTCCATCTCCAGGATCCGGCAGGCGCGCGCCAGGCGGTCCAGTTGCGATCGCAGCTCGGGGGTCAAGGGGATGTTTCCTTCACAGTGAAACGCCGCTGCTGCGTTCCCAGAACACGATGCGGTTGCGCAGCAGGACCAAGGCACGGTCCAGGCAGAAGCCGATGACGGCCACGGCCACGATGGCGGCATAGGCCATCGGGTACTTGAACGAGGCCGAGGAGTAGGCGATGAAGTAACCCAGGCCGCGGCTGTCGCCGATCATCTCGGTGATCACGACCACCACCATCGACAAGGGCAGCGCCACGCGGATGCCGCTGAAGATGGTGGGCGCGGCCGCGGGCACCAGCACCTTGAAGAAGGTCTGGGCGCTGTTGGCGCCCATGTTGGCCGCACTCCAGCGGTACTTGCGCTCGACGGCGCGGATGCCGAAACAGCTGTTCAAGGCAATGGGGAACAGGCACTCCAGGAAGATCAGGGCGATCTTGGAAGGCGAGCCGAAACCCAGGACGAAGACGAACAGCGGATACAGCGCGATCTTGGGCACCGGGTAGCCGAAGGAGAACACGGGCTCGAACAGCGCATCGAACCAGCGCACCCGCGCCATCAGCACTCCCAGGACCAGGCCGACCACCACCGCGAGGCCGAACCCGGTGAGGGCCCGGAACAGCGATGCACCGGCATGAAACGCCATCTCGCCCGACACCACCGCACCGTAGAAAGCCTCGGCGATGAGCACGACCGAAGGCATGAGGCGCGGCGAGACCAGCCCCGAGCGGGACAGGACCTCCCACACCGCCGCGAGCACCAGCAGCGGGAACAGTGCCGCCGCACCACGGCGCGCCCACGCCGCCCCAGGCTGCCGCGACTCAGCCATGCCGCCCCTCGCCCGGGAACTTGCCGGCCAGCAGGAACCGCCGCAAGGCCAGCAGCGCCCGGTCGCAGGCGAAGCCGATCAGGCCGATGGTCAGGATGGCGGCGTACATCAGGTCGAAGCGCATGCTCTCCTCGGCCTTGATGATCAGGTTGCCCAGCCCGTTCTTCGCGCCCACCATCTCGGAGGCGAAGAGCACCACGAAGGACAGGGCCAGGCCCGAGCGCAGACCGTTGAACACATGGGGCAGCGCGGCCGGCGCGATGACCCGCCAGAACACCTGCAGGCGCGAGGCGCCCATGTTGCGCGCCGACCAGACCCAGCGGGTGTTCACCCCGCGCGACCCGTAGAGCGCATTGATGAAGGTCGGGAAGAAGACGGCCAGCGCAATGATGACCACCTTGGAGGCGTCACCGAAGCCCAGCCAGGTGATGATCACCGGCAGCAGCGCCACCTTGGGCACCGGGTAGGCCATGGACACCAGCGGGTCGAAGAAGGCCAGCAAGGGGCGGATGACGCTGCAGGCCAGCCCCAGGCCGACACCGATGAAAGCGCCGATGGCAAAACCGCTGAAGGAACGCCGCAGGCTGGCCCAGGTGTTGGTGAGCAGTTCGCCCGACTGCGCCAGCTCCCACAGCGTCTGCGCGATCTGCTGCGGCGCAACCAGGTAGCGCGGCGCTCCTTCGCGCGAGGCCAGCAGGTGCAGGGCCAGCAGCAACGCCAGCGGCAGCAGCCAGCTCACGCCCGGCCACGGGCGCGTCCGCGTGTCGTGGGCGCTCACGCCAGCGCCTTGGCCGCCAGGACTTCTTCGCGCAGCATGTCCCAGATGCGGTTGCGCAGCGCCTGGAAGGGCGCGGTCTTGCGGATCTCGGGCGTGCGCGGGCGCGGCAGGTCGATGCGCAGGTCGGCCTTGAGCCGGCCCGGGCGAGCGGTGAAGACGATGACGCGGTCGCTGAGGTAGACCGCCTCCTCGATGTCGTGGGTCACGAACAGCACGGTGCGCTTGTGGCGCTGCCAGATGGTCGTGAGCTCTTCCTGCATGATCTCGCGCGTCTGCGCGTCCAGCGCGCCGAAGGGCTCGTCCATCAGCAACATGGCCGGCTCGAAGGCCAGCACACGCGCCAGGGCGATGCGCTGTTGCATGCCCCCGGACAGCTCACTCGGGTAGGCGTCCCGAAAGGCCGACAGCCCCACCATGTCCAGGTAGCGCGTCGCGCGCTCCAGCCGCTCGGCCTTGCCCATGCCTGCCACTTCAAGGGACCAGGCGACGTTGCCGATCACATTGCGCCAGGGGAACAACGCGTAGTCCTGGAACAGCATGCCGCGGTCCGTGCCGGGCGCGGTGACCGCGCGACCCGCCACCTGGATCGAACCCTCGACGATGGGTTCGAAGCCACCAACCATGTGCAGGAAGGTGCTCTTGCCGCAGCCCGAGGGCCCGACGATGCTGACGAACTCCCCCTCCTCCATCGCCAGCGAGAAGCCGTCGATGGCCAGCACGCGCTTGCCGTCGCGCTCGAAGCGCTTGGAAACGCCCTGGGCTTGGAGGAAGGCCATGCCGGGCTTACCTGGGCAGGAAGGTGTTGTCGATGACGGCCGGCACGTTGACCGGCCTGGTGATGAAGCCGAACTTGGTCAGCTCGGCGGTCATGGCCCTGATCGACTCGACATCGACGCGCGCATCGAGCGGGCGCTCATAGTCCTTCATGCCCAGGAAGACGTCCAGGGGGATGCCCACCATCTTGGAGTCGACCAGCGCGGTGCGGCCTTCCTTGGGGTTCTTGACGTAATGCTGGGTCGCGCGGACCAGGTCGGACAGGAAGGCCCGCAGCGCCGCGGGTTGCTGGGCCGCGAACTTCTCGCTGACCATGATCACCATCAGGTCCTCGTCGCGTGCGATGCCGTCTTGCGACGTGAAGACGGTGCGCAGGCCGCCGCGCTTTTCCTCGAAGGCGGCAAAGGGCTGCGGAAAGGCGCCGATGTCGAGCTTGCCTGCGCGCACCGCCTCGCCCTGGGCCGGGAACGGCAGGGTGACCCAGTTCACATCCCGCTTGGTGTCCAGGCCCTTCTTCTCCAGCGCCAGACGGGCCCAGAGTTCGGCCGAGGAGCGCGCGCCGTTGATGCCGACGTTCTTGCCCTTGAGGTCGGCGATGGTCTTGATCGGGGAGTCTTCCCTGACCATGTACTTGGTGGCGAAGCCCTTGTCCCCTTCGCGCGACAGCGTGGCCACGACCTTGAACTTCGCGCCCTCGGCGGCCGCCATCATCACGCTGTGGGCCGAGCCGGTGGCGATGTCGAGTTCGCCCGCCTCGAAGGCCTGGAAGCGCTTGTCGCTGCCGCGGAACAGCGTGAAGTCGAGCTTGTAGGCCTTGCCCTGGTTCGGCGTGACCTTGGGGTCGGCCTTCATCAGCCACAGGGTTTCCTCGGCGGCCGAACCGTGACCGACGCGGATGTTGACCTGCGCCAGGGCCGACGAAGCGGCCAGGGCGGCGGCGGCCAGCAGCGCGCCAAGCCCGGCGGCCCGCAGGCAGGAGGTGATCGATTTCATCGCGATTCCTTTCAGGGGGGGCGAGCCGACGGCCGATCCGTGCGCGGCGGGACTCAGCGAACGACTGTAGCGATCGGCGCGCCGGACGGCCATTGCAATCGCCCGGGGCGGGATTCGAATTTCCTGATGAGAAGCTTGGCTGGGAGCACGCGTCATCCCTAAGATCGGCGCGTGGACGAGAAGATCAGCCCCCGCCACCTGCGTGTCGTACTCGCCGTGTACGAGGAAGGCAGCGTCACACGTGCCGCCAGGCGCCTGCTGCGGGTGCCCTCGGCCATCGCACGCACCGTGCAGGAAATCGAATCGGCCCTGGGTGTGTCGCTGTTCGAGCGCAGCGCCGCGGGCATGACGCCCTCGGTCTACGGCCAGACCGTCTACCAGCGCGCGCGCCTGGTGGCAGCGGAATTCGACGCCGCCCGCAAGGTCTGCACCGAGATGGGGGCCCATGCCGCGGCGCCGCTGCTGTCGATGATGGTCTCCACACGCCCGCTGGCGGCCGTGGTGCGGCTGCGTGAGCTGGGGCACATGATGTCGGTGGCCGAGGGCCTGGGCATGTCGCAGCCGGCCGTGAGCGCGGCCCTGGGTCAGATGGAGCAGTCCCTGGGCCTGCTGATGTTCCGGCGCACGCCGCGGGCCATGGTGGTGACCGATTTCGGTGAGCGCCTGATCTTCCGGCTGCGCCGGGCGCTGAGCGAAATCCAGCGCTTGCAGGTCGACTTGTCGCAGTTGCGCGGGGAACTGGCTGGACGGGTCACCCTGGCCGCCCTGCCTTCGTCGAAGACGTCCCTGCTCCCCCACGCCATCGCGCGCGTGGTCGCCCGTCACCCCCAGGTGCAGGTTTCGGTGGTCGACGCGCCCTATGAGGAACTGTTCGCCGCCGTGCAATCGGGCGAGATCGACTTCATCCTGACCAGCATCAGCCCCGAGTACCGGCGCAAGGAGCTGCGCGTGCAGGTGCTGGGCAAGGACCGCCTGGCGGTGGTGGCGCGCGCCGGCCACCCGCTGGCGGGCCGGCGCGGCATCCGCGCGAGCGATCTGAAGGGCTACCCCTGGGTGCTGCGCGACCCGGGCGCGCCCTCGCGCCGCTTCCTCGACACGGTGTTCGAGCGCATGGGCCTGCACGCCCCGCGCATCGCCGTGCAGGCGGCGGATCTGGGCCTGCTGCGCGGCTTGCTGGCGCAGAGCGACATGCTGTCGGCCGTCTCGCCGCAGCATCTGCTCCACGAGATACGCGACGGCCTGCTCGTGGTGCTCGACGTTGAATTGCCGGACAACGAGCGCGACATCGGCTTCGTCCTGCGTCAGGACGCCCAACCGTCGGCCCTGTGCCTGCTGCTGATGGACGAGATCCGCGGCATCCTCGCAGCCGAGGGCGTGGAGGATGTTGCAGATGCCCTTTCAACGCCCCGATGAAGGCGCACGACCTGCCCGCAGCACGGGCCCACCCGGCCGGACCGCGGCCACGCACCCCGGCTTGACAGCCCACGCTCCCAGCCCCAGCATCCGCGCCGCCATGCCCCGCCTGTACTCCCACCGCGACCGCCCCGTGCACCTGGGCCCGCTGCCGGCCGAGCGCCTGGCGCGCGACCCGCAGGCGCGGCCCCTGCCTGCGGTCCAGCCCGCCGACCACCACCCCGCCGGCCCCGACTCGGTAGCCGCGGCGCTGGCCGAGTACCTGGGCGTGGCCGCGGCGCTGTTCGACGGGCCGGTGGCGCCGGCCACCGCGCCGCTGCCAGTCGACCCGGCGCTGCTGCGCGACCACCTCAAGGCCGCCGCTTGCTTCCTGGACGCGACGCTGGCCGGCGTGTGCCGGCTGGGCCTGCAGGACGGCGCGGACGGGGCAGGCGCGTCGGGCGCTGGCACCGCTGCCGCCGATCACGATCCCGATCCCGCCGACCATGCCGGTCCCGCCACCGGCCCCGCCACCGCCGCCGCGCAGCCCGCCCCTGCCGCCCACACCCACGCCCTCGTCTTCGCCGTCGAGTTCGGCCGCGACGCCGCCGAGGGCGAGCCCGGCGCGGCCTGGGTGCGCGGCACGCACGCGGCGCGCACCGACCTGCGCTGCGCCGAGGTGGCCGCGGTGCTGGCGGGCTACCTGCGCGCGCTCGGCTGGCCGGCCACGGCGCACGTGCACGGCCACACCGCGCTGGACCTGCCCGTGCTCGCCCAGCGCGCCGGCGTGGCGCAGACGGTGGACGGGGTGCTGGCGCTGCCGTTCTCGCGCCGGGGCTTCCGCCTCGGCGTGGTGACGACCACGCTGGCGCTGGCCTGCGATGCGCCGATCGCGCCCGGCGCCTGCCTGGACTGGCCCGATGCCGCCGCCTGGTTGGGCGTGGGCGGCACGCGCCCCGGCTTTGACGACGACGAGCTCGCGGCGCGCCCGCTGCACCTGGGCCGCCATCCGATGGAGCGCGTGCCGCGCGTGGACGAGCCGACCACGCGCATCGACCGCAGCCGCATCCAGCGCGTGCCCAAGCGCGCCGACCTGTTCACGCGCGCGCTGGCCGGCGACCTGGGCCCGCGCGCGCAGGCCGAGCGCACGCGCTTCGCGGTCAAGCACCCGCTGGCCGCGGCCATGGTGCCCTTCATCCGCGCGCTGGTGCCGCTGCAGGGCACGCGCGAGCCGCTGGCGCCCACCGGGCCCGGCGGCGCGCTGGCCGACCCGACGCGTAACGCCGATGCCGTCAAGGCGCTGGCCTACCACCTGGGCGCCGAGCTCGTCGGCCTGTGCGAGGCCGAGCCCTGGATGTGGTACAGCCACGACGAGGTCGAGGGCCGGCCCATCGAGCCCTACCACCGGCACGCCGTGGTGATGCTGATCGACCAGGGCTACGAGACCATGGACGGCGCCTCGGGCGACGACTGGATCTCGGGCGCGCAGTCCATGCGCGCCTACCTGCGTGGCGCGCTGATCGCCGGCGTGATGAGCGCGCACCTGCGGCGCCTGGGCTGGTCGTCGCGCGTGCACTCCAACGCGCACTCCGAGCTGCTGCACCTGCCCGCGGTGCTGATGGCGGGCCTGGGCGAGCTCTCGCGCATCGGCGAGCTGGTGCTCAACCCCTTCATCGGGCCGCGCTCGAAGTCGGTGGTGCTCACCACCGCGCTGCCGCTGGCGCACGACCGCCCCATCGACTTCGGCCTGCAGGACGCCTGCGCGCAGTGCCTGAAGTGCGCGCGCGAGTGCCCGTGCAACGCCATCCCCTACGGCCCGAAGATCGAGTTCAACGGCTACGAGATCTGGAAGCCCGACGTCGAGAAGTGCGGCAAGTACCGGCTGACCAACATGAAGGGCTCGGCCTGCGGGCGCTGCATGAAGACCTGCCCCTACGACCGCGAGGACCTGGCCGCCACGCAGGCACTGCTGTGGCGCGCCATCGCCACGCCCGAGGGGCGGCGCGAGCTGATCGCGCACGACGAGCGCACCGGCGCCGGAGGGCGCAACCCGGTCAAGCGCTGGTGGCTGGACCTGGAGATCGTCGACGGCGTGGCCGTGGCCCCGCGCGCCGGCACGAACGAGCGCGACCTGGAGCCCGGCCGAGAGCAGCGCCTGGCTCCAGCGCAGAAGATCGCGATCTTCCCGCCCGCGCTGCAACCGGCCGGCGGCACGACGCTGGGCACCGTGGTGCCGCTGGACCGCGCCGCGGGGCTGGCGGCGGCTGAAGGGGCGAGGGGGTCGGGGGCGGGTTGACGCCCTCGAGACGGAGCCTGTTCGATTTCGTGAAGCCCGGTCCGGGCCATGTCTGAAATTGCAGACACAGACCATTCTGTGACGGTGATCGCGGGCAGCTTGCCTAAGCCCGGAATCCAACCTATGCTGCAACCTATGTCACCCCTGTCCGCCCCGCCCCGAGCAACTGAGCGTCACGCGGCCTTGTTCCGTAACGGCCGCAACCAGGCGGTCCGGATTCCTCGCGAGCTCGAACTGGAAGGCACCGAGGTCCTGATCCGCAAGGAGGGCGACAGCCTCGTCCTCACCCCCGTCCGCAAGCACAAGCTGCGGGATCTGCTGGCATCCTGGGCTCCGATGGACGACCTTCTGCCCGAGGTGGAAGACCTGCCGCCCCAGCCGCGTGATCCCCTGTGATGGCTCGTGCGCCCGATGAGCAGCCCAGGGCGCTGCCCTGCATGCTGGACACCAACGCGCTGTCCGAGCTGATCCGAGACCCCCATGGTCCCCTGGCCGGGAAGCTGAATGCGCTGGAACCCGATGCGGTGTGCACCAGCATCGTGGCAGCATGCGAGCTTCGCTTCGGCGCGCAGCGCAGGAGCTCGGCGCGGCTCACGCAGCGTGTGGAGCAGTTGCTGCAGGCATTGACCGTGCTGCCGCTGGACGCGCCGGCCGACGCGCACTACGCCGACATCCGCGCCACGCTGGAGCGCAGCGGCACCCCCATCGGCAGCCACGACCTGTTCATCGCAGCCCACGCGCGCTCGCGCGGCATGACGCTGCTCACGCGAAACCTGCGCGAGTTCCAGCGGGTGCCGGGCTTGAGCGTCGAGGACTGGCCGACCAGCGCGGTGTGATGGGGCGAGGGGTTCGTGGAGAGTCGGAAGATCCGAGACCCCGTCGATGCCTGAAGCTATGGTGACCCTCCGGGACCTCTGCCAGGTCACCCTGCCGGCCGAGGTAGTGGCTGCGGTCGGGCCCGAGACGAACGGCTCGCTCGAGGTACGCGTCGTCGCCGGCAGCATCGTGCTCACCCCCACCGGAACCGCCGCCGCGCCGCCGCGCTCGATGGCGCGCTTCCTGGGTGCGGCGCGCGCTGCCTACGGCGGGACGGCCGACGAAGCGGATGAGATCGTGCGCCGGGAGCGGGGGTCCTGGTGAGTTCTCTGCTCGACAACCGCTTCCAGCTGTGCGCTGATGGCCATGGAGCTTCTTGACCGGCTCCTGCGCCGCCATCGCGGGCGCAAGGTCTACTTCGACACCCACGTCTTCGTCTACGTGCTCAATGGCACGCCGGGCCTGGGCGAGGCCTGCGTGGCCTGGCTGGATGCCTGCCTGCGGGGCGACGTGATGGGCGTCACGGGCGACCTGACGCTGGCGGAACTGCTGGTGCAGCCGCTGCGCGCCAACGACGCCGCCGCGGTGGGGGCCGTGCGCGAGATGGTGGTCGCCAGCGGCGCAGTCTCTGTGCTGCCGCACGACCGCGCCTGCTTCGAGCAGGCTGCCCTGCTGCGAGCGCGGCATGGACTGAAGATGCCGGACGCCCTGCACCTTGCCACGGCGCAGGCCGCGGGCGCCGCCTGCCTCGTCACCAACGACCGGCGCTTGCCGGCGCTGGACGGGCTGGACATCGTGAGCCTGCGCGACAACCCTGACCAACCCTGACGCGTGAGCGTGCCGCGCTGATCCCCGAAGCCGCCATCCCGCAGTGCGAAGGGCGGGGGTGGGGAGTTTTTGGCTGCCCTGTGCGCACGCTTCGCCGCCGCGTCCGCAGCCGCTGTCGTGTCGTGGAACTGCCCGCAGCCCCGGTGGCGAGATGCGCCGGACCGGAAGCACCGCGCGCGGGGTCGTGGCGCCTCTCGACCAGCGTGATCAGTTGGCACCAGCCGATGGGCGCGCGGGAACCTGGTAGCGGAGTTCCGCAAAGCCAGTCCCTATCTGCCTCACCGAAACGAGCGCCAGCGGCGGGCTGGTGAGCCGGCGAGGGAACAGGGGCTTGCCTTTGCCCAGCGTGACCGAACCGACTTGAACGATGAGTTCGTCCAGCAAGCCGGCATCGTGGAACTG
>CAIRBF010000293.1 GCA_903876715.1 uncultured beta proteobacterium
GAACTCCTCGACGCCGCCATGGGTGACGAGCCAGAACTCGTCGCAGACCTCGCGCAGCAGCGCGCGGTCGTGGCTGACCAGCAGCACCGTGCCGTCGAACCCGTTCAGCGCCATCGACAGCGCCTCGCGCGTGGCCAGGTCGAGGTGGTTGGTGGGCTCGTCCAGCAGCAGCAGGTTCGGGCGGCGCCAGACGATGGTGGCGAGCACCAAGCGCGCGCGCTCACCGCCCGACAAGGTGCCCACCGGCTGGTGGACCATGTCGCCCTCGAAGCGGAACTGGCCGAGGAAGTTGCGCAGCGCCTGCTCGCGCGTGTCGGTGCCGGCCGGGGCCTGCTCCCGCGCCATGCGCGTCATCAGCTGCAGCGGCGTGTCGTCGGCATGCAGCAGGTCCATCTCCTGCTGCGCAAAGTAGCCCACCGCCAGCCCCTTGCCCTCGGTCAGCGTGCCGCCGATGGCGGGCAGCACGCCGGCGATGGTCTTGACCAGCGTCGACTTGCCCTGCCCGTTGGCCCCGAGGATGCCGATGCGCTGGCCCGCCATGACGGTGCGGGTGACGCTGCGCACGATGGTCAGCGGCCCGTTTTCGCCCGTGTAGCCGCAGGCCACGTCGCGCAGCGCCAGCATCGGGTTGGGCAGGCTCGCCGGTTCGCGGAACTCGAAGGCGAAGTCGCTGGCGGTCAGCACCGGCGCGAGCTTCTCCATCCGCGCCAGCGCCTTCACGCGGCTCTGCGCCTGTTTCGCCTTCGACGCCTTGGCCTTGAAGCGGTCGATGAAGCGCTGCAGGTGGGCGATGCGGTCCTGCTGCTTCGAGAAGGCCGCCTGCGCCTGGTTCATGCGCTCGGCGCGCATCCCCTCGAAGGCGGTGTAGTTGCCCCCGTAGCGGATGATGCGGGCCTCGTCGAGGTGCAGCGTGACGCGGGTGACGGCGTCGAGGAATTCTCGGTCGTGGCTGATGACGACCATGGTGCCCGGGAAGCGCTGCAGCCAGGCTTCGAGCCAGACCAGGGCGTCGAGGTCGAGGTGGTTGGTCGGTTCATCCAGCAGCAGCAGGTCGGCCGGACACATCAGCGCCCGCGCCAGTTGCAGGCGCATGCGCCAGCCGCCCGAGAAACTGTTCACCGGCGCGTCGAGCTGGTCGATGCGAAAGCCCAGCCCCAGCAGCAGCGCCTGCGCGCGGGCGCGGGCGTCGAAGGCGCCAGCCTCCTGCAGCGCCACGTGCGCCTCGGCGATGGCGTGGCCGTCGTCGGCGGACTCGGCCGCGGCCAGCGCGGCCTGCGCGCGCTGCAGCGGCAGGTCGCCCTGGAGCACGAACTCGGTGGCCGCGTCGCTGGTCTCGGGCATGTGCTGCGCGACCTCGCCTACCTGCCAGCTCGGCGGGATGTCGACGTCGCCGGCGTCGGCCTGCAATCGGCCGGTCAGCAGCGCGAACAGGCTGGACTTGCCGGCGCCGTTGCGCCCGACCAGGCCTGCCTTCTCGCCCGGGTTCAGCGTGAAGGTCGTGCCCTGCAGCACGATCTTCACGCCGCGGCGCAGCGTGACATCTCGAACGGTGATCATGGCTGACAGGCTCCGCCCGGGTCCGGGGTGAGGGGGGTCATGAGGGGACCTGGGATCACAGCGCCTCCCGCGTCAGCAGCAGCACCTGGTCGTCGCCCGCGCTGCACGGCAGCCAGACAGGCTCGAGCCCGGGGAAGGCGCGCTCGAAGTGCGCGCGCTCGTGGCCAATCTCCAGCACCAGGGCGCCCGCCGGCTCCAGCACGGCGGCCGCGCCGGCCAGCAGCGGACGGATGAAGGCCATGCCGTCGTCGCCACCGGCCAGCGCCAGCGCCGGCTCGGCCCGGTACTCGGGGGGCAGCGCCGCCATCGAGCGCGCGTTGACGTAGGGCGGGTTGCACAGGATGAGGTCGTAGCGGCCGCCCGCAGGCGCCGCCGCAGTGCCTGACGCACCGCCCGTGGCCCAGGGCGCCACCGCCGCCAGGCCGTCGCCCTGGCACAGCGCGATCCGCGCGCCCAGGCCGTGGCGCTCGACGTTCAGACGCGCCACCGCGAGCGCATCGGCCGACAGGTCCGCGGCATCGACGCGGGTGTCGGGCCAGGCCATCGCCGCCAGCACGGCCAGGCTGCCGTTGCCGGTGCACAGATCGAGCACGCGCGCGGGTTCGCGACCCAGCCAGGCGTCGATCAGGCCCTCGGCCAGCACCTCGGCGATCAACGAGCGCGGCACGATCGCACGTTCGTCCACGGTGAAGGGCACGCCCTGCAACCAGGCCTCGCCGGTGAGGTAGGCGGCGGGCTTGCGCGTGGCGATGCGCTCGTCCACCAGCGCCCGCACCCTGCCCACCTCGTCGGCGGACAGCGCACGCTCGGCCACACCGTCCAGGTCGTCCAGCGGCAGCCCGAGGCGCCACAGCACCAGCCACACCGCTTCGTCGCGCGCGCTGGTCGTGCCATGGCCGAAGCTGACGCCGGCGGCCGCCAGGCGCGCGCTGCATTGCTCGACGAGCTCGATCAGCGTCGCCATGACCCACGCGCCGAGCGCGCCCCAAGACAAGAGGCCGCCGGCGCTGGGGCGAAGGGCGACGAGACAGGCGGGATCACCGGGCCGACGTTCACGCGAGCAAGCGCTCCAGCGTGCGCCGGTAGATGTTCTTCAGCCGCTCGACGTCAGCGACGGCCACGCGCTCGTCAACCTTGTGGATCGTCGCGTTGACCGGGCCGAACTCGACGACCTGCGGGCAGATGCGGGCGATGAAGCGGCCGTCGGACGTGCCGCCTGTGGTGGAGAGCTCGGCCTGCACGCCGGTCTCGTCGGCAATGGCCGCCACCAGGGCCTCGCTCAGCGCGCCCGGGCGGGTGATGAAGTGCTCGCCGCCGAGCGTCCAGGCGATCTCGTGTTCCACGCCGTGGCCTTGCAGCACCGCGTGCACGCGTGCCTTCAGGCCCTCGGCCGTGCTCTGGCTGGAGTAGCGGAAGTTGAAGTCCACCACCAACTCGCCGGGGATGACGTTGGTCGCTCCCGTGCCGCCGTGGATGTTGCTGACCTGCCAGGTGGTGGGTGGGAAGAACTCGTTGCCCTCGTCCCAGGTGGTGGCCGCCAGTTCGGCCAGCGCCGGGGCGAAGCTGTGGATGGGGTTGCGCGCGAGCTGGGGGTAGGCCACGTGGCCCTGCACGCCGCGTACCGTCAGGCGCCCCGACAGCGTGCCGCGGCGGCCGTTCTTGACCGTGTCGCCCAGCGTCTGCACGGAGGTCGGCTCGCCGACGACGCAGGCGTCCAGGCGCTCGCCGCGCTGCCGCAACAGCTCGACCAGTCGCACCGTGCCGTCGACCGAGGGACCTTCCTCGTCGCTGGTGAGCAGCAGGTGGATGCTGCCCGTGTGCTGCGGGTGCGCGGCGGTGAACTCCTCCACCGCCACCACCATGGCGGCGATCGAGGTCTTCATGTCGGCCGCACCGCGCCCGTGCAGGTGGCCGGCACGGTAGGTGGGCACGAAGGGGTCGCTGGCCCAGCGCTCCAGCGGGCCGGGCGGCACGACGTCGGTGTGCCCGGCCAGCGCCAGCGCCATGCCCGGGCGCGTGCCGTGCCGGCAGGCCCACAGGTTGGTGACGCGGAAGTCCGCCGGCCCCGCATGCAGCCACTCGCAGTGGAAACCGATGCGCGTCAGGCGCTCGGCCAGCAGGGCCTGGCAGCCGGCGTCCTCGGGCGTGACGGAGCGGCGCGCGATCAGCGCCTCGGTCAGGCGCAGGGCCTCGGACATGGGGCCTCAGTCCCGCAGCAGTTCGTTGATGCTGGTCTTGGCGCGCGTCTGCGCGTCGACCTTCTTGACGATGACGGCGCAGTACAGGCTGTACTTGCCGTCAGCCGAAGGCAGGTTGCCGCTGACCACGACCGAGCCCGCCGGCACGCGGCCGTAGATCACCTCGCCGGTGGCGCGGTCGTAGATCTTGGTGCTCTGGCCGATGTACACGCCCATGCTGATGACCGAGTTCTCCTCGACGATCACGCCCTCGACGACCTCGGAGCGCGCGCCGATGAAGCAGTTGTCCTCGATGATGGTCGGGTTGGCCTGCAGCGGCTCCAGCACGCCGCCGATGCCCACGCCGCCCGACAGGTGCACGTTCTTGCCGATCTGCGCGCACGAGCCCACAGTGGCCCAGGTGTCCACCATCGTGCCTTCGTCGACGTAGGCGCCGATGTTCACGTACGAGGGCATCAGAATCACGCCCTTGGCGCAGAAGCTGCCGCGGCGCGCCACGGCCGGCGGCACCACGCGCACGCCCGCGGCGCGCAACTGCGCCTCGGACTGGCCGGCGAACTTGGTCGGCACCTTGTCGAAGAAGGTGAGCTCGCCGGCCTGCATCGGCCGGTTGTCGTTGAGGCGGAAGCTCAGCAGCACCGCCTTCTTGGCCCACTGGTTGACCTGCCACTGCCCCACGCCCTGGCGCTCGGCCACGCGCAGGCGGCCGGCGTCGAGTTCGGCGAGCGTGTGCTCGACGGCCTCGCGCACTTCGGGGCGGCCCAGGGCGGCGGCGTCGGCACGCTGGTCCCAGGCGGTTTCGATGGTGGACTGGAGGTCGGTGGTCATGGGTGGAATCGGTGGGGTGATGCCGGCCTGCCGGCAAAGAGGTGGCTTCGGGTTGCATCCACCATGGGCGGATCAAAGGGCGCGTCGCGGGCAACGCCTGGTGGAGCAAGTGCGGTGCGCACAGCGGACCGATCACCGCGAAGCCCGGCATTGTAGGGAGCGTGACGAAGGCGCGCTTCCTGGCTGCGCGGCGAGCCGGCGCCGGACTTGCCGCCTGGCTTGGCGAACAGCCGCTGGCGGTGTGGACTCGGCGCGTGGCCCGCAGACCGGCCTCGAACCACGGCCCGGCTCTTCAGTGGGCTTCGTCGCGCAGGCATCCTCAAAACTGATCGAATAAGTTTCGACAGGTTAGTGAGGTTTACACTTTGTGGACCTTACTTGCGGGCCATGCCTGCCCCGGCTCCCGCCGTGCTGGGCTGTGTCCGTGTTCCCTGTCATGACATCGCCGCTTTCGTCGTTGCGCCGCCCTCACGGGCCCCGATCGTCCATCCGGCTGGCAGTCTGGTCCGCTTGCCTTGCCTGCGCCTGGGGTGCCGTGACGGCGCCAGTGCGGGCACAGGCCGTGGCCACGGGCGTCACCCAATCGGTGCAGGAGCTCAAGCTCAGCATGACGACGGCCGGCCGGGTGGAATCGCTGCTCGTGCGCGAGGGCGACCGCGTGGCCGCAGGTCAACTGCTGCTGCACCTGGACCGCTCGTTCGAGAACCTCGAGGTCAAGCGCCGGCGCCTGCTGCTGGAAGACCGTGCCCGCATCACCGACCTGCGCGAGCGTGAGGAGGTGCTGCAGGTGCAGGTGAACCAGCTTCGCCCGTTGCTGGCGGCGGGCGGCGTGGCGCGCAAGCAGATCGAAGACGAGGAAATGGCCTTGCGCTCGGTCGTGGCCGAGCGCCGCGCGCTCGAGGCGGCCAAGCAGCGGGAGGATGTGGAGCTCGAGCTGGCGCTCGAGGCCTACGAGCGTCGGCACCTGCGCTCGCCGATCAGCGGCGTGGTCACCCGCATCCTGCAGCGGGTCGGCGAGAGCGTGACCCCCAACGAGCCGGTGGTGCATGTCGTCGATGTGTCGCGCGTGCGCTTTCTCGGCGCGGTGCCGGCCGGCGCCAGTCTGAAGCTGCGCGTCGGCTCGACGGTGACGATTCGTCTGGCGTCCGACGACCACGTGCGCGCCCGCGCAGCCAGGGTGGTGTTTGTGTCACCCGTGGCCGACCCCTTGAGCGGGCTGGTCGAACTCGTCGCCGAGTTCGACAACGCCGACGGCTCGGTCCGGCCGGGCGTGGCCGGGCGCATCAATTACTGAGCGACCGCGCGGGCCGGGTCGGGGTGGCCGCCACGGGCGGCGAGGCCGGGGAATCGCCCTCGCGAATGCGTTGATACAACTCATATCGTGTAAAGTTTCAGGATCAATTTGAGATGCAGTTTGAGCTGCTTACTCTGTCTGTGAATCGGTTGACGAGGATGGGTTCTTGAAGCTGAGGCGCGGCCTTGTCCCGACGGTCAAGCCTCCCCGGCTTCGACGCGGTTGGTTCGACGACCGCTCGCATGTCGAGCGGCTGGAGGACCGCGTCCTCCTGGCCGCCGAGCCGATGCTCCAGGTCTCGCGCCCGGATCCCGAGGAGCCGCTGTCCTCGGCTAACGTGGTCATGGAGGCCTTGGGCCGGCAGTCGGTATCGCGCTCGGTGGCCGACGTGTTGGCCGCGGCCACGCGCATCGACCTCAGCAAGCCCGCCTCCCAGAATGCGCAGTTGTCGTCCAGGGACCGGCTGCTCGAGCTGAATGCTTCGCTGCAGAACCTGGTGCTGGATCTGGGCACGGGCGATGACCGCGTCACGCTGCTGCAGGAGCAGGACGGCCGGCTGCGGGTGTCTCGCGACGGCGGGGGGGGCGACGGGCTGTACGAACTCGTGTTTGCCCGACCGACGGGTTGGCTGGCGATCGACGGCGGCTCGGGCGCGGATCAAGTGGTCCTCGGCAGTCTCGACCTGGGCGCGGCCTCGCTGCTGGTCCAGGGCGAGTCGATCCAACTCGGGGCGGCCGACAAGATTCAGGCCGGCGGCAGTGTGCTGCTGGGTGCCGAATCCACCGCCTCGAGCGAAGAGGAGGAGGTCTCGCAAGCCGCCGAGATCTCCATCGAGGGCTCGGTCGTGGCCGGCGGTGCGCTGGTGCTCGACGCCCGTGTCGCGGCCGCGGTCACGCTCGTCGGCGAGGTGCCGCTGGCGCTGACCGACCTGTCGCTCAGCACCCGGGCCAGCGCCTGGATCGGGGCCGACGCGACGATCACCGCCGCCTCCGTGGAGGTGGTCGCGCTGACCGAGAACCGGGTCGTCGTCGACAAGGCGGCCGCGGGCGGCGTGGTGCAGGTGACGGCCGACCAGGTCACGCTGGCCGGTGTGGCTGGGGGTGCGAGCATCACCATCACGGCGGCCGACAGCGGACAGCCCGGAGACGATGCGCAACCCGGCGGCCTGGTCATCGAGGCCCTGGACCGCAGCCGCTTCAGCGTCGTCCTGGACACCGCCGACAGCCTGGCCTCGGCCGTGGCGGAAGCCTTCGGTCTGAAGGGTTTCGAC
>CAIRBF010000294.1 GCA_903876715.1 uncultured beta proteobacterium
CGCCGCGGGCGACAGGTCGTCCGGGCTGAGGCGCGCGAGCAGCTCGCCCGCGCGCGGCCGCATGACGCCGAGCACGCTCCACAGCGGGCTCACGTCGGTGAGCAGCGCGTGCTCGTGCGCGCCGATGTGGCGGCGGATCCAGTCGGCATCACGCACCGGCTGGGCCGAGCCGGTGACGAGCAGGAAGCGCTCGCCGCCAGCGTCGGGCGGCAGGGTGATGACGGTGAGGTCGCTCTCGAAGCCGCCGCGCTCGTTGAGCATCGCGGTGTAGACCATGGGCGTGCGCTCGCCCAGGCCGGCGGCCAGGCGTGAGGGCATGGCGCCGGCTGTGGCCGCCGCCCTGCCCGCCCCCGGTACCGGCGCCGCCCCGGCCGGCACCCCGATGTCCTTGGCGCACAGCCGCTGCAGCACCGCGCGCGCGTCGCGCCCCTGCAGCAGCAGCTTGCCGAAGGAGCTCTGGTCGTAGACGGCCACGGCCTCGCGTGTGGCGCGCTGCTCCTCGATCACCCAGTCCAGCCAGCCCGGGCGGCCCAGCGTGTCAGCCGGTCGCGGCGCGCCGGCGGGGCGGAAGTAGTTCGCGCGCTCCCAGCCGTTCTTGCTGCCGAACTCGGCCTCGCGTGCGCCGTGCGGCCCGGGGCGGGTGCTGCCGGCCAGCAGGTCGTACAGCGGGCTGGTGCGCAGGGGGCGCGTGGTCTGCAGCTCCTGGCGCGGCCAGCGCATCGCGTAGTGCAGGCCCAGGGTCTCGCCGGTGCGCTCGGCCAGGGCGCGGCGGTTGGCCATGTGCGGGCCGAAGCGGCGGATGTCCACGTCCCACAGATCGCCCGGCGGCTCGCCGGCGGCGATCCACTGCGCCATCAGCTGCCCCGCGCCGCCGGAGTTGGCGATGCCGGCGGAGTTGAAGCCGGCGCAGACGAAGTAGCCGCGCAACTCCGGCGCCTCGCCAAGGATGAAGTTGCCGTCGGGCGTGAAGCTCTCGGGCCCGTTGAGCAGCATCTTGACCTTCGCCGTCTCCAGGCAGGGCGTGCGGTGGATGGCGTTGCGCATCAGGATCTCGAACTGGTCCCAGTCCTCGTCGAGCAACTGGAACTGGAAAGTGCTCGGGATCGGGTCCACCGTCCAGGGCTTGGCCACGGGCTCGAAGCCGCCCATCAGCAGGCCGCCGACCTCCTCCTTGTAGTAGATGTAGCCGTCGGGGTCGCGCATCACGGGCAGCATCGGGTGCACGCCCTCGATGCGGTCGGTGACGATGTAGAAGTGCTCGGCCGGGTACAGCGGCACGGTCACGCCGGCGAGCGCGCCGAACTGGCGCGCCCACTGCCCGGCGCAGTTGACCAGCGTCTCGCAGCGGATCTCGGCCACCTCGTCGCCCTGGCGCACGCGCACGCCCACGGCGCGCGGGCCCACCGAGCCGGCACGGCCCGATGCGCCTGCTCCGGCGCCGCCGACAGGACCGTCCTCGACCAGCACGCCGACGACCTCGACGCCCTCGACGAGGGTCGCGCCGCGCTGGCGCGCGCCCTTGGCCAGCGACATGCACAGGTCTGCCGGGTTGGCCTTGCCGTCGCCCGGGATCCAGATCGCGCCCTGCAGGTCGTCGGTGCGCATCACGGGGTAGAGCTCGCCCGCCTCGTGCGGGCTGATGAGCTGCACCTCGACGCCGAAGCTGCGCGCCAGCGCCGCCTGCTTGCGCAGCACCTGCATGCGCTCGGGCGTGCGCGCGACGTTGACGCTGCCGCACTGCTTCCAGCCGGTGGCCAGGCCCGTCTCCTGCTCGAGCGTCGAGTACAGCCCGATGCCGTACTTGCTCATGCGCGTCATGTTGCGGTTCGGGCGCATCTGCCCGATCAGCCCGGCGGCGTGCCAGGTCGTGCCGCTGGTGAGCTGGCCCTGCTCGAGCAGCAGCACGTCGGTGATGCCGAGCTTGGTCAGGTGGTAGGCGGTGGAGCAGCCGGCGATGCCGCCACCGACGATGAGGACCTGGGCGTGGGTGGGCAGCGTCATCTCGAGGCTCCGGGTCGGGGGTGGGAAGAACAGGTCGAAGGCGGGCGCGCGCTCACCCCAGGCGCAGCGCCATCACGCCGCCGACGATGACCACCGCACCCACGGCGCGCTGCAGGCCGAAGCGCTCCTTCAGCAGCAGCGTGCCCAGCACGGTGGCGAACAGCACCGAGGTCTCGCGCAGCGCGGCCACGCTGGCCACGGGTGCGCGCGTCATCGCCCACAGCGCGATCGAGTACGAGCCGATCGAGGCGGCCCCGCCCATCATCGCCACGGGCCAGCGACCGCGCGCGTAGCGCAGGATCTGCGCCCGGCCCTCGGGCCCGCGGCGCCACCACACCAGCAGCGGGTAGGGCAGTCCGTCGAGGACGAAGAGCCAGAGCACGTAGCTCAGCACCTCGGGCAGCGTCGGCCCGGCCAAGCGCACGCCCAGGCCGTCGACGAAGGTGTAGGCGGCGATGATGCCGGCGTTGGCGAAAGCGAAGGCCAGCGCCTTGCCGTGGTGCAAGGCCTGCCCCGGGTGCGCCAGGCCGACGAGCGCCACGCCGATGGTGATGCCCACGACGCCGGCCCAGGCCGCGAGCGACAGCGACTCGCCCAGCACCGCCGTGCTGCCCAACGCGACGATCAGCGGAGCGAAGCCGCGCATGATCGGGTAGGTCAGCCCGAACTCTCCATTCTGATAAGCGCCGGCCAGCGCGACGTAGTAGCCGACATGGATGAACAGCGACGCCGCCATGTAGGGCCAGCACTCGGCGGGGGGCAACCCGACCCAAAGCGCCGCCGGCAGCGCCAGCACCGCGCCCAACCCATGCACCAACGCGGTGTCCACGGGCTTGTCGCCCGAGGACTTGACGAGCGCGTTCCAGCCCGCATGCAGCAGTGCGCCGCACAGCACGGCCAGCACGACCGGCCAGGTCAGGGTCATGTCGATGGCGTGCCCCAGCGGGCAAGCCCTGCGGGATGGCGCCGGCGGACGTCAGGCAAACGGTAACTGAGCGCCCGCCCGACCACGGCGCACGCAACCCACGCACCGCCGACGCCACAACTCCATGCGGCCGTCGGACACCCTTCTCGACAGACGCTCACCGCAACGCCAGTCATTCGGTCAAGCCGCCAGCGCGCAGCGCCGCGCCCGCTCGAGGTAGTGCGACAGCGACGGCGTGGGCAGGCCGGCGACCTTGGCGCGGTCGTCCCACAGGCGCAGGCGCACGGCGTCGAGCGCGCCCTGCTGGGCGATGAAAGCCTGCGCCTGGGGAGTGTCGAACACACCGCCCTGCAGCTTCAGGCTGCGCTTGGAGTCCTCCGACAATGCGTCGTGGTACTCCGGGCGGGTGGCGCAGAGGTAGCGCTTGGCGTCCACGTGCAGCCGAATGCCGCCGAGCACGCGCTCGCCGAACAGCCCGCGCAGGAAGGGCAGCGCCGCGTACTGGTGCACGTCGTCGACGCCGCGCAGGCTCGGGGTCTCGCCCAGGTCCTGCAGCAGGTGGCCTAGGTCGTGCAGCAGCGCGGCGGTGACGAGTTCGTCATCGGCGACCTCGGCCTCGGCCAGCGCGGCCGACTGCAGCGCGTGCTCGAGCTGGGTCACGGGCTCGCCGCTGTACTGCTCGCCACCACGGCGGGCGAACACGGTCTCGATGTCCTGCAGGGTCAGCACGGTCAGGTCTCCAGGCGGACGGCACCGCCGAGGGGGGGTTCGATGCGGGTATCAGCGGACGGGGCCGACCCGCGCGCGGCCACCGTTGCGGTCACCGGCCGCGGCGCAGGCATGGCTGGCTCGGGCACCTCGAAGCCCGCCAGCACCGGCTGGCGCAGCCGCGTGGCCGCCAGCACCCCGGCCGACTCGAGGATCGGGTAGGCGATCGAGCACAGGTGCGAGTTGATGCGCTTGAGCTCGCTGAGCAGGTCCAGGTGCAGCGAGCTGGTCTCGATGCTCTGCGCCGTCTGCTCCTGCAGGCGCGCGATGTGGTTGGCCGCGTACTCGTGCGACAGCTCCCGAAAGCGCGCCTTTTCCTCGAGCAGCTTCTGCGCGTCGCGCACGTGGCCGTCGAGGAAGACGCTCATCGACAGGCGCAGGTTGGCCAGTAGCCGCTCATGCAGGTGGCAGATCTCGGCCATGCCGGCGTCCGAGAAGCGCCGGTTCTTCAGGATCTTCTTGTCCTCGACGTCCTGCAGGGCGCGCTCGATCGCGTCACCCACCTGCTCCATGTTGATCGTGAACGAGACGATGTCGGTCCAGCGCCGGCCCTCGCGCTCGGACAGCGCCTCGCGGGAGATCTGCGTGAGATAGAACTTGATCGACGAGTAAAGCTCGTCGACGGTGTCGTCCATCGCCCGCAGCTTCTGCGACAGCTCCAGGTCGTTGTGGCGTATGACCTCGACCATGCCGCGCAGCATGGCCTCGACCACATCGGCCTGGTGCAGGGCCTCGCGCGCCGCGCAGCTGATGGCCAGCGAGGGCGTGGCCAGCGCCACCGGGTCGAGGTGGCGCGGGCGCGCGCCCACGGCCGCCTGCGGCGGCGCGAGCCAGCGCTCGAGCCAGCGGCCGACAACGCCCGTCAGACCGATGAAGAGCACCGCCAGGCACAGGTTGAACAACAGGTGGTAGGCCACCACGAGCTGGTGCGCGCCGGGCAGCCACTGGGCCAGCAGCGGCTGCACATGCGGCAGGAAGGGGATGGCCACCAGCGCCCCGGTGACCTTGAACATCAGGTTGCCCAGCGGCAGGCGCCGCGCCTCGGGCGCGGCATTGGCGGTGGCCAGCACAGCCAGCAGGCCGCTGCCGACGTTGGCGCCGATCACCAGCCCCAGCGCCACCGTCAGCGGCAGGATGTCGGCAGCCGCGAGTGTGGCTGTCAGCAGCACGATGGCCAGGCTCGAGTAGGCCGCCACCGTGAGCACCGCGCCGACGACGATATCGAGCAAGACCTCCTGCGGCAGCGCGGCCAGCAGGGCGCGCACCGCGGGCGACTCGGTCAGCGGCCGCGTCGCGCCGACGATGAGTTGCAGCGCGAGCGTGATGAGCCCGAGGCCGATCAGCACCCGGCCCACCCGCCCGACGGTGCTGTTCTGGCGCGAGACGAACATCACCACGCCGGTGAAGATGAGCAGCGGCGACAGCCAGGACAGATCGAAGGAATAGACCACCACCATCAGCGAGGTGCCGACGTCGGCGCCCAGCATCACGGCCAGCGCAGCGCCCGTGGCGACCAGGCCCTTGCCGGCGAAGGAGGCCAGGATCAGGCAGGTGGCCGTGCTGGACTGCACCAGGCTCGTCACGCCCACGCCGGCCAGCAGCGCCGCGAAGCGGTTGCCGAAGCTGCGCGAGAGCACGTAGCGCAGGTTCTCCCCCAGCACCCGCAGCATGCCCGTGCGCACGATGTGCGTGCCCCACACCAGCAGGGCGATGGCGGCGAGCAGGTTCAGCAGGTGCAGCATCGGTGGCCGGCGTCAGCGGTGATCAGGCCCAGGGCAGCGAGTAGGTCTTGACGTTGGTGAAGCTCTTCATCGCCTCCTGCACGCCTTCCTTGTAGCCCAGGCCCGAGTCCTTGATGCCGCCGAAGGGCGTGAGCTCCAGCCGGTAGCCCGGCACCTCGCGCACGTTCACGGTGCCGACGTTCAGCTCGCTGACGAAGCGCGTGATGTAGTCCATGCGGTTCGTGCATACCGCCGACGACAGGCCGTAGGCGGTGCCGTTGCTGATGCGGATGGCCTCGTCGATGCTGCCGAAGGTGACGATGGGCGACACTGGTCCGAAGGTTTCCTCGCGCACGACCGTCATCTCCGGGCGCGCGCGGTCGATCACGGTGGGCGCGAACAGCGCGCCCTCACGCCGGTGCCCGGCCAGCAGCCGCGCGCCCTGCGCGATAGCCTCGTCCACGCGCTGCTCGAACAGGCAAGCCGCGGCTTCGTCGATGACGGTGCCCATCTCGACCTTGGGGTCGGCCGGATTGCCATAACTCCAGGCCCGGGTCTTGTCGACGACGAGGTCGGTGAAACGCTGCGCCACGGCCTCGTGCACCAGCATGCGCTTGACCGCCGTGCAGCGCTGCCCGGAGTTCTTGTACGAGCCCTGCACGGCCAGCGTCGAGGCCTCGTCGAGGTCGGCGTCCTCCATGACGATGATCGGGTCGTTGCCGCCGAGCTCCAGCACGATGCGGCGGTAGCCGGCCTTGGCGGCGATGTACTTGCCGATGGGCACGCCGCCGGTGAATGTGACGAGGTCGACCGCAGGGTTCGTGATCAGTTCGTCGGCGATCTCGGCCGGGTCGCCGGTGACGACGCTGAGCATCTCGCCCGGCAGCCCGGCCTCGTACAGGATGTCGGCGAACAAGTAGGCCGACAGCGGCACCTTCTCGGACGGCTTGAGCACCATGCGGTTGTTCGTCGCCACCGAGGGCACGACCTTGTGCGCGACCTGGTTCATCGGGTGGTTGAAGGGCGTGATCGCAGTGATCACGCCCTGCAGCGGGTCGCGCTGGGTGTAGACCCGCCGCCGGCGGCCGTGCGGCGTGATGTCGCAGGAGAAGATCTGGCCGTCATCGCGCAGGCACTCGTTGGCGCCGAACATCAGCACGTCGGCCACGCGCCCGGCCTCGTACGTGCTGTCCTTCAGGCTCAGGCCGCACTCGGCGGTGATCAGCGCGGCGATCTGGCCGACGCGCTCGCGCACGATGGCCGCGGCCTTGTTCAGGATGTTGGCGCGGTCGAAGCGGCTCAGGCGCGCCTTGTAGGCCTGGGCGATGGCGAAGGCCTCGCGCACCTGCGCGAGGCGCGCCTTGGGGACGGTGCCCACGACCTCGCCACTGTAGGGATTGAAGACGTCGATGTGGCGGTCACAGGCGACCTTCTGGCCGGCGATGCGCAGGGATTCTTGGATCATCGGAGCGGTGGCGTTCGGGTTGGAGGGGCAGGCTGCGGCGGCCTCACTGCGCGTGGTTCAGCGCCAGGTCGAAGGCGTCGAAGTTGCGCCAGCGACGCTGCGTGTCGAGCCCGGCGATGGGCCGATTCAGGATCAGCGGCACGCGCTGCTCGGAGATGCCGCCGTGCGAGCGCAGCGGCACCTCGAGCGCGCTCAAGTCGTGGCGCGCGGCCGCGGTGCCGAGGACGACCGAGCGCTCGGACACGACGACGAGGTCGCCGATGCGGTCGGCCGGCAGCTCGAAGCGCTCGGCCGCCTGCGCGCGCGTCAGCACGCACTCGATGCCGCGCAGCGCGCCGATGCGCGCAGCCAGCGCTACCGCGTCGGCGCCCGCCGGCAGATAGACCGTGGCAAAGGAGCCGAGCGCGCCGTGGTGCACGACGTAGGGGTCGGTGATGGGCAGGATCACGCGCGCCGCGGCCGCGCCGAGCCAGCCGTCGAGCACGTCCTGCAGGTAGACGACATCGGGCTGCGCGTCCATGCGCACCTTGGCGTTCATGCCGTGGTCGGCCGTCAGCGCGATCACGCAGCCCAGCGCGTCGAGCTGGCCGAGGTAGCCGTCCATCATCGCGTAGAAGGCGTTCGCGCCATCGTCGCCCGGGGCGTGCTTGTGCTGGATGTAGTCGGTCGTGCTCAGGTACAGCACGTCGGGGCGGCGTGTCCTCATCAGCTGCACGCCGGCAGCAAAGACGAATTCCGACAGCGCCGCGCTGTAGACGTCGGGCACCGACATACCCACCAGGCCGAGCACACCGTCGATGCCGTTCTCGGCCACGGTCGCCGTGTCGGCCTTCTCGGACGAGAAGCAGATGCCCTGCATGCCGTGGCCGAGCAGGCGCCGCAGCTTGTCCTTGGCGGTGACGACGGCGCATGAGCGGCCTGCGCCGGACAGCGCGGCCAGGATCGTGGGCGCGCGCAGCCACTTCGGGTCGTTCATCATGACCTCGGTGCCGCTGGCGCTGTCGTACAGGTAGTTGCCGCAGATGCCGTGCACGCTCGGCGGCGCGCCGGTGACGATGCTCAGGTTGTTCGGGTTCGTGAAGGTCGGCACGACGCAGTCGGCGACCAGCGCCGTGCCCTGGGCCAGCGTGCGCTTCATCCACGGCATGTGGCCGGCGAAGGTGGCCTGGGCCAGGTAGTCGGGCTCGCAGCCGTCGACGCAGACGACGACCGTGGGGCTGCTCGGCGTACGGTAGCGGCGGCCGTTGACCTCGAGTTCCTGAGGGGACATGGGGGACAAGCGTTTCTCCCTGGGGTGTTTTCGGTGCGGGGGCGGGATCGGGAAGGTGCGGGCGGGGCAAACGGGGGCGCTGGTACGGTCAGGCGGCGTTGCGCTCGGCCACCTGCTCGCCGCGGCCCGCCTGCTGGCTGAGCATCCGCTGCTTGCTCTCCATCGCGTGCTCGTACATCGCCCGGCCGGCGGCCTCGCCGTCGCCGGCAGCGATGGCGGCGACGATCCCGCGGTGCTCGCCGGCCGACACCGGCAACAGCCCGCCCTCGGCCAGGTGGGCGAGGTTCATGCGACGGAACAGACTCAGCTCCTTGATGAGCTTGCGGTAGATCGCGCTCAGCTTGCGGTTGCCGGCGAGCTCGACCAGTCGATCGTGGAACTGCAGGTTCAGCAGGTGGTAGCCGCGCGTGTCGCCGGCAGCCACCGCCTGCTCCATGGCGTCGACCAACGCCCGCACCTCGGCCAGTTCGGCGCGGGTGATGCGCTGCGCAAGCTGTCGACCGACGAGTTCGTCCATCGCCGCGCGCAGATCGAAGATCTCGACGGCTTCGTCCAGCGGCACGTCGCGCACGAACACGCCCCGGTTCTTCTCGGTGCGCACGAGGCCGGCTTCCTCGAGCATGCGGAAGGCCTCGCGAAGCGGCCCCCGCGAGACGCCCAAGCGAGCCGCCAGAGCCATCTCGGTCAACTTGGCGCCAGGGGCCAATTCGCCGGCGAGAATCATGCGCTCGAGCTCGCCCTGCACCAGGGCCGACAGGGAGCTCGACTGCACGAGGGCGATCGTCGAGCGCGCCGCAGCGGCGCCACCTGGCGGACCGGCTACTGCGGCGGACGGACGCTTCATGCACCGCATTGGAGCGCCTGAAGCATCGATTGTCAACAATAGACAAACTACCGTTGACATGCGACAAAGCTCAGTGCAGCATCCAGGGTCGCGTTCGACGCATCCTTCCATCATCTGCCGAGGAGTCCCCATGCGCCTGTCCCGCCTGCCTCTCGTCACCGGCCTGCTGCTCGCCATTGCGGCGGGCGGCGCCGCGGCCCAGAAGACCCAGTTGCTGGTCTACACCGCGCTCGAGACCGACCAGCTCAAGGCCTACCAGGAAGGCTTCAACAAGGTCGAGCCCAATATCGAGATCAAGTGGGTGCGCGACTCCACCGGCGTCATCACCGCCAAGCTGCTGGCCGAGAAGGCCAA
>CAIRBF010000295.1 GCA_903876715.1 uncultured beta proteobacterium
AGCGGACAGCCCGGAGACGATGCGCAACCCGGCGGCCTGGTCATCGAGGCCCTGGACCGCAGCCGCTTCAGCGTCGTCCTGGACACCGCCGACAGCCTGGCCTCGGCCGTGGCGGAAGCCTTCGGTCTGAAGGGTTTCGACACCGGGCTCGGCCGCATCGACCTCTTCCGCAGCACCCGTGCCTTGCTCGGCGACGGCGGGCAGAAGGTGACGATCGAGGGTGTGGACGGTGCCGGCGCCGGGTCGGTCCACGTGGCCGCGGCCTCGCTGGACGCGGAGCCCGACGACGGCGAGGAGGACCGGCCGGGTGTCTTCGGCGAAGTCGTCTCCAGCCTCATCGGCGTGCAGACGCTGGCCGTCACCGACGAGGTGGAAGCGCTGGCCACCGGGGCCGAGGTCGATGCCGAGGAGCTGGCGGTCTACGCGCTGTCGGGCGCCACACACGGTTCGAGCGGCAAGGTCGCGGCGACGAAGGCCCGCGGGGCGACCCGCGCCGTCCTCACGGACGTGGAAGTGCACGCGCCCGGGCCGGTGACCGTGCTCGCGCGCGACGAATCGATCTTCAGCGCCAGCAGCGCCGGCTTCTCCGCCGACCTGCCCTTGCTTGACAGCGTCAAGGTCGGCATCGCCTCGGCCAGCAACACCGTCGAGCGCGCCATCGAGGCCTCGGCGCTGCGTTCGGTGATCGAGGCCGGCGAGCTCTCGGTGATCGCCAGCGGTGCGGCGGAACTGAGCGCGGTGACCGAGTCGATGGCGGTGGTCGAGCCCGAAGGCGAGCCCGCCGAAGACGGCGGCGCCGACGCGGGGTTCGGCCTCGCCCTGGGCGGCATGTTCTCCTGGAACCAGCTCACCGGTTCGATCCAGGCTCACGTCATCGAGACGAGCGTGGACGCCGGCGACGGCAGCGTCCTGGTCGAGGCGAGCCAGGCCACGACGCTCTCCGCCGAGTCGAGCGCGGGCACCGCGGTCACCGCCTCGGCGGGATCGGCCGCGGGCGCGACGCTGGCGTTCAACGCCATCGGCTGGGACATGGGCAACATCGCTGCGGCAGGGCTCAACAGCCTGCTCGGCACCGATCTGGGCACGACCGAGCTGCCGCTGGTGATCGACGCCCGCATCGAGGGCGGGGACGTCACGGCCGGGGGCGACGTGAGCGTCGTCGCCACCGACGAGGCCGCCATCGCCGCGACGATCAGCAACGAGTCCGCGGCCACCGCCAGCAGCGCCGGCCTGGGCGTGGGTGCGTCGGCGATCCTCGCCAGCAACCGCATCCGCACCGAGACGACGTCGGCACTGCGAGGCGCGGGTGCGGACGAACCGCGCGCCGTGATCGATGTCGGCGGCACCGTCACGGTCAGCGCCGACGAAGCTGCGGAGATCGTGGCCGATGTCACGATGAGCGCGGTGTCGTCTTCGGCCGGCGGCGCCAGTGTGGCCGTGGGCGGCATCGTCGTGCGCAACGATGTGCGTGGCGGTGTGCTGGCCGACGCGCAATACCTCGTCCTCACGGCCGGTGGCGACGTGGCGGTCGAGGCCACCCTGGGTGCCACCATCGAGGCCACGCTCAGCGGCACGGTCGAGGCCGGCAGCGAGTCCGGCTTCGAGGAGGGCGCCGCCGACGGCGGCGACGCGGCCGGCCAGGCGGAGGCCGACGCAGCGGCGGCCGAAAGCGGCGCGGCCCTGCCCGGCGCCAGTTCGCTGTCGGTCAACGCGCTGATCGCCACCAACCTGGTGCTCAGCACCGCCGAGGCCCAGTTGCTCGACAGCGAGGTGTCGGTGCTCGGCGGCCTGGGGGTCGAGGCCGAGAACGTCTCGACGATCGAGGCCGGCAACAGCGCGACGACCGAGAGCACCGGCGGGACAGCCGCAGGCGTCACACTGGCTTTCAACACCATCGGCTGGGAATCGCAGAACATCCTCTTCGCGGCGATCGATGCCCTGCTCGGCAGCAGCATCGGCGACGAGGTGCCGGCCGAGGTCCGGGCCGAGATCTCCCGCACCGCGCTGGACGTCGCCGAGGACCTGACGGTCAGCGCGGTGTCCGAGCCGACGATCACCGCCGACATCGAGAACTCGGTGGCCTCGGAGGGCGGTACCGCGGCGAGCTTCGTGCTGGCCAGCAACATGCTCAGCTCCAGGGCTTTTGCCCTGCTGACCGAGCTGCCGGGCACCGACGCCCACGGCGCCGGCAACTTGACGGTCGAGGCCAGCGACACCGCGGGGGTGGCGTCCCGGATCAGCCTGTCGGCCGCGGCAGCGGGTGGCGCCTCGCTCGGGGGCCTGGTCGCCAGGAACGACCTGCGCAGCGGTGTCACTACGCTGGTCGAGGACGCCGACCTCGAGATCGACGGCGACGTGTCGATCACCGGCGAAGGCTCGAGCACCGTCACGGCGCTGATCACCGACCAGCCGCTGGAGGACCTGCCGCAGGACGAAGAGGTGTCCGGCGAGGCGCAAGCTTCCACCGACGAAGACACGGACGCGCAGCCTGCCGACCCCGAGGAAGAGCCCCAGGGCGGCGGCACGACCGGTGTCGAAGACACCGAGGACTCGAGCTTCGCCTTCAACGGCGTGATCGCCACCAACCTGATCCTCGCCCAGGTCGAGGTCTCGGTTCTCGACGCCACGCTCAGCGCGGCCGGGGACATCGAGGTCGCCGGCAGCAACGCCTCGTCGATCGAGGCGGAGAACGCGGCAGCTGCGGAAGCCGGCGGCACCGCCGTGGGCGTGACCCTGGCCTTCAACACCATCGGCTGGGAGGCGCAGAACGTCCTGTTCGCCACCGTCGATGCGCTGCTGGGCACCGACATTGGCGACGAGCAGCCGGCCGGCGTCGTCACCCTGGTGCGCGGCAGCGACCTCTCGGCCGACGGCGCGATCAGCGTCTCGGCCGAGACCGAGGAAAGCGTGTCGGCCCAGATCGAGCGCACCACCAGCTCCAGCGGCGCCAGCACCGCGGCCGGCTTCGTGCTGGCCAGCAATATGATCGCCTCGCGCGCGCTGGCGCGCGTCAGCCCTGACAGCGCCTCCTCGCCCCGTGTCGAACTCAGCGCTGGCGAGGGCATCGAGGTCAGCTCGGCGGACGCCGCGACGATCCAGGCGCAGGTCTGCATGTCCACCTCCAGCGCCGGCGGCGTGGCCGTGGGCGGCGTGGTGACCCGCAACGACCTGCGCAGCAGTGCCGACACCCAGGTCGACCGCGTCGACGTGGTCTCCGGCGGCGAGCTCACCGTGATGGCGCTGGAAGGCGCCTTCATCGAAGCCTGCCTCAGCGGCGAAACCAGCACCGCGGCGGAGGAAGAGGAGGCCCCGCCGGAGGAGGCGACACCGCCCGAGGAGGCGACCCCAACGGGTGATGCGGCTGCGGGCGATGCGCAGGCGGATGCCGGATCCGACACCGTCACCGTCCCCGGTATCTCCGAGCCCGCCGCGCCGGCCGGGCCGAGCCTGGCGGTGAACGCGCTCATCGCCACCAACCTGGTGCTCAGCCGGGCCGATGCCGTCATCACCGGCAGCCAGGTCCTGGTCGAGGGCGACCTGACCGTGGGCGCGGACAACGTGTCCAAGATCGAGGCGATCAACCTCGCGACGATGAGCTCCGACGGCACCGCCATCGGCGTCACGCTGGCCTTCAACACCATCGGGTGGGAGGCGCAGAACGTCCTGTTCAACAGCCTGGACGCGCTGCTGGGCACGAGCATCGGCGACGAGCAGCCGGCGTCGACCAGCGCGCGCATCGTCGACACGGGTTTCGAGGTCGCCGGCGACGTCAAGGTCCAGGCCGGTGCGCTCGACGAGGAACCGGGGGCCGACCAGGGCGCGCACATCCAGGCCACGGTCAGCAACGAGGCCGCGGCCAGCGCCGACGGGGCCGCCGCGAGCTTCGTGCTGGCCAGCAACAAGGTCAGCACCCGCAGCCTGGCTTGGATCAGCCCGATCGTCTCGGGCCCGGACGCGGCCGCCAGCAGCACGCGAGCGATCTCCGACCGCCTGACCGCCTTGGTGGGCGGCGCGCTCGAAGTCGTGGCCAACGATTCGGCGGTGATCGACTCCGAGGTGAGCCTGACGGCCACCAGCGGCGGCGGCATGGCCCTGGGCGGCGTGGCCGCCCGCAACGACGTGCGCGGACAGGTCGACGCCGGCATCGACCGCATGGTGATCGACGCGGGCGGCGACGTGACGGTGTTCGCGGTCGAGCTGGCGCAGATCAACGCCTCGCTGACGGGCGTGTGCGAGACGCTGTCCGACGAAGAGGCCGAGGTTGCGGAAGATCCGGTCGAGGCACCGGCCGCGGACGCGGCCGGCGCTACCGACGCCGGAGCCGGTGCGGGCCCCGCGAGCGCCGCAGCGGCTCCCGCGGACGGCGGCGGCAGCGGCGGTGCGGCCGACGCCGGATCGGGACTGCCCGACGCCAGTGCGCCCGCGGCGACGGTCCCGATTGCGGTCAACGGCGTGCTTGCCACCAACCTGGTGCTGAGCAGCAGCCGCGCCACACTCACGCGCAGCGAGGTCAGCACGGGCGGCGACCTCACCGTCCAGGCCGAGAACGAGTCGGGCATCAGCGCCGAGAACACGGCCAGCATCACCTCCGGCGGCACGGCGGTCGGCGTCACGCTGGCCTACAACACCATCGGCTGGGAAGCGCAGGACATCTTCACGCAGACCATCGACGCCCTGCTGGGCACCAGCATCGGCGACGAGGACCCGGCGGCGGTGCTGGCGGTGGTCGACCAGGTGGTGCTCGACATCGGCGGCGACCTGCTGGTCAGCGCCGCCATGACGGCCACCCTGGAGGCCAGCACCAGCAACGAGGCGACCTCCGAAGGCTCGGGGTCGGCCGCCAGCGTGGTGCTGGCGTCGAACGCGGTGAGCACCCGCTCCGATGCCTACGTGCGCCAGGTCGAGTCGCCCGTGGAGGCCGACTTCTTCCGCGTCGACCACACCAGCGACGACGCCGACGTGGCGCTCGAGCCCGGCGCGCAGGTGTCGGTCTCGGCGACGCACGACCAGGGCGGCGACGCGGGCAAGGTCTACCGCTTCCTCGGCGAGGCGGAAGAGGTCGACCTCTCCGCCGAGGACTACAGCGACACCGATCGCTGGCTCGAGCTCGATGCGCGCAGCGTCGTCGTGGCCGGCGAGATGACGGTCGAGGCCAGCGACGCGCCCTCGATCACGGCCGACATCGTGGTCGTGGCCTCGGCCACCACGCCCGACGAGGAAAGCGACGGCGAGTACTTCCGCGTCGACCACCGCAGCGGCAACGGCCTGAGCGAGATCGCCTTCGGCGACCAGGTGCTGCTCGACGACGACCACGAGGCCGGCGGCGAGCCCGGCCGCATCTACCGCTACATGGGGCCGGACGACGAGATCGACCTGGCCGAGACCGACTACACCGACACCGGCTACTGGTACGAGCTGATCCCGCTGCCGGGCATGCTCGACCAGATCAAGCAGTTCGTGGGGCTGCTCGACACCGAGATGCCGTACTTCGAGCGCGAGGTGCCGCTGTTCTCGATCCCCATCGCCGGCAAGGACTACGACGTCGGCTTCAAGCTCGGTGCGGGCTGGAAGGACCTGCGCGTCGTGCAGTACCTCAAGGGCATCGATGCCGACGAGGCGACCGACTGGAAGGTGGCCGAGCGCGAGCTGGGCGTGCACTTCGAGGTGCCTTCGATTCCGCTGGGCGAAATGTTGTTCGCCGCGCCCGAACTCAACATCGACCTCATCCTGCCCGACCCCCGGTTGCCGCTCTTCGAGTTCGACCAGCCGCTGGGTGTCGTCGAGCACGGTGGGCAGGAGTACGAGTGGGGCGTCGCGCTGCGCGCGGGCTGGCTGAACACCACGCTGACCGAGCTCATCGACCTCAAGGCCCTGGTGCTCGACGGCGAGTTCGTGCCCGAGCTGCCGGTGTTCGAGCCCGAGGTCTACTTCCGGCCGGTCGATGGCGCAGGCGACTGTCCCTGTGACCTGTTCGGCGAGGAAGAAGAGGACACGGAGCAAGACGAGGGCCCCAGCCTCGAGACGCTGCAGCTCTTGCCGTCGCAGTTCGTCGTGGCCGCGCCGTCGATCAGCTTCACGCTGCTGGGTCGCGCGGTCGAACTCATCTTTTCCGACATCACGATCGACACGCCGGCGAGCCTGCAGCGCTTCGTCAACCCGGAACTCGATCCGCTGCGTCTGGACCTCTCGAGCCTGCTGGCGGATGTGGCGCTGCCCTTCGGCCTGGACGCCATCGGCAGCGCGGCCGAGGACGCCGGCGCCGAGGACGGCACCGCAGACGGCGAGGAGGCTGCGGCAGGCAGCGACGCGGCCGCCGGCGCGGACGGTACGTTGACCGAGGACGGCACCGGCACCGAGGACACCACGGACGCCGCTGACGGCGCTGCCGACGACGACGTCCTGCGGATCCACATCCCGGCGTTCGGGCTCTCGGGCAGCACCCTGGTCGAGCAGTTCCAGAACCTCATCAAGATCATCCCGTCCAAGGTCAGCCTGCTGGACCCGGTCATCACAGCCACGCTGTTCGGCCAGGACCTGGAGTACGCGCTGCCCCTGTCGACGCTGTTCGACAAGGTGGCCGGCGATCTGCTGCCGGACTTCCTCGAGGCCGATGACGGCGCGATCACGATCGACGTGCTCGCGCTGTTGCCCGAGTCGGTCGCGGATGTGCTGCAGTGGTTCGTCAAGGACCCCGAGGCCGACGCGTACGAGATCGAGCTCGAGCCCCTGGACTTCGGCGCGCTCGAGGACGCGGCGCTGGGCGCGCTGTCGAGCAAGCTCGGCACAGGCACAGGCACAGGCACAGGCACAGGCACAGGCACAGGCACAGGCACAGGCACTATTTGTTCCTGCAAAGCCTCCCGTGTCGGTGGCACCGGCTACGGTTTTCCTTGCCAAGC
>CAIRBF010000296.1 GCA_903876715.1 uncultured beta proteobacterium
GATCTCGGCGGACCGTGTCGCCGGGTTGGTTGGCGGATCGCTCAGTCGGTCGCTCGGGCGGCCACCGGTCAATGAATCGCTCCATCCTCGGTCGCCTTACGGCTCGGTCGACCGATCCCTCGGTCGCGCCGCCGGGTTGCGACGCCTTCTACGTGCTGTCGCCCGTGCCGCACCTGGACAGCGGCACCGACTGGGCGACCGAGGCCGAGCCCTATCGCCAGAAGGTGCAGGCCTATCTGGAGCGCACCGTGCTGCCCGGGCTGTCCAAGCACGTCGTCAGCTCGCGCGTGACCACGCCGCAGCACTTCCATGACGAGCTGCTGTCGTACAAGGGCGCGGGCTTCGGCATGGAGCCGAGGTTGCTGCAAAGCGCCTGGTTCCGCCCGCACAACCGCAGCGAGGACGTCGAGGGTCTGTACATGGTCGGTGCCGGCACCCACCCCGGCGCTGGCGTGCCGGGCGTGCTGATGTCGGCCAAGGCGCTCGAGACCGTCCTGCCGCCGCTGCCCGAGTCGGGCGTGGCCAGGGCTTACGCGCAAGGCACGGGCGTGCCGCTGGGCGCGCGCTGAAAGGGCAGGGTAGCGTGATGGCCCACACCGACTTCACCCGTGACCTCGAAGCCTGCCGCCGGCTGATGCAGGGCGGCTCGCGGTCCTTCTTCACGGCGTCGCTGATGCTGCCGCCGCGCGTGCGCGCGCCGGCGACGGCGCTGTACGCCTTCTGCCGCGTCGCCGACGACGCCATCGACGACAGCGCCGAGCCGCAGCTCGCCATGGCCGACCTGCATCGGCGGCTGGACGCGGTCTACGCCGGCCGCCCCGGCCCGCATCTGGCCGACCGCGCGCTGGCTTGCGTCGTGCAGGCCTATGGCTTGCCGCGCACGCTGCTGGACGCGCTGCTCGAAGGGTTTGCCTGGGACGTCGAGGGCCGGCGTTACGAGACGATCGAGGACGTGCACGCCTACGGCGCGCGCGTGGCCGGCACCGTGGGCGCCATGATGGCCGTCGTCATGGAGACGCGGGGGCGCGACGCGCTCGCGCGGGCCTGCGAGCTTGGCGTGGCGATGCAGCTCACCAACATCGCACGCGACGTCGGCGAGGACGCGCGCCGCGGCCGCATCTACCTGCCGCTGCAGTGGCTGCGCGAGGCCGGCATCGACCCCGACGCGTGGCTGGCGGCGCCGGTGTTCGACGCCGCGCTGGCCTCGGTCGTTGACCGCCTGCTGGCCGAGGCCGAGCGCCTGTACCGGCGTGGCGAGTGCGGTGTCGTGGCCTTGCCGCGCGACTGCCGCCCCGGCATCCAGGCCGCACGGCTGGTCTACGCGGAGATCGGCCACGCACTGGCTGGCGCCGGCCTGGACTCGGTCAACCACCGCACCGTGGTGCGGCGCTCGCGCCAGCTCTGGCTGGTGGCGCGCGCCAGCGTTGCCAGCCTCGTGCCCCCGGGCCACCCGATGACCGAGGTCGACGGCGCCGCCCCGCTGCCCGCCATTGCGCACCTGGTGGACGCCGCCGCCGGTGAAGACCTGCCGGCCCGCACGTTCTACCAGCGCACCGTGCGTGTGCTCGACCTGTTCGAACGCATCGGGCAGAGGCAGCGCAGCCTGGCCTGACCCCCTGACCCTGGCGAGCAAGGAGCTGCCCATGACTGCACGCGCTCACGCCGCACCGGCTTCCGCCCCTGAGCGGACTGCATCGCGCGGAGCCCCCACCCGGTCCGCTTTCTCACCCGCCGCGCTGCTGCGCCCGGCGCTGCACACCGTGGTCTACCTCGGTGCGGCGATGACCGCTGCGGGGTTCAGCTTCGACTTCGGTTTGCGCGCCGGTGGCACCGTGGTCGGCGTGATCGCCGCGGTCAACGGCGCGGTGTTTGCGACCATCCTCATGGATGCCGCGAGCGACGCCTGGCGACGCCGCCGTCGACCGGGTTGAGAGCGCCTCCAGGGCCGGGTGCCGCTTGGCCCTGGCGGGTGTTCACAGCCTTCCAGCCGCGCCGTCCTTGCCGGGCGCCGCGATCACCTCGTAGCCCAGCAATTCCACCTGCGGGCTGAGATAGCCCGGGCGCAGGGCTTCCTCGCGCATCAAGTCGGTCGAGAGGTATTTCTTGTTGTCGTCGCACAGGATGGTGACGACCACGGCCTCATCGTCGCCCAGGCGGTCCTGCACCTTCAACGCGCCCAGCAGGTTGGCGCCCGAGGAGATGCCCACGCCCAGGCCCAGCTCGCGCGCCAGGCGCTGGGCCATCAGGATGGCGTCGCCGTCGTGCACGGCGATCGGGGCGTCGAGTTCGGCGAGCTGGCAGATCGCCGGCACGAACTCGTCGGAGATGCCCTGGATGCGGTGCGAGCCCACCTTGTGGCCGGTGGACAGCGTGGGCGACTCGGCCGGCTCCAGCGGGTGCACGTGCACGCCGGGGTGGGCGGCGCGCAGCGCGCGTCCCACGCCCATGACGGTGCCGCCGGTGCCCACGCCGGCGACGAAGGCGCGCGGCGCAAGGCCCGCGCTGGCGAGCTGGGCGAGGATCTCCGGCCCGGTGCCCATCGCATGCGCGTCGACATTGGCGGGGTTGTCGAACTGCCGCGGCAGGTACACGCGCGGGCGGGAGGCGGCCAGCTCCTGCGTCAGGCGGATGGCGCCGAGGAAGCCGCCTTCCTCGCGGCTGACCAGGCGCAGCCGGGCGCCGAAGGAGCCGATCAGCGCCATGCGCTCACGGCTCAGCCAGTCGGGCATGAAGATCTCGACCTCGCAACCCAGCGCGCGCCCCACGGCGCACACCGAGATGCCGGTGTTGCCGCTGGTGGCCTCGGCGATGGTGTCGCCGGGCCGCAGCTCGCCGCGCTGCATGGCCTGCCCGAGCACGTACAGCGCCATGCGGTCCTTGATGCTGCCGGTCAGGTTCAGGTATTCGGCCTTGGCGTGCACGCGGCGGCGCCGGCCGCGCACGCGCAACTCGAGCGCCAGCATCGGCGTGCGGCCGACGAGCCCGGCCATGGCCGCCAGGCCTGGCAGGGCCGCCGCCGAGGGGACGCCTGGGCCGTCCGAGGCCGCCAGGGTGGCACCCGGGTGGGCTGGGCGCGCGAGCGGCGGCGTCGACGGCGCGACGGGCTGGGTCAGGGGCATCGGTCTCCTCCGGCGGTCTTTGCACGCATTCTGGGTGCGGGTGGGTGGATGGGGTTGCCGGATCCTGGCCGTTTCACGGCAAGATCAGGCATTGAAATCCAGCCGATATGTCAAACATGAAAATTGATTCCACCGACCGCCGCATCCTTGAACATCTGCAGCGCAACGCCGAGATCCAGGTGGCAGACTTGGCGCTCGCGGTGGGCACGTCCACCTCGTCGTGCTGGCGCCGTATCCAGCGCCTGCGCGAGGCCGGCGTCATCACCCGGCAGGTGGCGCTGGTGGACCCGCGCAAGGTGAATGTCGCGGTGACGGTCTTCGTCGCCGTCAAGACCAGTCGCCACACGCCAGAGTGGTTCGAGCGCTTCCGCGCCACCGCCGAGGCCATTCCCGAGGTGGTGGAGTTCTACCGGATGAGCGGTGACATCGACTACCTGCTGCGCGTGGTGGTGCCCGACATCGCGGCCTACGACTCGGTCTACAAGCGCCTGACTCGCGGCACCGAGCTGGCCGACGTCAGCTCGAGCTTCGCAATGGAGGAGCTGAAGTTCACGACCGCATTGCCGCTGGACTACGCGTAGGCGGGGGCGGGCCCCGCTCAGCCGCTCACCCCAGCTCCAGCAGCTCCAGACCCGCGAAACGCGCGAAGTCGCGGTCGAAGGTGACCAGGCGCAGCCGGGCGGACGTGGCGAAGGCAGCCAGCCAGGCGTCGGTGAGCAGGCGCGGGGGCAGGCGGGGGTCGACAAGGCGCTGGTAGGCGGCGTCGCAGCCCGCGGCCTCGGGGCACAGGCCCACGCCCGGCCGGGAGGCGAGGTCTGCGTAGACGCCGAGCGCGGCGTGCGAGTCGAGCGCAGCCTCGCCCATCACGCGCGGCTGTGCCAGCAGCCGCACCAGCCCGAGCATGGTCACGCGGCAAAACCACGCCGGCCCGCTGCGGGCCGCCCACCAGCGGCGCGCCGCGGCGTGGTGCGGGTGGCCGGCATGGACGAGAGCGAGCCAGACGTTGACGTCAGGCAGGTCCTCGCCCACCGCCAGCCCTGGGTCCCTCAGGTGCAGATCAGCCATCGGAGGCTCCCGCCCGGCCTTCGCCCGCCTCGAGCAGGTCGAACAGACCCGCGTTGCTGAAGGCCCCGGCCGGCAGGGCGGGGTGGCCGTGCAGCGTGGGCAGCGGGCGCTGTGCCGGCGCAGCGGCCTCGGCTGCGCCCGGCGGTGCACGAAGGCCACGCTCGACGAAGGCGAGCAGGAGGTCCTTCATCGGCACGCCCTGCAGCGCGGCATGCGCCTTCAACTGACGGTAGAGGGCATCTGGGAGATCGACCGTCGTACGCATAAAAACATATTAGCAGGATTGCGCTTCTTGCCGCGATGCCTGGGGCGTCCATGCGCTCGTCCGCCTCGCCGGAACAAGAGGCAGGACAGCCCCAGAAAGAAGATCGGAATCTTCTTGTTTAAATGGGAAAATTTCCCATAAACTGCGGATATGTCCTCCGACATCTCCTCCCAACCCGCGCCTGCCGGCGGTGCCGAAGAGGCGATTGCCATCGCCCAGCCCCTGGTGGCGTGGTTGGTGCGCTCTGGGGTGGGCTACGCCGAGTTCGCGGCCGCGCTGAAGCCGGTCTTCCTGGCGCAGGCCATGGCCGAGGCGCAGCGCCTGGATCGCAAGCCCACCGACTCCGCGCTGAGCTTGTTGTCCGGGCTGCATCGCAAGGACGTGCGGCAGATGCGTGCCACTGCCGAGGGTGCGGACGCCGCGGTCGCGCAGCGCGGCGCCGCCTGGGGCCGGCCCAGCGCCGCCAGTCAGGTCGCCACACGCTGGCTCGGGCTCGATTGGCCCGATGAGCTGCCTTTCAGCGGCGCCGAGCCCTCGTTCGAGGCGCTCGTGCGCCGCGTCTCGACCGACTTCCACCACCGCGCCGTGCTGCATGAGTTGGTGCGCCTGGGCGTCGCGCGCGAGGACGGTGAGCGCGTGCGTCTGCTGCGCGACGCCTTCGTCCCTGACCGCCGGCTGCAGGAAGCGCGGCAGTTGCTCGCCGGCTCCGTGGCCGACCACCTGGCGGCCGGCGTGCACAACCTCACCAGCGACGGCCCGCGCCGTTTCCTCGAGCAGAGCGTGTTTGCCGACGGCCTGAGCGCGGAGTCGGTGGCGCAACTGCACCAGCTCGCCAACCGGCTGTGGGCGCAGGCGCTGGATGCCGTCGTTGCCGCGGCCGTGCCGCTGTGCGAGCAGGACGCGCACCTGACCGAGGGCACGCAGCGCTTCCGCCTGGGCCTGTTCAGCTACTCGGCGCCCGAGGCGGCGGCCGCGCCGTCGCCCCCGGATCTTGCCGGCCCGGCGAGCGCTCCGCCGCCCCCCGGTGGCTCCGACTTTCCTGCTGCCACAGGCAACGCCCCGTCCGTCGAGACCTGACCCATGCACGCCCCAGCCATGCTCCTGCCCCGCAGGCTCCGTTTCCTGGCCGTTGTCGCGGCCTGCGTCTTCCAGATCGCCTGCGGTGGCGGCAGCCAGCTAGCCGGCGGCGTGGGCAGCGGCGGCAGCGGCCTGGCCGAAGGCACCATCACCGGGTTCGGCAGCGTGATCGTCGACGGCGTGCGCTACGACGACAGCGCAGCGGCGCCGCAGGTGGAGGGCGCCGACGGTGGTCGTCAGGTGGCTGCGCTGCACCTGGGTCAGCGCGTGCGCCTCGAACTCGACGATGCGGGCAAGGCGCGTGGCATCGAAGTGCTGCCGCAACTGCTCGGTCCGGTGACGGCCGCGCCCGGTGGCGGCTGGGTGCAGGTGGCAGGGCAGTGGCTGCGCGTCAGCGCCGAAACCGTGCTGGCCGACCATGCCCAGGCCGACGACATCGCTGTGGGCAGCGAACTCGAAGCGCACGGCGCCTGGGGTTTCGACGCCGGGCGTGGCGCGGTGCTCGAGGCCACGCTGCTGCGCCTGCGCTCGGGCGCGGCCGGGGGGGCCGCGCTGCCGGTGCTGGTCGGGGGCGTCGTGCAGGCGGTCGGTGTCAGCACCGTCACGCTCGGCGTCGCCGGTGGCACCCGCCTGAGCCTGCCCGCGGGCGCGCCTGTGCCGGCCCTCGGGGAGGTCGTGGCGCTTTGGGTGGCCCGCGCCACGCTGGCGCAGGCCCAGCCTTGGCCCGTCCTCGGCCAGCGCAAGGCTGCGGAAGTGCCCGAAGGCGCCACGCTCGTGCTCGGCGGGCCGGTGGCCACGCGCGACGGCAACCGCCTGCGCGTGCAGGGTCTCGAGGTCGACTGGTTTGACGACGTCGGCATTGCGTCGGCCGCGCCGCAGCGCGGCGAGGTCGTCAAGCTCACCGTGCGCCGCGTCGGCGGGCGCTTCGAGGTGCTGCGTTCCGAGGTGCGCGACCAGCCCGGCAAGCTGGGCGCCCGGGTCGAGTTGCGCGCCCGTCTCAGCGGAGTCGACTGGTCGCAACCCTCGCTGCTGCTGACACCGCGCGGCGTGCGGGTGCTTGTTCCCGGGCAGGTGATCCAGGCCTCGGGCTGCGCGGGCTTCGGGTCGGCGGCCGTCGACGTCGCCATCGAGGCCGCGCCCGGCGCGCTGCCGCTGCGTGCCACGTCGCTCGAGTGCAGCGCGCCATCGACCACGCCGGGGTGAATCGCGCTTTTCCGCCGCTGCGCGGCTCGCCCCGTGAACAACCACCCGCGTCAGGGCTGACGCCATCACCCCCCAGAGGACTCCCACCATGCAGACCCCCTCCCGATCCCTCCCCGGCCTGACCGCGCTTGCCGTTGCGGTCTCGACCGCCTTGCTCGCCGCCTGCGGCGGTGGCGGCGCCAACCCCTCGGTGTCGGGCGGTGGCACCCCGGTCGCCCTGGGTTTCGTCACCGGTTTCGGCTCGGTCTACATCGACGGCGAACGGTATGACGACTCGGCGGCCGAGACCGCGGTCGAGGACGCCGACGGCCGCCGCCAGGCGACGATGCTCAAGCTCGGCCAGCGCGTGCGCGCGCTGCACGACGGCCAGGGCCAGGCCAGCCATGTCGTCGTCGACGCGGCAGTGACCGGCGCTGTGACGGCCGTCGACGGCGCAGCCGGCACGCTGACCGTCGCGGCGCAGACCGTGCGCGTCAACGTCGACCCCGCGGCCGGTCCGGTGACGAACTTCGGGGGCGGCTACGCCGCGCTGGCCGACGTGCGGGCCAACGACGACGCCGAGATCCACGGCAGCCCCGTCTACGACGCCGGATCGCAGCGCTACGTCATCCAGGCCACGCGCGTGGAGAAGCTGGCCAGCCGCAGCCACTACCGCGTCAGCGGCAGCGTGGCCGCGCTCGACGGCGACAGCTTCGAGATCAATGGCCTGACCGTGGCCTACACCGCCGGCGTCGTCAAGCCCGCGGGCGCCACCCTGGCCAACGGCGGCGCGGTCGTCGTCTTCGGCACCCAGCTCAGCGGCGGCACGCTCACGGCCACCGCGGTGCGCGTGCTGAAGGCCGAGGCCATGGTGCCGCCCGCCCGGACGCAGGTGGCACTCGGCGGCTTCGTCAGCGCGCGCGACGCCGCGGCCGGCACGCTGGTGGTCGACGGTCAGACCGTGCGCCTGGGCAGCGTCACGCCCACGCCTGCGGGCGCCGTGCCGGCGGTCGGCGGCTACATCAAGCTCGCAGGCGTGATGGCCGCCGACGGCGTCATCGACGCCCAGCGCCTGAACGTGCGCACCGTTGCCGCGGACGACGAACTCGCCAAGGTCCGCCTGGCCGGCGAGGTGACCGACCTGGCCGACGCCGCGTCCTTCCTGGTGCGCGGCGTCCCGGTGGATGCCACCGGCGTCACCCTGGGCGCAGGCTGTCCCAGCCCTCTGGTCGACGGCGCGGCCGTGCGCGTGGAGGCGCATGCGCAGGCTGGCACCGACGTCGTGCGCGCCACCCGCATCGACTGCGACACCTCCGCGCCAGCGCGTCCGCGCGAACTGATGAGCCAGGGCCTGCTGTGGCCGGTCGATGCGGCCCGCCGTACCTTCACGATCACCGATGCTCGAACGCAGGCGCAGGTGACGGTCCGCTGGGACGACAAGACGGTCTTCCTCGGTCTGCCCCAGCCCGACAGCACCCAGCCCCAGATCCAGGTCCTGCGGACGGTGCGTGTGGAGGGCTACCAGGAGGGCAACGCCGTCTTGGCCCGCGTCGTGCGCGACCTCACCGCGCCCGCCGGACGCCGCGAGGGCGACCGCTTCCGCCCGGGCGGCGCGCCGGCGGCAGGCGGCTCGGCCGGGGTGTGGGCGGATTACCGGCAAAGAGCGCAGCAGGGCCGTGACTGAGGGCGGGCGCCAGGCTGCGTGCGGCGGGCCTTGAGCGCCTTGGCCCCCGCTCGCAGCGGGCGGGTCTCATGCTCGCAGGAACGCCGCGGCAAATGGGCAGAAACTCCCGCACACAGTGTTCGATTTTCATGCTTGATGTTTAGTGACCAACCAATATGATCACGGCCTGTCGCAGTCTCGGTAGAGGCTATGCGGGCTTCTGACCTCTCTCGTCGAGTGACTTGATGATCTCTGCCCCATCCATCGTTGCTTCGCCGTCCGTTCCAGGAGATGGCGAGCCTCACGCCGGAGTGCCCGCCGTGGGTGCGGCGGCTGCGCCGCTGCTCGGGCGCGGGTTCTTCCCGTCGCCGGACGACCTGCGTTCCGAGTTCTATCGATGGGTGCCTGAAGGCGCGTACACGCTCAGTGTCATCGTCCACTGGCGCCACATCCCCACCGGCACGGTCATTTGGATGCCCGATCCTTCGTACCGGCCTCTCGATCCCAAGGCATGGCTCAGGGTCGACCCCCGCTTGGAGGAGCCGAATCTCGGTGCCGGCGAGATCAGACCGTACATGCCGGACTTGCCCCGGATGGATGAACAGCCCCTGGACAGCGACGACACCTTGCCGGGCGATGAAGAGCCTGTCGTCTCGGATCCACCACCGAAGGAGCCTCCTTTGGCCGAGTCTGGGGGTTTCGAACTGGACCCGGCTGCACACGAGCGCCACGGCTTCAAGATCTATCTGGACGAGGGCCTGGTCGGGATAGCGGTCACGGTCTTTTGGCGTCACCTCGTCACCGGCGAGGTCGTCGAGGCGCCCAGTCCTTCCTGGGGCCCGACGGATCCCGAGAACTGGGAGAGCCTCGGCAGCTCCTTCCCCTTCGACTTCGAAGTCGACCCACCCATCCTGGTCCAGCCCCCGGTGTATGAACAGCCCCCAGGCGGCGACGGTACCCGGCCCGGTCAGGGCGAGCCTGTCATCTCGGACCCGCCGCCGAAGGTGCTTCCTTCGCCCGGGCCTGAGGGACTCGACAGGGACCCGCCAGACTACGAGCGCCACGGCTTCAAGAGTAACCTGCCCGACGACATGGCCGTGATGCAGGTCGTGGTGTTTTGGCGCCACCTTGTCACCGGCGAGATCGTCTGGGCACCCAATCCTTCCTGGGGGCCGCCGGATCCCGAGAACTGGGAGGTGGCGTACGACCCCGGCGCCTTCGAACGCGAACCACCCGTCCCGGTCCTGCCCCCGGTGGATATGGAGCCTCCGGGCGCCGACGATACCCCTCCAGGCAAGGACGGCCCAGTCGACGGCGAGCCGCCGCCGAGCAATGACACCGAGCCCCGGCCCACCGACCCCGTCGCCGCAGACCTCGAACTCGTGGCCTACCACTGGAAGAGCAGGGCGGTGATCGAGAAGACGGCTTGGCGTGTGGCCGAGGACGTGGAGTCCCTCGTTGGCCAGCCGCTGCCCAAGCTGTTCCGCCCGGTGCTGGAGGAGACCACCGACGGTGGCCGCGTGCTCGGTGTGCGCATGAGCGTGCGCGGTGGCGACGCCACCGGCCCGGGCACCGATCCGTCGGTGTCCCGCGTCGACGATCCGGGCGTCGCCGACCAGGTGGCCACGACGCCTGACGCCGCCGCGGTCAACCTGCGTGACGCGGTGGCCATCCTGAGGATGATCGCCGGCAAGCCAGTCGGCGGCGACGCGCCGGCCTCGTCACCCTTCCAGTCCATCGCGGCAGACTTCGACGGCGACGGCGTTGTCGGGCTCGGCGACGCGCTGGGCGTGCTGCGGCACGCGGTGGGTCGCAGCGGAGCTGCACCGGCCTGGGCCTATGTCGACGATGCCGACCCGACGCTGGCCGGCCGCGCCGGCTTGAACCCGGGCCTGTTGCCGCAGGAGCAGCCCGCCCGCCTGAGCGAGGC
Organism: uncultured beta proteobacterium; assembly: GCA_903876715.1. Taxonomy (GTDB): domain Bacteria; phylum Pseudomonadota; class Gammaproteobacteria; order Burkholderiales; family Burkholderiaceae_C; genus Rubrivivax. The sequence continues at coordinate 10,302 of CAIRBF010000296.1, forward strand.
GAAGGGCAAGGTCGGGCTGGTGGGTGTCCTGCGCGGTGACGTCGATGGCAGCTGGGCGCCTCCGCCGAGCGCGGAGCGGCTGGCGGACGCCTGGTTCGACGATCACTCGAGGCGCGTCATCGCGCCTCAGGCGGACCACGGCTTCGACCCGGCGCAATGGGGTGTCTACCCAGGCTGACCCGCCGTTGGACGGGACGAGCGAGGGGCCGGCGCCGGGCTGCGGGTTTGAGCTGGCCGGGCCAGCCGCCGCCCACGTTCGAGTGGCGATGGATCGAGGCGAGTGCCCAGGCGGCCCGTGGGGCGCCGCCCGGGCGCCGCGCCGGTCGTGGTGGCAGCGGTGGCGGCTCGCGCGCGAGCCTGCCCTTGGCTCACGCCAGGACACGTGTCTTCGATCAGGCGGGGCGAAAGCGCCTCGATTCACCTTTTCGCCACCTATCCGTGAGGGTGGAAGGCGCCTATAGTTGCGTCAGATTGCACCTAAGGACGACAGGGCTTTGGGACTGGGCATGAGCCATTTCCTGACATCTCTGGAATCCGTTCGACCCCCCCATCCCCGACGC
>CAIRBF010000297.1 GCA_903876715.1 uncultured beta proteobacterium
GCAGCGGAATCGCATCGGTCAGCACGTCGCCAACGCCCAGCCGGAACTGACCACTGCCCGTGGTGGGAGGCACCAGCGTGAGCTTCTGCCGCTCGATGGAGCCCGCCGTGCCGCTGCTCGTGGGCTGCAGCGTCCGCCAGTCGCCGGCACCGCCTACCGGCGCGGGCAGCTCGAAGACCTGCGCCACGTTCTCGAAGAGATCACTCAGGACGTTCAAGGTGCCGGGCAGGCTGCCGCGCGGCTTGAGCTCGAGCCAGTAGCTGGTGTCGGCGTAGTCCTCTTCGCCGAGGTCGATGGTCCGCGACGCACCGCCCTTGTACTGGTAGACCTTGCCGCCGTCGCCGCCGTTGCGGTAGCCCTCTACCAGGCGCACCTTGGTGTCGAAGCGCACAACCTGGCTGCCGTCGGTACTGGTGAGGTCGGCGGTCAGGCCATCGGGGTCGTCGGTCTCGGTCTCGCCGGCCGCAGCCACCATCACGGTGTCGGCCTGCACGGTCGGCGAGTTGGCCGAGGTGATGGCGAGCTCCCCGACCACCTTGGCAGCACCCCGCGCCCCGGTCTGGCGGCCGGCATCGGCCAGGCGCGCATCGGCGCTCGACTGCACCTGGTTGGCGGCGAGCACCAGGCTCGCCGAGGCGGAGCCTGCGCGCGCAACGACCTCGTTGCTGATCATGGCCGTGATCTCCGCGGCCATCTGCGCGTCGATCGTCATGTCGCCTGACACGTCGAGCGTGCTGTGCGACACCGTGGCCGCCACCTTCAGCGGCTGCGCGGTGCCGACCTCGCCGACGATGGTGTCGGCTGTCTGCGACAGCAGGTCCTCGGCCTTCCAGCCGACCGTGTTGTAGGCCAGCAGCACGCCCACCGCCATGCCGGCCGAGCGCAGCGAGGCGATGTTGTCGGCCGTGATGCGGGCCGAGTGCGCAGCCTCGACCGACAGGTCGCCTCGAACCGTCACGTCGCTGTCGGTCACCGTCGCCTGCGACTCGCCCAGCACGAGGTTGGTGGCGATCAGCCCGTTGAACGCGAAACTGACCCCGATCAGGCCGAGCGAGCCCTGGTCGGTCTTGGCCGTGCCCGTGGCCAGCGCGGTGACCGTGGCCGACTCGTCGGCGCCGATGGTCGCGTCCCCGCCCACCTTCAGCACCGCGTCGTCGACGCTGGCGATCGTGCTGGCACGGGCGTCGTTGCGCACTGCCACGCCGCCGACGGCGGCCAGGCCGGCCGTGCTCGCGAGGTTCACCGACGAGGTGATGGACGATTCGTCCTGCGCCGTGAGGTCGAAGTCGCCGCCGACGGCCACCTCGACGGTGCGATCGCGGCCCGTCGCGGGGATCAGCCCCGAGCCCAGGCGTGCGTAGGCGCCGGAGCTCACGCGGTTGAGCGCGAGCGCGAAACCGGCCGAGCCGGTGTAGCCGCCGTCGGTCTTCGAGCCCAGGCGGGCGTCGATCGTGCCGCCCCCCGAGGCCTCGACCGCCACGTCGCCGGCGACCTGCAGTGCGGTGTCGGCGACGACCGCGCGCGCCACGAGCGCGTCCTCGGTGCCCATGCCGGCGCCGAGCAGTTCGTCCAGTTTGAGCGAACTCAGGCTCTGCGACTTCCAGCCGATGCCGTTGAAGGCGAGCGCGAGGCTGGCCGCGGCGGTGCCCTGCGTGCTCGCGGTGTTGTCGGCGCGGATGACGGCGTCGTTGGCCGCACGGACGTCAAGATCACCAGCCGCGGCGATCTTGCTGCCGGTGACGAGCGCCGAGACCTCGCCGAGGATGAGGTTGCTGGCGATCAGGGAGTTCAGCGACAGGCCGCCCAGCCCGAGCGCGCTCATCGTCGAGCCGAAGCCGACCTTGCCGCTCAGGGTGGCATCGACCTTGAGCACCGATTCGGCCAGGACCTCGACGTCACCGCCGGTGGTCAGGTCCGCGCCCGACAGCTTTGCGTCGACGACGTGGTTGATCTGGTTGCGGATGGCCGCCAGGCCGACGGAGGCAAAAAAGCCCGTCGCGCTCATGCTGCCGGTCGCATTCAGCACGGCCGCGTCCTTCGCGCCCAGGCGAAGGTCGCCGCCGACGTAGTGATCGACCCCGGTATCGGGGGCGAAGCGGACCACGGTCGACGCCTCGCTCAGGTTCTGCGCCAGCGCAGCGCTGGACGCGCCGAAAGCGCCCCGGGTCCCCTGCTCCAGGGTGGCGGTGGCCTTCAAGGCCAGGTTACCGTGGATCGCCAGGTCGCCGCCGATGTCGACAAAGCCCTTGTCGAAACTGGCGCCCACTTCATACGTGGCCACCGTCCCACTGGAGCCGGACAGAAATTCGCGCACCCCGCCCGCCTTCAAGGTCCCGGCACTCTGGCGCCCGATGACGTTGAACGCCAGGGCGGTGCCGGCGCCGCTGGCGCGCGTCAACACCTTGTTGCTCGCCTCCAGCGTCGCCGCCGCGTCGGCCCGCAGCGAGGCATCGCCCGACAGCCGGATGTCGGCGTCGTTCGCCGCCACGCTCACGCCGCCGAGCAGCCAGTTGGTCGCCACCGAGCCGTTGTCGGCCAGGTCCGTCCAGTCGTCGAACGGGTTCGTCCCGTAGGCCGAGACCTGGCCTGCGGCCTTGGCCTCGATCGTCGCGCTGTCGAGGGCCTCGATGGCCAGCGCACCGGCATCCAAGCCGAGCCCGTCGATCTCGGCCGAGACGTCACGGCGCAGGTCGTTGAGGACGAGCAGGCCGCCGGCCTGGACGCTGCCCGCGCTGCCCACGCCCCAGGTGCCGGCATGGGCCTGCACGGTGGCGGCATCGCGCGCGAGGACGGAAATCGTCCCGCCCGCCTTCAGCGTGGCCACGCCGGTCTGCGAATCGATGCGGGTGCGCGTGTCGGTGCGGCTGCGGTTGACAGCCGCCAGACCTGCGGCGGCCACCGCCAGGCCTCGGACCTCGCCGCTGCCGGTGTCGGCCAGCGCCCCAGCGATCGCGCGCAACACCAGGGAGGACCGCGCATCGGCGGCCAGCGCGCCGCCCGCCTCGAGCCGCGAGCCCTGGACCGTGACCGTGGTTTCGCGGCCCGCCAGGGTATCGGCGGGCTCGCCGCCGCCCAGGCGTGACAGGGCGATCGTCGCCACGTTCGCGTCGCGCCAGCCCACCAGGTTGATCGCGAGCACGGGCTCCTGATCTCCACCCTCGGGTGCCACCGAGCCGGCCGGGGTCCGGGCCGAGAGGCTGGCCGCGTCGCGCGCGGCCAGGCTGATGCCCTGCGTGCTGAGCACGGACGACCGGTCGAGGTCGACCGTGGTCGAGCCGTTCAGCGCGTTCCAGGCGCGCAATGCCCCGAGGTCGATGTCGAAGGGCAGGAGGAAGCCGAGAAAGCTGTCCTTGATCGGCCCGACCTTGCCGAGCTTGATCTCGGCATCCAGCGTCTGCGTGGCCAGCGCCCAGGCGCGCACGTCGGCGGCGCGCAGGCTGGCGTTGCCCACGTCCACCGTCACCGAGGCGCTGACCTGGTTGCCCGCCAGGCTGTCGGGAATGGCGGACTGGCCGTACCAGTTCTCCTCGGCCGAGCCCGAATAGCCGCCTCCCGTGGCCTTCCAGGCCGAGCGGTCCTGCGCGACCAGGCTCAGGACCCCGGTGGCTCGCACCGTGGCATCGGACAGCCGTACCGCCGTGTCGCCCGTGCCGAAGTTCTGCGCCTGACGCGCGTTGGCCGTGTAGCTGCTCGCGTCCAGCGCGAACATCCGCAACCCGGCGACGTCGAGTTCGGCGCCTTGGAGGGCCGACTCGACCTTGGTCGTCGCGCCGATGTTGCTGGTGCCGGCCTGCTGGGCGATGAACTCGCTGTAGATGCCGCCGGTGGAGCGGTCGCGCATGAGCGCGGCGACCTGCACCGTGGGCGCCGCCACGCCGCTGGCCGGACGGATCACCACCTTGCCCTGACCGTCGCCGATGTAGGCCTTGGCCTGCCGGTCCAGGGCCAGCGTGTTCGTGACCTGGTCGAACTCGTCGCTGTCGCCCTTGATCGCGTCCTCGACCGCGACCACGCTGCGCAACTGCGTGGTGTCGGTGGCCTCGATCAGCACCTGGACGGTGGTGGGACTGGCGGCCTCGAGCAGCGTCACGGACGCGTTGCCCCGCAGGCCGGCCTCGCTGCGCTGCTGCGCCCCGAGCTTGACCACCGACAGCGTCGCTCCCGTGCGCGAGACATCGATCTGTACATCGGTGTCGGCCGTGACGAACAACCCGGCCGCGGTGACCACCGCCTTCGGACCGATCACCGCGGAGGCGCTGGCCAGGGCCGACAGGCTCAGGTCGGCAAGCGCGGCCTCGGGCCGGGAAGACCACTGGACGCCGGTGCGGGCGGCGAGCATCACGTCGCCCGTGGTGCGGACGGTGCCGTCGACGACGATGGAGGTGGCCCGCTCGGCCACCAGACCGAGCGCAGGCGAGCCCGACAGCACGGACTCGGCCACCAGATAGATGCCGTTGTCGGCGCGCAGCGTGGCCGACTCGGCCACGCGGATGGACTCGGACTCCACCACCAGCGCGGCCTTGCCCAGGTCGGCCGTGTTGATCACGACCTTGTCGGCGCCACCGAGGCCGCGCACCGCGAACAGGTTGGTCGGCGGCGCGAAGACCAGGTCGTACAGCCCGTCGCCCGACACCCGCAGCCGGCCATCGGCCTCGGTGCTCAGGCTGACCTCGTCGGCCGAGGCCGACAGGTCGATGACCAGGTTGGCGATCTGGGCGTTGAACTGCATCAGATCGTTCGAACCGTCGGACCAGCTCAGGCGGCCGTCCTGCGACGGACCCCGGCCCAGGTCGATCACCGTCGCGGCCGCGCGGAAGGACTCGACGTCGGGCGCCACTACCTGGCGCGCCACCGCCGCCAGGGTCACGTTGTCGGCCGACAGGTCCTTGTTCGCGTCCGGCTTGACCAACTGCACCATCGGCTCGGCCGACAGCAGCACGCGGTCCTCCAGCCTCTCGACTTGGGCCCGCTGACGCGACCACGCCTGCTGCTGACGCCCCTGGAAGGACCAGCGCTTGAAGGGCTTGGACTTGCTGCTCATCTGTGTACTCCGTGGCTGGCCATCGGGCTGCGTGCGGCAGGGTCGCCGGACGGTCCGTGGCTGAGCCGATCCAATTGCAATAGTGAAACCAGGTGCGCGTAGACAGCCGCGAGCCAGCCGCGCTCACGCAGTCCGGACAGCCGGGCGTCCGACAGGCGGTCCAGCCGCTCCTCGTCGACCACGTAACAGCCGTCGACTTCGACGATCTCGCTGCCGCGCCGCGCACGCACGGCGAAAGGGGTGAAGAGGTTGCGCTCGGCCAGGGCCCGGCTGAAGGCGTCGGTGAGAACCTGCATCTGGCGCAGGCGTGACAGGAAGGCCTTGGCGTCCCGCAGTGCCGCCGCAGGCTGGCCGTCGTCCTCGAACAGGGGCACCCCGTCCGTCGGACAGACCGTGTGCGCGCTGGCGTCGATGCAGACGGCGAGGCGGTCGCCGTCGGACGCGCGCGCGAGCGCGAACGGATACGCCCGCACCACCGCCGGCACATAGGGGGCATCCCAGTGCCCGTCAGGCCCGACGAAGAGGTTCTCCCCCGTCTTCAGTCCGAACAGTGCCATGGGACGGAAGGCGTCGAACTCGGTGTCCTCAACGAAGACGATAGGGTAGATCACCGAGACCCGCCTGAACTCCGGCTGCATCACCGAGGCCATGTGCAGGCCTGCCGCGAAGGGGAAGCCGCGCTGCGGGCGCAGGCGCCAGCGCGCGTGCTCGCTCGCATCCAGGGCCACGGGCTGGGTGAGCATGGGCGGGCCGTCCTCAGAGCCCGAGAGTGTTTCCGCCGTGCCCGAAAGGCGCGACGAAACGACCCGGATCCAGGCGCAAACCGCAGCCATGGCTCGGGCCATGGCGAGGATTGGCAACGACCAGACAGGGTGATTGAGGGTGCAAGGCGGGCATGGGGGAAGGACTCTCAGGCGCTCAAGCCGCCAGACCGCCGCCGCCTTCGAAGGGCAGCGCCTGATCCAGCCAGTCATCGTTCTTGAGCACGCTGCGGCGGCGCGCGAAGGCGTCAGCCTCGGCGCGCCACTGGGCCAGGCGCAAGGAGCGCGCAGCCATGGCGTTGCCGCGCGCACCGCCGATCGACCGCATCGTGGCCAACAAGGCCGCGCGGGCGGCCGGCCAGAGGAAGCGTTCGGGCAGGCCGTCTTCCAGGCTCAACAGCGTCCAGACCCGGCCCGGGTCCCCTTGCCGACCACAGCGGCCCGCCAGTTGGCGGTCGATGCGGCCGGACTCGTTCGCCTCGGCGATGACCACCTGCAGCCCCCCGGAGTCCGCCACGCCCTGCGCCAAGGAGACGTCCGTGCCTCGCCCCGCCATGTTGGTGGCTACCGTGATGCGCCCGGGCTCGCCGGCGCGCATCACGATGTGCGCCTCCTGCGCATGCAGTACCGCGTTCAGCAGGGCGAACGGCAGCCCGCGCGTCTGCAGCCGGTCGGCCACCTGCTGGCTCGCCTGCACGCTGCGCACCCCCACCAGAACGGGGTGCCCTTCACGGTGCAGGGACTCCACCAGCTCGACGACCGCCGCCCACTTGCCCTCTGCGGTCTCGAACACACGCACCGGCTCCGTGCGGGCTTGGCGGGGCCGGTGGGTCGGAACAGGCAGCACGCCCAGGCCGTAGATGCGCCACAGCTCGCCACGGGCCTCCCTGGCGGTGCCGGAGGTGCCCGCCAGCCGGGGAAAGCGGCGGAAGAAGGACTGGAAGCTCATCTGCCCGAGCGATTCGCTCGGGTCCGTGACTTCGAGGCCTTCGCGCGCCTCGACCGCCTGGTGCAGGCCGGCGGTGAGGGTGCGCCCCGGTGTCATGCGGCCGGTGAACTCGTCCAACAGCACGATCTTGCCGTCGTCGACGATGTACTGGTGGTCGCGCCGGATGAAATGACGAACCGTCAAGGCCTGCCGCAGCAGTTCCTCGCGCCGCGGCTCGGGTCGCCAGACCGCGGGCAGCGCCGAGTCGAGCGCGGCCAGGGCGCGGCGCCCGCCCTGCCCGATGTTGACCGTGCGCTGCCGGGGCAGGAGTTCGTAGTCGCGACCGACGACGACGGCGTCGGCAAGCGCGGCGACGACGCGTACCGCCTCGGCGAGCCCCAGGCTCTCGCGTGGGGCCGACAGGATCAGCGGCGTCACCGCCTCGTCGATGAGCACGTTGTCGGCCTCGTCGACGATCGCCGTGTGCAGACCACGCACGAGCAGGACCGACATCCGCGGCGAGACCGGCACGCCCAGCCATCGGCGCAGCGCGAGGCGCCCGGGATCGGCACCGGAACGCGCCGCGAGCTGGTCGCGCAGGTGATCTGCCAGCAATTCCTTGGCCGTGAGATAGACCACGTCCGCGTCATAGCGCTCGGGTCGGTCCTGGTGTTCGAGCCCGGCGACCACGGAAGCCACCTTGACGCCGCAGTGCTCGTACAGCAGCCGCATGTGCTGCGCATCGCGCTCGGCGAGATAGTCGTTGGCGGTCACGACGTGGCAGGGCCGGCCGCTCCAGGCCGCGAGCACGGCCGCGAGCGAAACAGTCAAGGTCTTGCCTTCACCCGTGGCCATTTCCGCCAGCCACCCGTGGTGCAGCGCGAGCGCGCCCATGAACTGCACCGGATAGGGCCGCAAGCCCAGCGCGCGAAAGGCGGCCTCGCCGACGATGGCGAAGGCTTCGACGAGGCGGCCGCGCGCCGCGAGGGGGTCGCAGCGCACCGCCTCGCGCGCCACGGTCAGGCGCTGCGACAGATCTGCCTCGTCGCAGTGAGCCAGCGCCGCACAGGCCTCGGCGCAGGCCCGCGCCTGACGCTGCAGCTCGCGCGCGTGAGCGGGCCGGCGCCGAAGGACGCCGCGCAACCAATCGCCGAGCCTGTCAGCGCCCTCGGGCAGACGCCCGGGTGGCGGAAGCCGCACAGGCGGCTCCAGCAGGGCGTCCACCTGCAGCCCGGCGTCCTGCGCGGGGAGCAGGCCCGGCAGCGTGTGCGGCAAGGTACCGGCGGCGGCGCTCACACGCGGAACCTCCGCTGCAGGAACTGCCGCAGGCTGCGCTCCCACTGGAAGAGCAGAGGCCGGTGGTCGAGCGTCAGGCGCATGGTGCCCAGCCTGCCATGGGCCAGGCGCGGCACTTCGCCGCCGTGCGCCGGCAGGCGCGCGTGGATGCGGAAGAAGGGTTCGGCCGCCGTCAGGCCCTGCGCATCCTGAGGCGAGACGGCGATCTCGCCGCCGCCGGGAAAGCCGAGCGCCGGCGTGGGCAGCTTGCCCGTCTCGAAGGGCACGATCCGGACGTCCGTGCCGAGCACATTCACACCCTCCTCGCCGCGCAGGCGCACCTCGACGCGTTGCACTTCGTTGTCGAAGAGATGGGTCGAGACCTGGGGCAGCACGGCCACGAACCGCCAGTCCCGGGGATCGACCACCGCGCCCACCGGCATGCCGCGCGCCACCCAACGGCCGGACGCCACGTCGGCGGCCGGCACGCTCCAGACGCCGTCCATCGGCGCGACGATCGTCAGCGCGGCCCTTTGCCGCTCCAGTTCCGCGATCAAGGAATCGACGGCCTCGCGCTGGCGCCGCAGCGGCGCGACGTCAGGCGTCATCGACGACATCGCGCGCAGTTCCTGCGCCAGCAGTTGCTCGCGCTGCATCCGCGCCGACCGCAACTCGAACTCGAGATCGGTATTGCGCAGACGCATCAGCACCTGACCCTGCTTCACCTCGCCACCGGGCTCGGCGCGCACCTCGGCGACGAAGCCCGCGGTGTCGGCGTGGACTTGACGGAAGTGACTGGCCTCCACCACTCCGGCAGCCCGGATGCGGTCGGGCACGGGCACTCCGGCCAGCAGCAGGAATGCGAGCACCGCCACCGCGCCGGCCACACCCACGGTGCGCGCCCGGTAGTGCGCCAGCCGCGGGCTGAAGGCCAGGTACTTCAGCAGCTTCAGCACCGGCAGCACCAGCACCATGAACGCAAGCAACCAGGCCAGCGCGACACCCAGGTCCAGGTATTGGTCGGCGATGAAGGCGATGATCGAGACCATCAGCACCAGCCAATACCCGATGCTCACGACCCCGTAGAGCGGCAACAGCACGGATTCGGTGCGCGTGCGGGCGGCCGGACGCGAGCCGGGCAGCCGGAACAAGAACCTCTCGCCGAGATAACGCAATTGCTCGCGCGAACGCTGGAACAGGTTCGGTACGTCGATGAGATCGGCCAGCATGTGGTAGCCGTCGAAGCGCAGCAGCGGGTTCAGGTTGAACAACACCGTCGAGACGCTCGCCACGAAGATCACGTTGTAAGCGAGCGCGTTGACTGCTCCCGGCGCGGTGTGCGCCCACACCAACGCCGCCACCGCAGCCACCGCCAACTCCGCCAACACGCCCGCAGAGCCCACCAGCACGCGCTGGTGCCGGTGGCGAAAGCCCCAGGCCGAGGTCGCATCCACATAGGGCATGGGCGCCAGGATCAGCAGCATCACGCCCATCTTGTGGACCTCGCCTCCGAAGCGCTTGCACATCGCCGCGTGGCCGAACTCGTGCACCACCTTCGCGAGCATGAAGCCCACGTACAGCAGCACCAGGTTGTCGGGTGCGAGCACACCCGCGCCTTGCGCGAACAGCGCATCGGAACGGTCGATCAGCACCTTGCCCGCCCAAGCCAGCAAGGCGAGATAGACCAGCGCCCCCGGAACCCCGAAGACCGCGCGGATCAAGGGCAGCGCCCTTTCGAGCATGCGGTCCGGGTCGAGCAGCGGAACCTTGATCGCCAGGAACCCCGCCAGCAGCGCGCGCGTCTCGCGCGAGCGCCGTTTGCGGTAGCGCTCGAACAGGCTGCCCCCGGCGCTGGCGCGGTCGAAGGTCAGCAGGTTGGACATGTTCAGTTGCCCGAGCAACTGAACCACCTCCTCCTGCGTCAGCGCCGTCGCAGCGTCGATGTCGAGCGTCAGGCGCCAGGCCTCGTCGACGCTGTAGCGGCCGTCCAGCCGGCTGACGAACTGCCAGGCCTCCCGGGTGATGCGGAACCAGTCGCTCGAGAGCGTGTCGCGCAACACGACCCACTCCTGTGCGCGGTAGACCTGCCGGTGCGCCCTCACGCTCGAGCGCAGCGCGACCCGGACGTCGGACACCCGATGCCAGGATTCGCTGAAGGGGCGCGCGGCGGCGTCGTCGGCACTCATAGCCAGAAGGTGTGGCGCAGGAACCGCACGGTGCGCTCGGTCAGGACCCAGATCAGCCGGCGCTCACCGGCGTCCAGCCGCGCGGCCCCGCCCATGCCCGGTCGCCACCAGGATTGGTAGGGAACCTCGGTGCGCGCGCGGGCCACGAATACATTGCGCCCCTCGCGCAGGGTCGCCACCGGGTCCACGCGGTCGATCACGAGCGGATAGCGCAACTCCGGACGCCCCACGAAAGCGAACTCGCCCTTCATTCCGGGCCCGACCTCGTGAATCTTGGCCTGGTCGATCTCGATCTCGAGGTAGGTCGCGCCCGTGCTTGCAAGCTTCAGGAGCAGGTCGCCCTTGCGCACCGGCGCGCCGAGGTTCTTCTTCAGCTCGCCCTCGACGACGACGCCGGCGAAGGGCGCCTTGACCTGGGACTGCCCGACCTGGTGCCGTATCAGCTCCAACTTGGAGGCCGAGGCCTGCTGGCGCGCCAAGGCGATCTGCATGTCCCCGAACTGCCGGCCCGCCTGCGATTTCTCGGCTTCGCGCCGCACGCGGAGCTCGTCGGCCACCGCCATCGACTCCTCGAGGACGAGCTCGCGCGTGTCGAGCGCGAGCATCACGGCCCCCGGCGCAACCGTGTCGCCCACCTCGACGTTCACGTCGCGCAGATAGCCGTCGAAGGGTGCCGGCACGAACAGCAGATCCTTGCTGCGCAGCGCGACCGGGGCTTCGATGCGGTAATCCCAGGGCAGGAAGGCGAGCACCAGCGTGAGCAGCAAGGCGCCCACACCGGCCAGCTTCCAGGCCACGTGCCCGGGACCGAGCACCTGCGAGCGCCAGCGCAGCAACGACGCGCCGAGCCGGGCGCCGAACCACCGATCGGCATCGTGCAGGCGGCTCAGGGGCAGGGCGCAGGCGTCGCACAAGAGCCGAAGTTCGAAGGACTCGTCGGCACTGACGGGCGCCTCCCGCCGCTCCACGGTGAGCACGCCATGGACGACATCGCCGCTTTGCAGGGGCACCGAAAGCAGGTTCCCGCTGCCCTGGGTGCGGGCATAACTCTCGTGGGCGTGCGTGACGCGACCCGACGCGGCCGGCCCGGGCCAGGCCACGGGGCTCTTTTGCATCCAGGCCTCTTCCATCGCACTCTCGAGCTCGCGCGAGGCCGAAGCACGGCGATCGAACTTCTCGACATGGCTGACCGCGACCAGACGGACATAGGGCCCCTTGACCCAGCCGAGGCAGACGCGGTCGGCGCGCAGGCGCACCGCCAGCGCATTGCACAGCGACAAGGCCGCGCGCATGAAACGCGTCTCCTCGGCCAGCGCAATCGACATCCGCAGCACGTCGTACAAGCGCTCGGCGCCCGCCTGCCCGGCGGCCGACGCCGGGAGCAGCGAACCCTGCTCACGCGTCCACGCCACGGGCACCGCTGCCGCCAGATCGGCCAGTTCCAGCAGCGCGGCGCTACCCGCGCGGCCGGGGTCATGCGGCAACCATGCCACGAGAACGGCCGCATCGGCACGCGGCAAGGGCATGGCTTCGAGCCGAAACGCCAATGCCGCGCCGGCCGGTGCGGCCCCCTCCAGGCGCTCCTGCAGCACGGGAGATTCGCGCACCGCGCGCGCGGCCAGATCCAGCGCCTGCGGCACATCCGAGGACGCCTGTTCGGCGGCCGCGGGCCATTGCGCATGGGCGTACCAGGGACGGTCACCCGCCAGGACCATGAGCAACACCCGGCGCGCACCGACGGCCGCGCCCACCGCCTCGAGGAAGGCAGGCCAGAACTCCGCAGCCTCGCCCGTGAACCGTGCCAGCGCCGAAAGCCGCCAAGCGCTCGACCTGCGATCGCGCTGGCGATCCGCTGGCAGGTCGGCGATGCTCACTTGTAACGCTCTAGGAGCACGCCCTGCGCCGCATCGAGGAGCACCTGGGCCTTCATCCAGGCCACCTGCTGCTCGGCCACCGCCAGCCGAGCATTGATCGCACGCTCCTCACGCATCAGGATTTCGCGCATGTCGCTGCGTCCCGCGGTCTGGCGCTTGCGCTCCTGCTCGAGTTGCGCCTGCTCCCGCTGCGCGACCTCGCTCAGCAGACGCCAGCGCTCGGCCGTGCTCTGGACGGTGGCGATGCCCGTGTCGATGTCGCTCGCCACGGCCGCTTCCAGCGCGTCAAGCTGCACTTGCGCGTCGGCCCGCCGCACGCGCGCAGCCGCCATGTCGGCCTCTGCCTGCTTGTTCGCGCCAATCGGCATGGACAGCTGCACACCCACGTTCCAGGCCGGGAAATCCGACTGCCAGCGCAGGGCGCGCGCCTCGGTCGCGCCGAGCCCGTTGAGCCCGTAGCCCGCCACCACGTCCAGCCTGGGCAAGGCCTGGTTGCGCGAGTAGCTGACCTGCACCTCCTCGCGCTCGACGGCCCATCGGCGCATCCGCAGGTCGTCGCGCTTTTCGCGCGCCGTCTGCATGGCCTGCTCGAACGCGACGGGCTGCGACGTGGGCTCGGCCAGCGGCTCGCTGACGGCGATCGTGCCGAGACCCGGGGCGCTGCCCAGGCTCATCAGCGTGCGCAGCCTGTTCGAACGTTCCTGCACGCCCAGCCTGGCCTCGCTCACGCTCGCCTCGAAGCGCGACACGTTGCTCTGCACGTCGATCACGTCCGACTCTGACAGCCGACCCTGGCGGCTGAGACTGCGCGACTCCGCCAGCAGGCGCTGTCCCATGCGCAGCCGTTCCGCGGCCGCATCGAGCCTGCGCTGCGCCAGCGAGAGGTCCCAATACGCGAACACCGACTCGGCAATGACGCTGGACTCGGTGTCCTTGCTGGAGGCGCCGGCCATGTCGGTGTCGAGTTGCGCCACGCGAATCCGAGCGCCGGTGACTTCGCTGCCGAAGTCCTTCAGCAGCGGCTGCGTCACGGACAGGCCGTAGAAGACGCGGTGGTCGCTGCCGGCACCAGGGGACTGGTTTTGCTTGATGTTCGTGAGGAAGGACGACAGGGTGACCTTGGCCTCCACCTTCGCGCCACTCGTGAGCAACTGGCTGGCTGCCAAGGCGTAGTCCGTTCCGGAGCGATCGTAGATCCCCAGGTTCTGGCGGATGAGGTCTTCCTCGAGCGTGTTCGCCTGGCGGTTGCGACTGCGCTGCGTCGACGCCGACAGGACGGGCTGCAGCGCAGCCGCAGCACGGTCCACGCCCGTGGCCGTGATGTCACGCTCGGCCTGCCTGCTCTTGATCGCCCGGTTGGAGCTGCGCACCTGGTCGACGAACGCACGCAAGGCCAGAGGCCCCTGCGCCGCGGCGGCCGTGGTGGGCGCCGTGGACTGAGGCGCCGCCGCTTGCCCGTGAGCGTGGGCCCAACAGCACCCCGCAGCCAAGGCCACCAGCACCTGGCGCCAGTGCACTGATGGCGCGAGCAAGACGTCGCCGTTCGAGCAAGCGGAGGCGGCAACCCCCACGGACGGGATGGAATGGGGGTGTCGGCTAGGCATGGAACTCCGTCTTGTTCTGGTCGATCCGTCGTTGTCTAGTTTACTAGGTGCGGACTGTTTAAACACCGTATTCAAGGCACCGTGATGTGGTAGCCAAGCGTCGTGCCGCGCCCGCCCCAAGGGCTGTGCGACGAAGACGGCCCGCCCGCTGGGCAAGCGCGCTCCGCGCGCATGCGCGGCCGGGCGCCATGCCCTCGATCGGCACAGCAAGGAGCGCAACCGCAGCGCCCGCCCATGCGAAGACCCGTGACCGAGCCCGCGCGCCCGCGGCATGCCCGCCCGCCCCTCAGGCGCGTTGTGACCGTGTGCAACGGCTGGCTAGACCGGCGCAGAAGGGTCGAGATTGCGCGGCAGCGTCGGAGCGCCTCCACCCGGGACAGGCGCGCAGCCTTGCGCCTCAGGCGAAATGGCGTGAAAGTCGCCCACCCCCAGGGCCTGGCGACGACACGCTCCTGCCCGCCTTGGCTCGCGTATCGGCGGGAGCCAAAGATAAACTTTCTCACAGTTTGGGAAATCGTTGGCTGGGAGAATCGCAGCCGAACGATGGAAAAGGCGCGCTGCCCGGACCGGGGGACCGGTGGCGACCCGGTGATGCGGGCTGCGTCACGCGGGCTGAAGGCTTCTCGAGGAAATACGATGACCGATCACACGGGCAGGCCAGCCGCCTGGTCTGCGCCACCGCCGTGCACCGGCGGGCCGCGCATCGACAACCTGACAATAGGGTCGAGCCGGTACGCGAGGCTGAACAGGCGCAAGCGGAAGAAGCTGGGCGTGGGCGAATTCGCGCGCACAGCGGTGTCTGTGCGGCTGGCGCTGGATCCGACCTTGGATGCACCAGCGATCGCAGCGGTCAGGCGCACCATCCTCGATTCCATCGACGCGCTGCGCCTGATCGCTGCGGGAGCATTCCACCAGCACGGCGCGGAGTTGGTCATCCAGCCACGCCACGCCGCCATGGACGCACGGGTCTTGTCGACCATCCAGGACACGGTGCGAGCCGCCCAGGGCGTGATCGCGATCGAGGTCACCCTGCACGGCGACGCCTGGGTGGACGAGGCCGGCCACCGGCACCGCGCCGGCGGTACGTACTTGATACCCAGGGTACGCGATCTGCTGCGACGGTCTCTTTCGTCGCACCGGAACCTGAGAGAAACGACGCTCATCGTTCCAAAAGGATGAAAACGGCAGGCGCCTGCTCTGATACGCGGCGCCTGCCCAGGCGCGCACGCGGCCCCACCCGGTGGAAGGGCGCCGGAATCACCTCGCCTTCAAGTTCGAGCCAGCCCAGGCTGTAGACCGGCGCGACCACGGGGCCGGCCCAGGTCCGTCCCGCGCGCAGGCCACGCCGCCCTGCGACCCCGGCGCATCCACTGGCTGCGCCCATCCTTACGGCCTTCTTGCCCGAACACGCGTGATCGCCGCAACCGCGGTCCGGTGCGCCAGCAAGGCCCCCCAAGCAGGCCGCAGTCGGTTTCTGCGCGGAAACTGACCGTCGCGATGAAGCACACAGTCCGCCCGGGCGACACAACCGCATGAGCAGCATGCGCCAAACGTGTGCATGAATAGGTATCATTTCGTCTTGGAAATCACCGTATTCGTCGCTTGATCTACGTCAAAATGAAAGTCGTCTTGAACCCATGGGTTTCATGTCGCCGCAGTGCGGCGACAGCGCTTGGCCGACGTTGCACGAGCGCGATGGAATCGACGCGTCATCAGTGGGCTGCCTGGACGGCGAACGTGGTGCGGTTTCCGCGCGGAAACTGGCTCTCACGCGGCCGGCGCCCACACCACTGAAGCTCCCCACAGGAGGATCCATGAAGACAATCGTGCTTGCGAGCCAGAAGGGCGGCGCAGGGAAGACCACCCTGAGTGGCCACCTGGCGGTCCAGGCTGAACTCAGCGGTCACGGGCCCGTGGTGCTGCTGGACACCGACCCCCAGGGCTCACTGGCAGACTGGTGGAATGCGCGAACGCAGTCGGCACCTGCGTTCGCCCAGGCCGACGTGGCGAACCTCGGCCAGCAACTGAAGGATCTTGGCAAGAGTGGCTACCGTTATGCGGTCGTGGACACGCCGCCGGCGATCACCGAGACGATCCAGTCGGTCATTCGCTGCGCTGACTTGGTGGTGATCCCCACCCGCCCGAGCCCGCACGATCTGCGCGCCGTAGGCAAGACGGTATTGATGTGCGAGGCTGCGGGACTGCGGCCCTTTTTCGTCATCAACGGTGCTGCACAGCGAGCTCGCATCACCACCGAGGCGGCGATCGCGCTGTCCGAGTTTGGCGCCGTTTGTCCGGTGGTGCTGTACCAGCGAACGGATTTCGCGTCATCGATGACGGACGGGCGCACCGCACAAGAGTTCGACAGTCAAAGCCGCAGCGCCGGCGAGATCCAGCGACTTTGGGAGTATCTGGTTGCCCAGATGAATAAAGGGAAGTGATCATGAGCAAACCCAAGGCCGCCGCACTAAATCCGGGTCTCGTCAGCAAGGCCGGGCTTGTGGCCAAAGGGGCCGCGCAAGCGGTTCCCGCTTCGGTGATTCACCAGGCGCCCATCACGCAGTCCGTAGCATCGCCCTCCGGCAATGGGGGCGCAGCGTTGGAGCCAGCGAGTTTCCGCGCAGAAACTGCGCCCGCCTCCACGAGTCGAGTGGTGCGTGTTTCTATATCTACAGTTCACGATAATCCATACAACGCACGTCGTATTTACTCTAAAGAATTGATCAAGGAGCGCGCCGCCTCGATTGCGGCGGAGGGGCAGAAGGTACCGGCCGCAGCCGTGCCTCATCCTCAGCGGCCCGGCGAGTACATCCTGATCGACGGGCAGTACCGAAAGCGTGCGCTTCAGTTTCTGGGGCGCTCGGAAATCGACGTCATGATCGAGCAGGCAGAGTCCCACAAGGACATGTATCGCTTGAGCCGGCTGTACAACAAGCAGCGAAATGACGGCTCGGCCTACGATGACGCGCTGGTCTGGCAGCAGATGCTGCTGGACAACGTCGTCGCAGATCAGGACGAACTCGCTGAGCTCGCGGGCGTCAGCAAGTCTGTGATGTCCAAGACTCTGGGCATGCTCAAGCTGCCTGAGCCCGTGCTGCAGCGCATTCAGGAGCAGCCGCAGGGCGTAGGCTCGGCGATGGGCTACGAGCTGTACCTGTTGTCCAAGGCCGCCACGCAAGCCGAACTCATGCGCGTGCTGGAACGGGTTCTGGCCGGTGACATCACCACCAAGGAAGTCGAGGCGCTGCGTGCCCGCCTGGAAAACGGCACCAGGAGAAAGACCAAGGAGCTCAGTCGCCAGTACAAGATCAAGAGCGGAGCGGCTCAGATCGGTGTGCTCAAGGAATGGGACAGCGGCAAGGTTTCGCTGGAGGTGCGCATCGTCGACCCCAAGGAAAGGCTAGAGCTGATCCATGAACTCAAGCGCCGCTTCGGCTTGACCGAGCCCGCAGTTCAAATGGATCTTTGAGATGTCAGTGCTGCCGTGCATGACGCGGCACTTCAGATGGCGCTGAACGCGACGGGAAAGCTGCGTCGCAGCGAACCCTTACACCACCAGGGCCACCGCGGCATGCGGGCGGTTTCCGCGCGGAAACCGCGCAATGCCCGGGAACAGCAGCGACGAGGCAAAGACGCGACCCGCGTGGTCACGTCTGCCTGGCCAGCATCGACTGCGCGAACTCCAGCAGTTGTTCGGGCCCCGGCTCGCCCCACAGGTCCATCGCCAGCCACCGCTTGAAGGCAATCTCCGAGGTCTTGGACACGCGCTTGCCGTTCAGCCGTAACGCCGCAAGTGACTGCTGAGCGTTGTAGCGCTCGATCAGCAGTGCCTGATCAGTCGCGTCGAGCTCCTTGAAATAGCCCTCGGCTTCCGTGCTCTGGGCCTGCATGAATGCCTCGCGCAGGTCCACCTTCTTGGCGCGCGCACCCTGGCTCTCGACCCCGGAACCGGGCGCCGCACCGCCTGAGGGCACGGCCGGAGCAGCGTCCACGGTGGCGTATCCGTTGGCGAGTGCGTGCCGGAAATACGCAGCCGGATTGCCCAGTTTCTCTCCGCGCTTATCGCCCTGACGTCTGCGCGTGTAGTCCAGCGTGGCCCGCAATTGCTCTGCGGGGTACTGCCTGAGCAGTTTCTTTGCCTCAGACTGCATCACGCCAAGCTTGATCAGTTCACCGAGCAGCTCCAGGTCGGCACCTGACTCGATGACTTCGTTTTCCACGTGCTTGCGGGCAATGTCGAAACGGATGGTGGCGACACTGCGACCGATCTTGGTCTCTACCAGCGCCACCGTGAGATTGGACTCGGCATTGATCTCCGCAATCGACGTGTTCAGCACCTTGCTCTTGAAGTGCTTGTATTCCTGGTAAGTCTTGGAATCGGCTGTTTCGCCCAGCACCATGTCACGGAACACGCGCCATTCGATCTCACCGCTGCGCCCGATCTTCTCGTAGCGAACGCAGAATTCCCAGATCGCCAGCGACGGGCCACGGCGAAAGCGCCTGACGATGCTCATGTCGATCATCGCGTAGATGTCGGGCTTGAGCATGATCTCGCGCAGGTGCGAGCTGACCTGGAACTTCATCTGGTCCGGATGCAGTTCCACCTCAGGAAACATCACCGAGGCTTTCCATGCACCGCGCTTGGTTTGCGGCGCCATCTGGTCCCACTCGAACACGATGGACATCAAGGCTCTGGCCGACTCTTTTAGGTACTCGCGGTTGTTCGAGTCGAAGCCCACGTCGGTCTGCAGACTGCGCAAGGTGATCGACCACCAGCCGCGATCGTCCGCCGGCTTCTCGATGGCATGCTTGACCAAGGCATTGAAGAGCTTGCGCTGCAGCAGCGTCAGCGGGGCCTTGGGCTTGTTGTGCAGGATCTCGACCGCCTTGCGGAACGGGTCAGGAACCTCACGGTGGGCGAACAGGGATATCTGACCTGGCAGACTCACCAGCTCTCGTTGGGTACTGGACGTCGACATGGGGTGGCCGGTTGGAATGCCGATGCTACACGTTCCTGGGTGGCGGCGCAATCGCCGAACTTTGGCGGTCGCACGTCTTCAGACAAGATCCGCAACGGGTTGTGTAATTTATTGACACTAGATCTTTCTTTAATACATTTAGGATTAAAAATATCTATATAAAACAAGCACTTAAGGGTTGATTGGTCGCCGGTTATGGGAGTATAGGTCACTGGTTGTGGGCGTTCAGGTATGTGGACTTGGGGGATTGGGTTACTACTATTGATATGAATAGTATGTGGATATGGGTGATTAGTCGCCATATATGGGATGGCGGCTATTTCGGTGTGGATATCTCTCGAAGGTCCTGAGTTGTCACGCACTTCCGACCCGGGGGGATGCCTGGTCGTCCGTTCTGCGCCCGTCCCCGCGACGGCTACCGATGCGCCGTCCACGCGCATGCCGGCCCATGTCCGTCAGGTCACCTTTCGTGGGATGGTGAGGAGGTAACCATTCGTGGGACGGTAGCGCTGACCTCGGCGTATCCATGCGCCACGAGCGTGTGGCCGGTCATGCCGGGTCGTGCCAAAGCTGCGCTGCAAAAACGCTCTCCTGACAGAGGCTTGCCGCGTCAGCGCGGGTACCAGCACAGAGCTTGAGCCCTCGAGGCACCCACTGCGTGGGCGCAGGTCACCACTCATGGGATGGCTTTGTGGTTGCCATTCATGGGATTTGGTTACCTTGTCCTCGACGATGCCCGCTGCCGGAGCATCACCGATGTCGTGTGCCTCCGGCGGGCCTGCCAGTGGCCGAGGAGGGTCATCGACCAGTCACCGTTCATGGGATGAAGAACAGGTCACTATTCATGGGAAGGCTCGGCGTATCATCGGGATACACATCATAGGAGGTGAGCGTTTACTACCCTTATAAATCCTTTTTAACGTCGATGAGGAATGTCAAGGTCAACAATGGTCACCAGATATGGGATGAAGATTGGGTCACCTTTCATGGGACTTTGGATCCCAGAGATTTGATTGGAGGGCAGGGATCTTGCCCGCGGACGCACATCGCGGCAGTGCGCCTAGCCCGTGGCCCGGCTTGCTTTTGGGCGTCCTCGGGCCCCGGGCGTCGCCTGTGCCTGCTCCTCGCGGGGCGCCAGAAGACTTCGCGCGACCCGGCGCCCTCTTGAGAGGTCACCGTTTATGGGGGGCGATCATGGTCACCATTCATGGGATGCTGCCGCAGCAACGAGGCCGCAACGGGCCCTGGCGCGGCCGGACCGAGGTCTTGGCTGTGACTTCTTGCAGTGGTCAGGCCGAGTTGTCGAACGTCATCGGACGCAGGCAGCCTCCGGCGTGGGCTTGGATCCGTGCGCGTTGCGCTGCGGCAGGGCGGAGTTGACGTTCAGGACCCCTGCGATCGGCGATCAGTGCGCTGCATCCCATAGCCGGTGACCTTCGATCTGAAACCCCGCGGAAGTGCTCAGCGTCGCCGGCGCATCTTGCTCAGTTCGCGCACCATCAGCCGCTCCTCGGCGTTGATGTAGACCGAGGTCGTCTTCAGGTCGGCGTGGCCGAGCAGTTTTTGCATCGCTGCGGGCAGGACGTTGTTCGCCGCCAGGCTGTTGGCGAAGAAGTGTCTCAGCCAGTGCGTCGACGCCTGCTCGAGAGCGTGCGCGTCGGCTTGATCCACCAGGTCGCCGCGCTCACGGGCCACGGTGGCCGCCCGTTTGAACAAGCGCTTGAGCGACTGGTACAGGGCCGTGGGATCCAGCGCACCGAAACGATCAGCCAGCGCCGCAGGCTCGCGCCCGAGGATGGGTGTGCCCTGCTCGTCCAGGCTCCATCGCGCGGGCGGTGCCTTCAGTGCGCCCACCAGCGGCCGCATGCGGTCGCCTTCCGCCGAGTCGGCGTCCATCGATCGGGCGTCCGCACGGTCGAGCAACGTTCGAACCTGCGGGGACCGGGGGTCGAAGTGGGTGCCCGCGGCTTGCATGTCGGCATGGTGGTGGTCGATCAAGACCTTCACGTCGTCGAAGACCACCACGCGGCGTCTGCGGTTGCCCTTGCCTTGGACCTCGAGCATCCACACGAGCTGTCCGTCGACCCACTCCTGGCTCAGGTCTCCCATGCGCGCGGTGGCCAGCTCGATCAGCCGCAGCCCCGTGGTCGAGGCGAGCTCCAGGACCAGCACACTGCGGCGCAGCCCGGCGCCGTCGGGCAGGGTTCGCACCGTACGCATCAGCAGGCTCCACTGGGCCTCGGTGAAGGAGCGCCTGACATCGATGCGCGAGGGGGGCAGTTTCATCTTCGGGACGACCCCGCGGGCGGGGTTGGCGCGCAGGTATCCAGCCTCCATGAGTCCGCGGAACATCGACGCCAGCACGGTGAAGGCGTGCCGCTGGCTGCTGGCGCCCAACGCACCCTTCAGCGGGCGCCATTCGGCGCTGTCGCGTTCGGCATGGCCGGGGTGCACCCATGATGGTTCGGGTGCGCGCAGGAAATCCCGGTAGGCGAGAAGGTCGGCCTCGGCCACCGACGACAGGGGTTTGTCGAGGCGCAACACGCAGAAAAGATAGAAGCACTCGACCACGCGGTGGTAGGACTGCAGCGTTCGCGGCGATTCGCGGTAGCGGGCCAGCCAGGCCTGCACCGCCTGCAGATCGGTCTGTGCGTCCAGCACGTTGGTCCCGGGACTGCGGAACTGTCCGGTTCGGCCGTCCAGATGCGGCGGGACCTGCAAGCGCTCGAGGGGCACGATGCCGAAGCCGCGCAAGGACGCGGCCTCGAGCGTCTGCAGCGCCGCTGTGCGCGTGAGCCGGGCCAGCGACCGCGAGTGCAGTGCCCGCGAATTCAGTGGCACTCCGCCGGTCGCGGCCACCGGCTCGATCCAGTGCAGCAGCCGGCGCGCGAGAACCGCACCGATGCCATCCACGTGCCGGAACCAGCGCTGGCCGTGCAGGTTGATGAAGGCGGCGAGGTCCGTGAGCGTCAGCACACCCACTTGGGCGAGCCGCTGGCACACAGGCGGTGTGAGCCACACCCTGCACTGATCGCTCATCCTCGGGCTGGCGACGATCAGCACGTCCAGCGCGTTCAGCGCGTCGATCTGCGACTCCCGGCTGGGCGCGGATGCGTTGGCGGGCTGCTCGGGTGCGCGTGGACCTTGGGCGTTCGGGACCGCCTGCGCCGCGTCGTCCTCGGCCGCGATCCGTGTGGCTGGCAAGGGTGCCGCGGGGACGAGATCGAGCCCGAACTCCACCTCATAGAGTTGCTGCCACTCGCGGTCGCTGTAGAACTGTGGGTCGAAGTCGGGATCGCTTCGCTGCAAGGTGGCGATCTGCTCGTCCACCCAGTCCATCAGGCTCGGCAGTGATGGTGCCGAAAGGTCGGCGGCAGCGTTGACGGCCGGCGGGGGCAGGGCAGGGCGGCTCGCTCGTTCCCTGTCGTCCTGTGCCGCCGTGCTTGCAGTGGTGCCTGCGGCATGCTCCGCGCAGCCCAGCAGCCTGGGCCGGTACAGGGCGACATACGCGAGCGCTGCTTCGCGGTCGCCGAGACGCCCCGCGTGGTCCGTCACTTGACGGCACAGACGCTCGATCCGCGTGGCGTGCAGCCGCGCGTCGAAGGGCAGCCCGCAGAAGCCGACGTAGCGGTTCCAGCTCGCGGCCGCGGGCAAGCCCTCGGCCAGTGCCCGCAGCAGTCCGAAGTGATGGCGGCCGATGGTCGCAGCGGGCGAGGAGGCGATGGCCGTGGCGGCGCCACTGGGCCTGCCGGGACGGCGCTGGGGCGAGCGGCCGGCGTCGTCGACCGCGGCCGGAGCCTGAAACCCTGACGCGGCCTTCATCAGGCCGGGTTCAGCCATGGACTGTGCGATCGGCGTTCATCTGTCCACTTCAGCGCAAGTCCTTGAATCTTCTGGCACAGGGGCTGTACTGTCGGGCAACGGTACGAGCGAGGGAGACATCTCTAGATATGAAACCGTCTTTTGTTGATTAACAACACACACAGCTAATAACAATTATGCATGTGTCAATTCGGTAAGAACGGAGTTGACATGGTGGGCAACGTCCACGCTACCTCGCAATCACCCCTTGCCGTGGTCCCGGTGCCTGAAGCTCAGCGTCTCGACAAGGGGCGCAGGTCCTGGGTTCAGCCGCGGCTGCCGGCCGTGCGAGCCCCAGAGGCCTGCAGGGCTGCCAGCGACGTTGCCGTCATGGCGCAGGTCAGGTTTCCGCGCGGAAACCTCGATCTCACCGGTGCGCGGCTTGCTCGGCCAGCTCCACCCCGGCCTCTGCGAAGAGCACCTCTTCGAGGATCCTGTTCGCATGCCGGAGCTGTTCGACTTCCTGCTCGAGTTCCTGGATGCGCGATCCTTGGGCCGCGCGTTTCTTGTGACATTCCCCAGTTCCCGTCTCGAACTGCTTGACCCACTCCAGCAGGGTCTGCGGCACACAGCCGATCGTTCGAGATGTCGATTCCACCGCCGCCCACAGCGACGGATACTCTCCGCGCCGCTCCAGCACCATCCGGACCGCCCTTTCGCGGGCCGCGGGCGAAAACTTGCTCATGGTCGTCGGGCCTCCACCCAGTCGAAATTGGCGTGCGAGTGGATCTCCTTGCGGCTGCGGCTGTGGCCGGGGCCCCACTCAACAGTCGAATGCTGTGTCATTGCGCACACTTTACGCGATTATCAATCAATACCGATCGCCTGCATCCTGTGTAAGGTCTGCGGCGGCTGCGGTGGCAAATCAAAGCGCCAGGTCTTCCTTGCGCGGACGCCTGGCGCCTGCCTGGGCGTCGCGGTTTGCCCTTGCGGCCATGCCGATGTACGGCTCGGGCATCTCTTGCGGCGCCTCACAAGCCGATCTGAGCAGAGTTGACATAAGAATGATCGTAGTCTTCTGACGTGTCTGTCGTCGGCGGGCTCCCGATTGCAAAGTGAACTAACGGCGAGGCGTTTGGTTGGAAGCTATTCAATCGGTTTGTACAAGCTAAATGCCGTTAGTACACTTTTGGGTCGGGGCACCTCACCATTCCAGCCATGACCCAAGACCTCTTCGAGCACTGCGGCGCCGACGGTGCCAGCCCACTCGTCTATGCCGGCGCTTTCGAAGCCTGGCTGCGAGAAAAGCGAGACGCGAGCCGCCTGCGGCAAGACAGCTCCGGCACCACTTATGCGTCAATGTGGAAGGCCTTCAGTGACTGGGCAATCGCTCGAGATATCTTGCTTCAAGAGCTGACCGTCGGCGACCTGGAGGCCTACATCGCCTCACGGGGCCAGGCTGAAGAACTGTCGCCCCGCTATGTCTGGCGGCTCCTGCGGCTGCTCGATGCCGTGCTGCGCCGCCACTGCAGGCTCACGGGCCAGGCCCTCAACGATGCAGCGCAGGCCTTGCTGATGCAGCGCCCCGAATGGCGCTACGCCCAGGCCGCGCACAAGGAGGAACTGCCTGGCTACCTAGATCCCGCGCGCGCGCGCCGGCTGGTGGCCTGGCTCGTGGACCCCAGCCGCGGCAAGGACCAGGGCGCGGATGAAGGCGGCAAATGGCAAAGCCTGAGAAACCGCACGGCCGTGGCCCTGCAGCTCGGCGCGGGCCTGACGCCCGGCGACGTCCGCGCCGCGCTGCTCGATGGTGTGGTGACCGAAGGCGGGCGGGTCGCCGGCCTGCCCTGGAAGCTGCGCCTGCCGGCGCACGGCGCCATCGCGGAGCGCGAGGTGCCACTGGCGCCCTGGGCCGCGCGGCTGTTGCGGGCTTGGCTGCTGCAGCGCAGCCAGCAGGGCATCCCTGGGCCCTTGCTCTTCACCGCCACGCGCACCGAGA
>CAIRBF010000298.1 GCA_903876715.1 uncultured beta proteobacterium
GCGTGATGGCGCCCGGGCACTGCGCGCCCAGCACCTCGTTGACGTGGCGCAGCAGCGCGATCGCCTCCAGGTTCTCGCGCCCGCCGTGGACGTTGGGCACCCACTGCCCGTCGCGGCGCGAGTAGTCGCGGTACAGCATCGAGGCCACCGCGTCCACGCGCAGGCCG
Source organism: uncultured beta proteobacterium (assembly GCA_903876715.1). Classification (GTDB taxonomy): domain Bacteria; phylum Pseudomonadota; class Gammaproteobacteria; order Burkholderiales; family Burkholderiaceae_C; genus Rubrivivax. The sequence continues at coordinate 168 of CAIRBF010000298.1, forward strand.
TCCACGCCCTGGCGCTCCACCCAGTACAAGGCGCTTCCGGCCAGGAAGTTGCGCACCTCGTGGCGGGCGAAGTTGTAGATCAGCGTGTTCCAGTCGTGGTGCCAGCCTTCGCGCGGGTCGGCGTATTCGTACAGCGCCGTGCCGTCGAACTGCGCCAGGCCGTGCGCGTCGGTCGGGAAGTGCGCCGGCACCCAGTCGACGATCACGCCCAGGCCCTGGGCATGGCAGGCGCGCACGAAACGCGCGAAGCCCTCGGGCGGGCCGTGGCGCGAAGTGGGCGCGTGCAGGCCCAGCGTCTGGTAGCCCCAGGAGCCGTCGTAGGGGTGCTCGCTGACGGGCAGCAGCTCCACGTGGGTGAAGCCCAGGCCCGCCGCGTAGGCCGGCAGTTGCGCGGCGAGCTCGTCCCAGGTGAGGAAGCGCCCGCCCTCGCCGCGCCGCCACGAGGCGGCGTGGACCTCGTAGATCGACACCGGCGCGTCGCGCCGGTTGGCCTGCGCGCGGCCGGGCGGCAGCACGTGGCGCGGCGGCAGCGGCGGCGCGACGAGCTGGCGCTGTCCGGGCGCACCTCGGCGGCGCGCGCGCAGGGGTCGGATTTCAGCGGCAGCACACGGCCGTCGTGGGTGCGGATCGCGAACCGGTAGCGGTCACCCTCGGCCGCGTGCGGCACGAACAGCTCCCACACGCCGCTGCCGCCGCGGTGGCGCATCGGGTGGCGGCGCGCGTCCCAGGCGTTGAAGTCGCCGACGACGCTCACGCGCTGCGCATTCGGCGCCCAGACGGCGAAGCGCACACCCTCGACGGCGAGCGCGCCCTCGCCCAGGGTCAGCGGGTGCGCGCCCAGCACCTCGAAGGGCCGCAGGTGCGTGCCCTCATGCAGGTAGTGCAGGTCGGCGTCGGCCAGCAGCGGCGCGTGGCGGTAGGGGTCGTCGTACACCCCCTCGGCGCCCTGCTCCCAGCGCACCCGCAGCCGGTAGTCGAAGCGCCGCCGCCGGCGCGGCACCTCGCCCTCGAAGAAGCCCGCCGCGTCGCGCCGCGGCAGCACCGCCAACGCGCGGGCGCTGCCGGCCTCGAGCACCGCGACCTCAGCCGCCCCCGGCAGCAGCGCGCGCACCCACAGCGCGCCGTGTGCGTCGGCGTGCAGGCCCAGCACCGAGAAGGGGTCCGGGTGGCGGGCCTGCAACAGCGCTTGGAGGTCGGCTTCGGGGAGCATGGCCATGCACGCCGTCAGTCGCAGGGTGCGCCCGCGCCTGCAGACCGGCTCATGGTGCAGCCGCGGTCATGCTCGCCACGGTGCAACGCATCGCAAGCCCAGCCTCCCTGACGTCCCAGAGGAAAGCGCGTGGGTCACGCGGCATGGACCAGCTCGCGCTCGCGCTCGATCTCGCGCAGCAGGTAAGGGTTGCGCAGGGCGCCGCGCTCCAGCAGATCGACAGGGCGGCCGAGCAGGGCTTCAAGGGCGGCCTGGGCATCGAAGTAGGTGCCCAGGTCGGCGCCCGCCTGTGGGTCGAACTCGACGAGGAAGTCGATGTCGCTGTGGCGGGCGTCGAACCCCGCCGACCTTGCGGCGGAACCGAAGACCTCGAGCTGGCGGATGCCGAAGCGCCGGCAGCCGACGGCGATGCCTTCGCGATGATCGGCCACGGCAGGGTGCATGCGTTCGAGTGTATCGACCGCGAATCCAAGGCACGCGACGCACGCTCACGCCGGCGGCGCCCAGACCTCACGCGCGTAGTCGGCGATGGTGCGGTCGACGCTGAAGCCGCCCATGCCGGCGATGTTGCGCAGCGCGCGCTCGGCCCAGGCGGCGGGCTGGGCGTACAGGGCGTCGACCTCGCGCTGCGTGGCCACGTAGCTGGCGAAGTCGGCGGTGAGGAAGTAGGGGTCGCGCTGCACCAGCTGCTGCACCAGGCTGCGGTAGCGCGCGGGTTCGTTGTGGGAGAAGGTGCCGTCGGCGATGGCGTCGAGCACGGCGCGAAGCGCCGGGTTGGCGTCGACGCGCCCGCGCGGGTCCCCGCCCTCGGCGCGGAGGCGGGCGACCTCCTCGGCGCGCAGGCCGAAGACGAACATCTGCTCCGGCCCCATGGCCTGCGCCATCTCGATGTTGGCGCCGTCCCAGGTGCCGATGGTGCAGGCGCCGTTCATGGCGAACTTCATGTTGCCGGTGCCCGAGGCCTCGGTGCCGGCGGTGGAGATCTGCTGCGACAGGTCGGCCGCGGGGATGATCAGCTCGGCCAGGCTCACGCCGTAGTTGGGTACGAAGGCGACCTTGAGCAGGCCCTCGGTGCGCGGATCGGCATTCACGACGCGCGCGACGTCGTGGATGAGCTGGATCACCTCCTTGGCGGCGACGTAGGCGCTGGCCGCCTTGCCGGCGAAGACCACGGTGCGCGGCTGCCAGCCGGCACCCGGGTCGGCGGTGATCGCCTGCCAGCGCGCGACCACGTGCAGCACGTTCAGCAGCTGGCGCTTGTACTCGTGGATGCGCTTGATCTGCACGTCGAACAGGCTCGCCGGGTCGACCGCGAAGCCCAGCTCGCGCCGGATGTGCGCGGCCAGCCGGTCCTTGCTGGCGCGCTTGACGGCCAGGAACTCCTGCCCGATGCGCTTGCCCCCGGCCTTGCGCGCCAGCAGCGCGAGCTGAGCGAGATCGCTGCGCCAGCCGGTGCCGATGTGGCGGTCCAGCAGCGCCGACAGGCCCGGGTTGGCCTGCTGCAGCCAGCGCCGCGGCGTGACCCCGTTGGTGACGTTGAGGAAGCGCTCGGGCCAGAGCTCGGCGTAGTCGCGGAACAGCGTCTGCACCATGAGCTGCGAGTGCAGTGCCGATACGCCGTTGACGCGGCGCGAGGCCACCACCGCGAGCGCGGCCATGCGCACGCGGCGCTCGGCGTTCTCGTCGATCAGCGACATGCGCGCCACGCGCTCCTCGTCGCCGGGGTGGCGCGCGCGCACCTCGGCCAGGAAGCGGGCGTTGATCTCGTAGACGATCTCCAGGTGGCGCGGCAGCATGCGCTCGAACAGCGGCAGGCTCCAGGTCTCCAGCGCCTCGGGCATCAGCGTGTGGTTGGTGTAGCTGACGGCCTGGCGCGTCACTGCCCAGGCTTCGTCCCACTCCAGGCAATGCTCGTCGACGAGCAGGCGCATCAGCTCGGCCGGCGCGAGCGCCGGGTGGGTGTCGTTCAGGTGCACCGCATTGAGCTGGCCGAAGCTGCGCACATCGCCGTGCTCGCGCAGGTGGCGCCCGAGCATGTCCTGCAGCGAGGCGCTGACGAGGAAGTACTCCTGGCGCAGCCGCAGCTCGCGCCCGGCCGGCGTGCTGTCGTCGGGGTAGAGCACCCAGTTCAGGGCGTCGGCGTCGTGCAGGTGGCGTGCCGCCGCCGCGTGCTCGCCGCGCGAGAAGGTCTCGAGGTCGATCGGGCGCGAGGCCTGCGCGTTCCACTGCCGCAGCGTCGAGACGTGGCGCGTGCCGTGGCCGGGCACGACGAAGTCGAAGGCCTGGGCCACGATCAGCTCGCCCGGCACCCAGCGCCGGTGGCGGCCGCTGGTCTGCACCATGCCGCCGAAGCCGACGTGGTAGCGCAGCTCGGGGCGCATCAGCTCCCAGGGGCTGCCGTGGCGCAGCCAGTCGTCGGGCCGCTCGACCTGGCGCCCGTCCTGGATCACCTGCATGAACATGCCGTGCTCGTAGCGCAGGCCGTAGCCGAAGGACGGCAGGCCGAGCGTGGCGAAGCTGTCGAGGAAGCAGGCCGCGAGCCGGCCCAGGCCGCCGTTGCCCAGCGCCGCGTCGGGCTCGTGCGCGACCAGCTCGTGCAGCGCCGGCGCCTGCGCGCCCAGCAGCTCGGACAGGTGGGTGTCGACCTGCAGCGCAGAGAGCGCGTTGTGCATCGCGCGGCCCATCAGGAATTCCATGGACAGGTAGTGCACGCGCCGCCGGCCCGCGCGCCGCGCGTCGGCCGCCTGCGTGGCCGCCCAGCGGTCGGCCAGCACGGTGCGCGCGGCCACCGCCGCGGCA
>CAIRBF010000299.1 GCA_903876715.1 uncultured beta proteobacterium
AGACCGACGCTGCCTTCGCCAAGATCCCCAAGGCGACGCTCGACGCGCTGCTGGCCGACAAGGCCAAGCTGACCGCGGTGCTGACCAATCACGTCGTTCCCGGCAAGGTCATGGCCAAGGATGTCAAGGCCGGCAAGGTCAAGACGGTCCAGGGCGGCGAGCTGACCATCACCACCACGGGTGGTGTCAAGGTCGACGGCGCCAATGTGGTCACGACCGACATCGCGGCCAGCAACGGCGTGATCCACGTCATCGACACCGTTGTCCTGCCGAAGTGACCTGGATGGCGGGCGGATCCTTTTCCGTCTGCCCGCGCCGCGCGCTCTGACGGTGTTTCGACGAGCGCGCGGCAGTTTTCCGGCCGTGTTCCAGGCGGGGGCTTTACTTTCTCAATCGAACTGATACACCGCCATGCTGCCTGAGAGCTCGTAGCCCACCAGCAGCAGTGCCTTGCCTGTGGGGCTCTGGGCAGCCGGTACGAACTTCAGGCCCTCGGGGCTGATGTCGCCGTTGTCGAGGTCGGTGGTGTTTCGCACGACCTGGACGAAGCGGGGCGCGGCGGGGTTGGTGATGTCGTAGACAGCGATGGCGCTGGAGCGCTCCAGGCCGATGAAGGCGTAGGTGGCATCGCGCACCTGGCCGATGACGACCCCTTCAGGCTCCGGCCCCTTGTTGTCCAGCCGTCCGAGCACCTGCGGTGCCTGGATCAGCTTGAGCTTGTTCGCCGCGTTCGCCTCGTCGTCGATGGCGTTGTAGACGATGCGCTCGAGGTCGTCACCGGAGTCGTACACGAGCGTCCCGGAATCGGGGTCGAAGACCGAGAACGAGCGCGCGCCTTCGATGTGGACGCGGTCGTAGTCACCGTCGCTGTCGGTGTCGCCGAAGTGGCCGCCGCTGTGCTTGGCAAGGGCCGTCAGGCGCCCGAGCTCGGCGTTGTTCTGCAGCGCCGCGGCGTTCGGGAACACCGTGGGGTCCAGGGAGAGGGAGGCGACGCGCGCTGTCTCGGGGGTGGCGAGGAAGTCATCCCGGTCGTCGCCCTCGTTGGCGGTGAGCACGTAGGTCTTCCCGCCGACGGTGTAGGCCGCGACGCCGTCGGGCATGTAGACGCCGTACAGGCCCGGATAGCTCTTCAGCGTCGGGATCACCGTGTGGGCGCTGGCCGAGCTGCTGCCGTTGGCGTAGCGGTCCGAGGCGGCGATCTTGTTGCGCGCCAGGCCATGGTCCTTGTAGCCCAGCGCGAAGATCTTGGTGATGCGCTTGGCGTCGAGGTCGACGACGGCGATCGAGTTGCTCTCCTGCAGCGAGACGTACGCCGTCTTGCTGTCAGCTGCGACGGTGACGAACTCGGGCTCGAGATCCTGCGCCACCGTGGCGCTGGCTCGGCCGAGGCGCACACCCGCGGGCAACTCGCTGGCGCGCGCGCCGCCGACGTTGAAGGCCTTGAAGTCCAGGGCCGTCGCGGCGTCTGCCGGCACGCCGTTGCTGACGGCGATGATCGAGATGGAGCCCTCGGGGTCGATGCCGTCGGACTTGAAGGTGGCGCTCAGCTCGCCCTCGTTGGCGACGACCAGGTGCTTGCCGTCGGGCGAGAACGCCACGCCGTCGGGCAGCGAGCCGACCGCGACCTTCTTGACGAAGGTGGCGGCTCCATTGGCATCCAGGCTGTAGAAGGCGACCACACCGTTGTCCGTCTTGTTGGCTGCCTGCACGGCAATGGCCAGCAGGTTGCCGCTGACGTCCAGACTCTGCACACCGCCCGCGGTGAACGCGCTGTCGTTCACATGCGCGGCCACCGACACGGTCACGCCCGGCGGGAGGTTGGACGCGACGGTGGGATTCTCCAGGGCGGTCGTGCCCAGGCTCGACAGATCGACGCGCCTGAAACTGGACTTTTCGGCCGTCGTGTCGACGGTCACGAAGGCGGACTTGCTGGCCGGGTGGAAGGCGATGATCTCGGCCACCAAGCGCGTGGCTGCGTCGCCGGTGTACGGTGCGCTGAAGGGGGCGTAACGCCCCACCAGCGTCAGCTTCGCCGCCGTCGAGCGCGCGGCCAGGGTGCTGGCCATGTGGCGCCGGGCCTGCGTGGCGTCGCGAACCGTCACGCCCGCCTGGAACAAGGCGCCCACATTGGTGTCCTCCGTCCAGGTGGCCGGCGCGGCGGCGCCCGCGGCGAGCCGGGTCCGGTCGACGCGGATGCCGTTGTCGGGGTTGCCGTCGCCATCCAGGGTCTGAAGGAAGCGCGCCAGCGCCACCGCGCGCGGGTCGTCCGGTGTGGTCGCGCCGACCATGTCCAGCGGCGTGACCTCGGCTTTCGCGGCGACCGGCGGCAGTGTCACGCCATCGACGGTGAAGGTGGCCGTAGCGCCTTCCCTGTAGTAAAACCGGCCGGCGGAATCGGTGAGGCCGGCTTCACCGGTGGACATGCGGTAGGCGACGCCCTCGACCGGGGCATCGACGAACACGCCCACCAGGCTGGGGCTGTCGCCTCCACAGGCGGTCAGCAGGGCGGCAGCAGCGCAGGCAGTGAGGGCAGGCAGGGACCTGGAACAGTTCATCGAATTGACTCCGGAAAGTCGCCACCTTAGTTCCCGTTCGTGAAATTCGCATGACAGCCTGCGCGCTGCACGGCGGCTTTGTCGAATACGCTTCCCACCTTCAGCGATTCATGCGGACGCAGCGCTTCGTCGGCTGCGGATGCAGGGATGGCGTGCCGCTACGCCCTCATCTTTCGACGGGTTGTCAATCTTGGAGGAGTCCCCCGATGAAGCCCGATGCAGGTGTGACCATGGCGCGTCGTGTCTGCGGCGCTTTCCGCGATCCGGCTGGCGCTCGGGAAGGTGTCGGGTCGGCAGTCCCACAGTTCGATCGTCGGGCTGGTATCGCCGCCCTGCTGGCCATGCCGTTTTTGGCGTGGGCCGATACCGAGGCCGCCGTCGAGCGCGACCTGCGCGCGGGTGGCGTCGTGATCGCCTTTCGCCACGCTCGCGCCCCCGGCACCTTCGATCCGCCGGGGTTTCGGCTCGGAGATTGCTCGACGCAGCGCAACCTTGACGACGAGGGACGACGGCAGGCGCGCCGCATCGGCCAGTGGCTCAGGTCGCGCGGGCTCCAGCCGCGCGAGGTCCTGACCAGCCCGTGGTGCCGCTGCATCGACACTGCAGCGCTGGCCTTCGGCGGCGCGCGTGTCGAGCCGGATCTGGGGTCCCCGTGGGGCGATGGCATTGCAGCGAGCCATGCTGCGGCGGCGGTCCGGCGCCTGTCCCTGGCCGTGGCCGAGGCTGCCGCTCGACCGGGCCAATTCGACGCCTGGGTCACGCACATGTTCGTCCTGTCCGACCTGACCGGCGAGAACAGCGCCTCGGGCGAGGGACTGGTGCTGCGGGCCGAAGGTGGCTCGGTGCGTGTCCTGGGGCGGCTGGCCGTGAGCTGAGCATCGACGGCCGGGGTGAGGCCTTTTTCACTGCCACTGCCGCGAAAGGGTCAAGGCCTATTGCCTGGCAGGGCTTGCCGATCAATCGTATAAACTATTTATACATTTTCGGGGAATGTCATGTCCGACAAAGCCGTCAAACTCGCCGTTGCCGCTCGGTTGTCCAAGGTTCCTAAGGTTACCAATGCTCCAGCGGCTGCCACTGCGCCCGAGGAGGCCATGCTTGCAGGGGCGGATCAGGCGAACAAGGGCCGCAAGAGCCCGGCGCCTGGCGCCAAGGCGGTCAAGGCCGAGCGGGCTGACAAGCCCGAGGAAGCGTCCAAGCCCGTCAAGCCCGACAAGGCGGTGAAGATTCCCAAGCCCCGCAAGGCCCTGGTGCGTGACAGCTTCACGATGCCTGAGGCCGACTTCGCGCTCATCGCGGCACTCAAGGAGCGTGCCCTTGGCGCCGGCCGTCCGGCGAAGAAGAGCGAGCTGCTGCGCGCGGGTCTGCAGGCACTTGCCGCCCTCGACGTGAAGAAGCTGCGGGCTGCCCTGGAGCGCCTGGAGACCATCAAGGTCGGACGCCCGAAGCGGGCCTGAACCCGGACAGGCCCTAGACCGCCGACTTGCGGTGGGGCGTGTGTCAGCGTTCAGGCTGCAGGCCTGTTCCTGTGCCTTCAGTCCCCCCGCAGCCGCCGCGTCACGCGCCAGGCGATGAAGCCGGTCAGTGTGGCGATCAGGCCGACCATGATCCAGAAGCCGCCCCTGTCCCCGGCCAGCGGGATGCCGCCGACGTTCATGCCGAACAGGCCCGATACGAGGTTGATCGGCAGCGCCAGCACCGTGACCATGGTCAGCATGAACAGGCTGCGGTTGTTTTCCTGGGCGACCAGGCTGGCGGACTCGTCCTGCATGAGCCTGATGCGGTCCTGCAGCGCGGCGATGTCGCGCAGCACGAGCGCGAATTCCTCGTTGGCCTGGGTCAACTGCTGCATGTCGCCGGCCGACAGCCAGGCCGGGGGACGTGCCAGCACCCGCGCCAGCGCACCGGGTTCGGGCGTCAGCAGCCGTTGTAGCCGCACCATCAGCCGGCGCAGCCGCGCCAGCTCCGTGCCGTGCTCGGTGTGGTGTCCGGCCAGTACCGCATCCTCCACATCGTCCAGGCGGTCAGCGGCGCGGCGCAGGATGCGCTGCAGCTCGTCGGCCTGATCCCGCAACAGGTGGTCCAGCAGGTCGACGCTGTTGTCCAGTACCTGGCCGGCGCGCACCTCGGTGCGCAGCCGGTCCACCGACTTCAAGGGCCGGCGGCGCGCGCTCACCGCCAGCTGCGGCCTGACCTGCAGCCACAGTGTCTCGACCTCCTGGGCCTCGAACCCGAAGTCGAAGGTGACATCATTCAGCACGGCGAACAGCGTGTCGCCATCGCGTTCGATCCGGGCCGAGCGCGAGCCCTCCACCAGCGCCTCGAAGAAGTTGTCGCCCAGGCCGGCGTGCTGCCGCAGCCAACGCACGCTCGCGGCGTGGCTCAGGTTCATGTGCAGCCAGAGGAAGCCCGATGTCGGTGGCGCGGCCAGCAGGGCCCGGGCCTCGGCCGTCGAGCGCAGCGCCACGGCCGCCTGGCCGGGGGCGAACAGGTAGCCGCAGACCAGGCCATCGTCGGCCTGCGCAGCCAGCAGCGCCTGCGCTGCGGCCCGTGGGGCGTCTCGGGTCGGGTCGAGGGTCATCGGGGTGGCGATCGCGGGCAAACCAACACTTGTAGCCTCGCCGTGTGACGGCACGAAGACAAGCCCTGGCTGCGCGCCGGGGCTGTGGCGGCAGCGCCGCGCGCCTGGCGCTGGTCACGGGCCCGTCACGGTGTGCCGCGACGATGCCGCAACGCCTCGACCGGACACGTGCCGATGGACCTCGACACCGATACCGACGCCAAGCTGGACGTGCGCACCGTCTGGATCTCCGACCTGCACCTGGGCACACCGGGCTGCCAGGCGCAGGCGCTGCTGGAGTTCCTGCGCGCCACACGCTGCCAGACCCTGTACCTGGTGGGCGACATCGTCGATGGTTGGCAGCTGCGCCGCTCCTGGTACTGGCCCCAAGCGCACAACGATGTCGTGCAGAAGCTGTTGCGCAAGGCGCGCAAGGGCACGCGCGTGGTCTTCGTGCCGGGCAACCACGACGAGTTCGCGCGTCGCTACGCGACGCACAGCTTTGGTGGCATCGAGGTCGTGGACGACTGCATCCACGTCACCGCCGACGGACGCCGCCTGTGGGTCACGCACGGTGATTTGTTCGACGGCGTGATCCAGTGCGCCAAGTGGCTGGCCTACGTGGGCGACGTGGCCTACGAGCTGACGCTGAAGATCAATCGTTGGCTCAATCGCGCCCGGGCGCGCCTGGGGTTCCCGTACTGGAGCCTGTCGAAGTACCTGAAGCTCAAGGTCAAGCGCGCCGTCAGCTACGTCAGCGACTTCGAGGCCGCGGTCGCGCGCGAGGCACGCCGGCGTGGTGCGGACGGCGTTGTCTGCGGCCACATCCATCACGCCGAGATGCGCGAGATCGACGGCGTGCTGTACTGCAACGACGGCGACTGGGTCGAGTCGCTGACCGCGCTGGTGGAGCACCACGACGGACGGCTGGAGATCGTGGACTGCAGCACCGGCATCCAGGCCTTGCCAGCCGTCGTCGCCGCGGAGCCCCGGCTGGTGTCTCCCTGGGTGCCGCCGCAACTGGCCCGCGCGCCGGTTCAGCGCGAGACGGCCCACCCGAGGGAAGAGGCGTCGGCCGCGCGGGCGACCGGCAGGCTGTTGCGCGAGCCGTCGACGACACTGCCGGCCGGCCTGGGCTGAGCCCAGCGCATCAGCTCGTCGAGGATGTCGACGACCTCGAAGACGGCGCGGTTGGCCGGTGCAGCCGAATCGGCGGCTCGCGAACGAGGGCCCGACAGGAGCACATCGAACGCCTGTCGCAGTTCCCGAGGATGGCGGACCGCCCGCCCCAGGCCCTGCTCCCTGAGCCAACGGACGTTGTAGCGTTCCTGCGGCATCGTGGCCGCGTTGTCGAAAGTGAGGACGGGCAGCCCCAGGTGAACCGCCTCGCTCAGGCTGCCGGGGCCGGGCTTGCCGATGAAGAAGTCGCCCAGGCGCAGCAGGCGCGGCACGTCGTCGGTGAACCCGACCACGGCTCGGGCAGCGCGGTGCCGTTGGGCCCGCAGGGCCTCGGCGAGTGCGCGGTTGTGGCCGCACAGCAGGATCAGTTGCACGTCCTCCAGATGCCTCGAGATCTCCAGCATCTGCGATGAACCATGTCCGCCGAAGAGGACGACGCCCGTGCGGAGGTCCGGATCGAGCCCAAGCTCGCGCCGCAGGGCCCGGCGGTCCAGGGGTGGCAGCGCGTGGAAGCTGGGCCGCAGGATCATGCCCGAGGTGAGCCAGATCCGCTGCCCGGGCACTCCGGCCGCCCGGGCCTGCCGCAGTGCTTCGTTGCTGCCGCACACGATGTGTTGGGTGGTCCCCGGTTCGATCCAGAAGTGCGGCGGGGTGTCGGCCAGGTCGGTCATCACGGTCGCGAAGGGGGCTTCGGGCCACGCCAGGGCCAGCGCGTCGTGCATCGCGCGGTTGAAGTTCGGGATCAGGGAGGCCACAAGATCCGGCCGTGTCGACGCCCAGTGGCTGGCGAGCCGCTTCACCATCCAGCGGTGGGAGAGCCGAATGCCGCGCTGGAGCATCCGCAGCTCGGTCTCGAGGCCCCAGGTCCAGCCCCGCGCCAGGCGCATGTTGTAGAAGTCCTCCGGGCACGAGCCGGTCCAGCGCTGATAGGCGCGCGTCGGATCCAGCATGTCGAAGAGGTTGACAAGCCTGAGGTCCCACGGCCGCTGCTGCTGCCCGATGACGTCGCAAAGGGCATGCGCGGCGGCGCGGTGCCCCCCGCCGGCGTTGAAGTAGATCAGTTCGACGCGTCGCATGCCAGGAGGATGGGCGTGCTGCATGACGGCACCGTGACTGGCCCCAGCCCGAGCGGTGTTGTCCTGGTCGTGGCTCAGGAGGCCTGCGGCGGCACCCGCA
>CAIRBF010000300.1 GCA_903876715.1 uncultured beta proteobacterium
CATCGCGCACGGGCGCCGTGTCCGAAGCGATCAGCAGGCATCCCGCCGACATGGCTTCGAGCATCGACCAGGACAGGATGAAGGGGTAGGTCAGATAGACGTGGGCGCGGGACACCCGCAGCACGCGGAGGTAGTCGTCGTAGGGCAATGCACCGAGGAAATGGACCCGGTGCCAATCCACCTGCCCGCGCAGCTGGGCTTGATAGACCTGCTTCCATCCGCCTTCGCCGGGCGGCTTGGGCCCGTAATGGGCTGCGTTGTCCCCCAGCACCAGCACCTGGGCCTGCGGGCGCTCGCGCAAGATGCGCGGCAGCGACCGCATGAATTGATGAAAGCCACGGTACGGCTCCAGGCAGCGGCTGGCGAAGGTCAGTGTTTCATCGCCCTCGCCGAGCGTCCGGCCGTCCGGCAGGGTGAACCGGGCCCCCTTGATGGGCGCGACGCGCGCTGTGTCGATGCCTTCGTGCAGCACCTGAAGCCGGGATTGATAGGCCGCCGGATACAGGCTCTTCTGCCACGGGGTCGGGCACACGCCCCGGTGGCAGCTCTCGAGCGCCAGCAGCTGCGCGCTGTTCGTGACGTGCAGCCGGAAGATGTCGTCCACCCGGGTCGGGAACTCCGGGTCGAAACCGACGTCCGCGCCTCGGGGACGGTAGTAGTACTCGAACAGACCGATGACGTCTGCCCCGGGGAAGTAGTCACGCACGAAGTAAGCGTCGCCCCAGCCCGGATGGGTCACGATCACGTCGGGCTCGAAGCCGGCCCGCTTGAGCTCGGCCAGGCGCTCGATCACGGCGATGCCGCGGCGCACCGACTGCTCGAAGCCGCGGACCCAGGCGTGGGTATCTTCCGGCGCAGCCGCCACAGCGGGATAGCGGATGACTTCCACGCCGGGCAATCCCTGGCCCGTGCCTATCCACGAATCGTCGCCCATGCCCCAGACACGCACACCGCGCTCCCTCACGAGCGCCTGCGCGATGCGGCGGAACTGACCTGGGAAGTTAGGGTGCAGGAACAAGAGGTCCAACGACACTCTCCCAAACAGCACGCACAGCCGCCAGCGTGGGCTGCTTTCCCAGAACGCCATGAAAGCCGGGACGGGGCGCCGAGTCCTTGCTTTCGCCGGACATGCAAAGCAGGTTGACGCTGCCCGGCAAGGGTGCGCTGGCGCGGCCGAGGTGAAGCATGACCTCCGACAGGCGGGGCCTCTGGGCGTCATGCAGATGGGCCAGCGCGCCTTGGGCACGCAGCGCAGCGACCAGCGCCGCGGCCCGGCGAGCGCTGCTGGCCGTCTGGGCTGCAGGCGCCACGCTCAGACGCAGCGGCAGAAGGGGAGTCAACACAAAGCCTAGCGGTTCATCGGGCGTTGAGCGGCAGCTCGGAAACCCGGCCTCCAGCGCTGCCTGCAGCGCCCCAGACGATCGGGCCAGGCAGACGTCGAAGGTCTGCGTGACACCCGCATCGACGGACCGCGCCCACCTCTTCACATCAGGAGCGCTGGCCGCCCAGGCCACCACCAGCAGGTCGGCGCGCCGATGCCGGGCCGCGAGCAGGTTGACGCTCGGGCCCAGAGCGATCAGCACGTGGATGTCACGGAGATCGTGGGCCTGAGGTGCTGCGGGCAGCAGCAGTATTCGAGCGTGCGGGCAGGCTCGCGAGATCGCCTGCGCCAAATGGGCCGCAAGACGGTCGCTGCCGCCGCGGACGCCCGCGTCCGTGGCGCCCGCCAGGCCGATCACCAGCGGCTCGTTGCACAGCGAGCGATCGCCGCTGATCAGGCTGATCCACCATTGGCGCTTGAGCCACGCACCGACATGCTGTTGAAGAACGCGCTCATTGCGCATCAGCCGATCGAAGATGCTGCTTTCGCGACCGGTGAGCCGGGTGTAGCCGTGGTGGTGCAGCGCGGTCAGGTCGTTGCGACAGACCACCGGTCGCCCCGTGACGCGCTCGAGCCGCAGGCACAGTTCGACATCTTCGAAGCCATAGAAGTAGTCGGCATGGAACCCCCCCGCGCCGTGGAAGTCGTCGCGCCGCACCAGCAGCACCGCGGCGGTGGCGGCGGGGACGCGCTGAGCGGAGTGGGCCGCCTCTCTGTCGAGATGTTCGATGCCGGCTTCGTACGGCCAATAGCCCTGCTCTCGCAGCTTGAAGCGCACACCCAGATGCTGAACCTCGTGCCCCGATACGTGGGCGGGGTTGGGCTTCATCAGCTTCAGGCCTACGGCACATGCGCCATTTGCCTGCAGGGTGTGCAGCATCTGCGGCAATGCATCCATGCACCAACGGATGTCGTTGTTCATGAACAGCAAGTTCGGCGCGTTCGCCAACGTGGCGCCGAGGTTGCAGGAGGCCGAGAACGAGTCGTTGCGATCCAGAGCGACAACCCGCAGGTCAAGGTGTTTCGACCACCGGTCGAGAAGCTCCAGGCTGTCGTCCGACGAACCGTGATCGATGACGATCCACTCCACCGGAAACGGCGACCGGTCCTGCGCCTGCCAGCTGCTGAACAGTTGGCCCAGCAAGCCAGAGCCATTTCGGTTCAGCACCACCACCGAGACCTGGGGCCCCGCAGGCCGGCGCGCGGTCTCGACCAACGGCCCGGCGGTGCGCGACCACAGCACGCGATGCTCGTCATGGCGAACCTGCGTTGCAACGGCCGGCAGAACGGCGCCATTTCCTACGGCCATGACATCCACATGGTGCTCGCGCCCATCGGCCAATACCGAGGAAGGCGTGACTTCGAACCAGACCAACCCGACCTGATCATCACCCGCACCCAGGCTTTCATTCAGGGCCGGACGGGCGAATTGCGGACGAAAGGAGCTGCCAATTTCACCGTCGATACGCAGGGCCAGATCGACAGCGATATCAGGCAAATTCAGATCCATCGCCCATCCGGCAATTCGAAATGGCGTGACCACCTCGACATACCCCACCACCTCACAATGGGTTCTATCGCGTGGAACTGACACGTGATAATTCATGAGAGCAATATCATTGGCCGTACCACCGGCAAGAAGACACTGACGCGCCACCTTGCCTTGGGATACGGCTCATGCACGCTCAGGATCCGCCGACGAGCTTGGACAGCTTCTTCGTCAACGCGTCGACCGACTGACCGATGAGCGTCAGGTCGATATGCGCAGCCGGAGCGGCCTTGGCGATCACGGACTCCACGGTCGAAGCCGCCGAGGGGATGCTGCTAAGGTCCACGGGGGCGACGGCGCCGATGGCCTTGATCCCCGACAGATCGGGCAGCTTCATGGCACCAAGGTCGGTGATGCAAGGACCCGCGTCATGGCCGCCAACCATGGTGTCATGACCCCCGGTGACCGTGTCGTGCCCGGATCCCCCGTTGCCCACGCCATGGCTGCCGTTACCTTCTTTACCCGCATGCTCGGCACCGGGCTTTGACTGGAACTTCGCCTGAACTTGCTTCAGGATGGCCTGGGTCTTCTCAGGAAGATGATCCCAGTTTTTCTCGAGAACGCCCCCGAGGGCTGAATCTGCTGCCATGGCCTAACTCCCATTTGATGACCCCATCGGGAAAATTCCCTTGTCAGTGTCCGCCAGGGCGTACGGGCTACTGACGGGAATATTCTGATCGAGACTTCAAGATTTCTGAGTCGCAAGCGGTAAGGGGTGCAAGCAGGTGTATCAACGATGTCGCTACTTGCCGCTACTCAAAGCCATTTCAACCAGATCAAGTGGGAACTCTCTGGGCTACGATACCAATGATCTGGCCATCTTGATTCCTGATCAGAATCACGCCGCGGCACGGCCGCCGCAGGTGAGCTCTTCCCGGAACGGTGGCGTCTGCGTGCCGCTGATGGCAGCGACGCAGGTCAGACCATCGTTGGTGACGATTGACCTGGACAGTGATGGTCCAGCCTGTCGACGGTTGGCTGCAACAAGAAGGACAAGCTGCGCGCCGGCATCTGAGCGCCCCGGCTGCCGCCCTTGCAGGCCCAGTCCAGCAGGCACGCCGAGATCTGCAGTGCATGGATCAGCGCAGCGCAAGCAGTAGCTCCGCAGACTTGCCTGCCGCTAGGTTCCCGCATGGGTTGCCCCGTGACGCCCGGCATGATGAAAATTTCAGCTTGGGGGCACCGTGCGCTTTCGCCGGTTGCGCCGGACCTGCCCAGGGGCGTCTGATCGGCCCGCTCCCGGTGCCCGGGACACTCGGCGCCGCCAGCAGAGGCCCGAGCTGCGCGACAGACGCCCGCGGCCTTGGCGATCTCAGCGTCTAGCACGCTGGGCGGGCACCGTTTCGCCCATGCGGCCACCGGCAGCGCGATGCCGGACGGTCTGGGCATGCTTTCTCGCACTTTTCTAGCACCAGAAACGCAAACGCCACCCGAAGGTGGCGCAAGTCCTTGATTTCCTTGGTGGGCGGTGCAGGGTTCGAACCTGCGACCCCTGCCGTGTGAAGGCAGTGCTCTACCGCTGAGCTAACCGCCCGGGTGGGTGTGTCCCGGAAAGCCACGCATTATGCCACCGGCGCGAGCGTTCGCCACACCGTCTTGCCGCCACTGGCTTTGTCCAGGTCCTGCAGCCAGGCTTCGTGCGCCGCCAGTTCCTCGGCGCTGGGCTCGATGACGGGCAGGCGATAGGCGCTCAGGTCGACGCGGGCGGCCGCGGAACCGTCAGCGCCGACACCGTCCGCAGCGTCGATGACCAGCGTATCCTGGCCCCGCGTCATGCGCACGTAGACCTCGGCCAGCAGCCCGGCGTCCAGCAGCGCGCCGTGGAAGCTTCGGTGGCTGTTGTCCACCTCCAGCCGCCGGCACAACGCGTCGAGCGAGTTGCTCTTGCCCGGGAACATGCTGCGAGCCATGGCCAGCGTGTCAGTCACACGTGTGGCCAGCGCGCGCAGCGGCGGGTGGCCCTGGCGCGCAAACTCGGCGTCGAGGAAGCCGGTGTCGAAGGCGGCGTTGTGGATCACCACCTCGGCGTCGCGCAGGAACTCCAGCACCTCGGCCGCGTGCTCGGCAAAGCGCGGCTTGTCGGCCAGGAAATCGTCGCCCAGGCCGTGCACGCGCGCGGCGTCTGGGTGCACGGCGCGTTCGGGGTTGAAGTAGCGGTGCAGATGACGGCCGGTCAGGCGACGGCTCACCATCTCGATGCAGCCGATCTCGACGATGCGGTCGCCGGCGGCGGCGTCCAGGCCGGTGGTTTCGGTGTCCAGGAAGACTTGGCGCATCGCTCGATTCTGCGTCAGAGTCCGCCGCGTGCTGCCGCAGCCGCAGGACGCGCCATCAGCCACGCGCCGGCAACCGCCATGGGCACGCACAGCCACTGCCCCATGCTCATGCCCAAGGCCAGCAGCCCGAGGAAGGAGTCGGGCTCGCGAAAGTACTCAGCCACGAAGCGCAGCACCCCATAGCCCAGCAGGAAGGCTCCCGACACCTGTCCGGCGCGGCGCGGCCGGCTCGAGTACACCCACAGCAGCGCAAAAAGCAGCAGGCCCTCGAGCGCGAACTGATAGAGCTGCGAGGGGTGGCGCGGCAGCGCCAGGCCCGACTGCGGGAACACCATCGCCCAGGGCAGCGCAGGGTCGGCGGCCCGCCCCCAGAGTTCGCCGTTGATGAAGTTGCCGATGCGCCCGCTGGCCAGCCCCACGGGCACGCACGGGGCGATCAGGTCGGTGACCTGCCAGAACGGCCGGCCGCGCGAGCGCGAGAACCCGGCCATCGCCACGATGACACCCAGCAGCCCGCCGTGGAACGACATGCCCCCCGTCCACACCATCAGGATCTCCAGCGGGTGCTGCAGGTAGTGGCTGCCCTTGTAGAAGAGCGCGTAGCCCAGGCGCCCCCCGACGATGACGCCGAGCACGCCCCAGAAGAGCAGGTCCTCGACGTCGCGCCGGCTCCAGCCGGCCTGCGCCCATTGGGGCTGCGACACCCGCCGCGACGCGAGCAGGTAGAACATCCCGAAGGCGACCAGATAGGTCAGCCCGTACCAGTGCACCTGCACCGGCCCGAGCGACAGCGCCACGGGGTCGAATTGGGGGTGCACAAGCATCGTCGGGGTCTCTCCTCGGCGCAATTGTCGGCGTTCCCCGGGGTACCCCAGGGGCGCTGGCGCAGCGGCTAAAGTGTCGGGTTTCGTCAGTTGCTCACCCGGAGACCGCCCCGATGGCCTACAACCGCCGCTCGAAGAACATCACCGAGGGCGTCGCGCGCGCGCCCAATCGCTCCATGTACTACGGCATGGGCTACACCGAGGGCGACTTCGGCAAGCCGATGATCGGCGTGGCGAACGGACATTCGACGATCACGCCTTGCAACTCCGGGCTGCAGCGTCTGGCCGACGCGGCCGTGGACGGCCTGAAGGCCGCCGGGGCGAACCCGCAGGTCTTCGGAGTGCCCACCATCAGCGACGGCATGTCGATGGGCACCGAGGGCATGAAGTACAGCCTGGCTTCGCGCGAGGTGATCGCCGACTGCGTCGAAACCTGCGTGGGCGGCCAATGGATGGACGGCGTGGTCGTCATCGGCGGCTGCGACAAGAACATGCCCGGCGGGATGATGGGCATGCTGCGCGCCAACGTGCCCGCCATCTACGTCTACGGCGGCACCATCCTGCCCGGCAAGTACAAGGGCCAGGACCTGAACATCGTCAGCGTCTTCGAGGCGGTGGGGCAGTTCAGCGCCGGCAAGATGAGCGAAGAGGACTTCTGCCAGATCGAGCGCCGGGCCATTCCCGGCAGCGGCTCCTGCGGTGGCATGTACACCGCCAACACCATGTCCTCGTCCTTCGAGGCCCTGGGCATGAGCCTGCCCTTCTCGTCGACGATGGCCAACGTCGAGGACCCGATCGTCGCCTACACCTCCGAGGCCGCGCGCGTGCTGGTGGAGGCCGTGAAGGCCGACCTGAAGCCGCGCGACATCGTCACGCGCAAGTCGATCGAGAACGCGGTGTCGGTCATCATGGCCACCGGCGGCTCCACCAATGCGGTGTTGCACTTCCTGGCGATCGCGCATGCCGCCGGGGTGGAATGGACGATCGACGACTTCGAGCGCGTGCGCCGCAAGGTACCGGTGATCTGCGACCTGAAGCCCAGCGGCCGCTACATGGCGATCGACCTGCACCGCGCCGGCGGCATCCCGCAGGTGATGAAGGTGCTGCTGGACGCCGGGCTGCTGCACGGTGACTGCATCACCATCACCGGCAAGACCGTGGCCGAGAACCTCGCCGACGTGCCGGCGCAGCCGCGTGCCGACCAGGACGTGATCCGCCCGATCAGCAAGCCGATGTACGAGCAGGGCCACCTCGCCATCCTCAAGGGCAACCTCTCGCCCGAGGGCTGCGTGGCCAAGATCACCGGTCTGAAGAACCCGGTCATCACCGGGCCGGCGCGGGTATTCGACGACGAGCAGTCGGCGCTCACAGCCATCATGGCCGGCCAGATCAAGGCCGGCGACGTGATGGTGCTGCGCTATCTCGGCCCCAAGGGCGCTCCGGGCATGCCCGAGATGCTGGCTCCCACAGGCGCGCTGATCGGCCAGGGTCTGGGCGAGTCAGTGGGTCTGATCACC
>CAIRBF010000301.1 GCA_903876715.1 uncultured beta proteobacterium
ACGTCTCCACCGACGAGGTGTACGGCAGCCTGGGCCCGGGCGATGCCGCCTTCACCGAGACCCACCCCTACCAGCCCCACAGCCCCTACTCGGCCAGCAAGGCCGCCAGCGACCACCTCGTGCGCGCCTGGCACCACACCTACGGCCTGCCGGTGACCACCAGCAACTGCTCCAACAACTACGGTCCCTGGCACTTCCCGGAAAAGCTGATCCCGCTGATGATCGTCAACGCGCTCGCGGGCAAGCCGCTGCCGGTGTACGGCGACGGCCAGCAGGTGCGCGACTGGCTCTACGTGGGCGACCACTGCAGCGCCATCCGCGCCGTGCTGGCCCGCGGCCGCGTCGGCGAGGTCTACAACATCGGGGGCTGGAACGAGAAGCCCAACCTCGAGATCGTCCACACGATCTGCCGCCTGCTTGACGAGTTGCGCCCGGATCCGGCCGGGCCGCACGCGCGCCTGATCACGCACGTGAAGGACCGTCCCGGCCACGACCGGCGCTACGCCATCGACGCGCGCAAGATCGAGCGCGAACTCGGCTGGCGTCCGGCCGAGACCTTCGACAGCGGCATCCGCAAGACGGTGCAGTGGGTGCTGGGCCACGGCGACTGGATCGCGCGCGTGCAGAGCGGCGCCTACCGCGAATGGGTCAGCACCCACTACGGCACCCGCTGAAAGCGGCTGCCCTACCGGTTGGAGCAACGACGATGAACCTGCTGCTGCTGGGCTGCAATGGCCAGGTGGGATGGGAACTGCAGCGCGCGCTGGCGCCGCTGGGCACCGTCACCGCCTGCGATTTCGACGCCGTGGGCGAGCGTCGGGCCGACTTCTCCGCCCCCGACAGCCTCGCGCCGCTGCTGCGCCGCCTGCGTCCCGACATCATCGTCAATGCCGCGGCGCACACGGCTGTCGACAAGGCAGAGTCCGAGCCGGGGCTCGCACAGGCGATCAACGCCACGGCACCGGGCGTGCTGGCGCGCGAGGCCCAGGCCCTGGGCAGCCTGCTCGTGCACTACAGCACCGACTACGTGTTTGACGGCAGCGGCGAGCTACCGCGCGCCGAGGACGCCCCCACCAACCCACTGAGCGTCTACGGCCGCACCAAGCTCGAGGGCGAGGAGGCGATCCGCGCCAGCGGCTGCGCGCACCTGATCCTGCGCACGAGCTGGGTCTACGCGGCGCGGGGTGGCAATTTCGCGCGCACGATGCTGCGCCTGGCCGCCGAGCGCGATACGCTGAACGTCATCGACGATCAGGTGGGCGCGCCCACGGGCGCGGACCTGCTGGCCGACGTGACGGCACACGCCATCCGCGCGCTGCGGGAGCAGCCTGCGCTCGAAGGCACCTACCACTGCGTGGCCGCGGGCCAGACCAGCTGGCACGGCTATGCGCGCTTCGTCATCGACTGGGCGCGCGCGCACGGCCAGCCGGTGCGGGTAGTACCGGGTGCGCTGTACCCTATCGCCACGGCCGCCTACCCGACGCCGGCGCAGCGGCCCTTGAACTCGCGGCTGGACACACGCAAGCTGCGTGCGGCCTTCGGCATGGCGCTGCCGGGCTGGGAACAAGGCGTGGAGCGCATGCTGCGTGAGATCCACGGACGTTGAAGGCACCAGGACGGCCCGCCCAACCTGCGCGCAGCCGCACGGCTGCGAAACCGAGAGGCAAGACGAACCCATGCAACGCAAAGGCCTGATCCTCGCCGGCGGCGCCGGCACCCGGTTGCACCCAGCCACGCTGGCCGTCAGCAAGCAGTTGCTGCCGGTCTACGACAAGCCGATGATCTATTACCCGCTGTCGGTGCTGATGCTCGCGGGCATCCGTGACGTGCTGGTCATCAGCACGCCGCAGGACACACCGCGCTTCGAGGCACTGCTGGGCGACGGCGCGCAGTGGGGCCTCAACCTGAGCTACTGTGTACAGCCCAGCCCCGACGGGCTGGCGCAGGCCTTCATCCTCGGGCGGCGCTTCATCGACGGCGACCCCAGCACCCTGGTGCTGGGCGACAACATCTTCCACGGGCACGACCTGCAGCCCATGCTCAAGCGCGCCGCCGCCCGCACCGCCGGCGCCACCGTCTTCGCTTACCACGTGCACGACCCCGAGCGTTACGGCGTGGTGGAGTTCGACGCAGAGCGCCGGGCGCTGAGCATCGAGGAGAAGCCCCGCGTCCCCAAGAGCAACTACGCGGTGACCGGCCTGTACTTCTATGACCAGCAGGTCTGCGACATCGCTGCCGACATCCGCCCGAGCGCGCGCGGCGAGCTCGAGATCACGAGCGTGAACGCGCGCTACCTTGCTCAGCGCCAACTCGACGTCGAGATCATGGGGCGCGGCTATGCCTGGCTCGACACCGGCACCCACGACAGCCTGATGGAGGCCGGGCAGTTCATCGCCACGCTGGAGAAGCGCCAGGGCCTGAAGGTGGCCTGCCCCGAGGAAATCGCCTTCCGTGCCGGCTGGATCAGCGCCGAACAACTCGAGCGCCAGGCCCAGCCCATGTTGAAGAACGGCTATGGCCAGTACCTGATGCGCGTGCTGCGCGAGAAGGCCTTCTGATGAAGCTGATTCCCACGCGCATCGACGGCGTGGTCATCGTCGAGCCCACGGTCTTCGGCGACGAGCGCGGCTGGTTCATGGAGACCTACAACGAGCCGCGCTTCCATCGCGAGCTCGCCGCGCTGGGCCTGCCGGCACCACGCCCCTTCGTGCAGGACAACCACTCCTGCAGCGCTCGTGGCGTGCTGCGTGGCCTGCACTACCAGGCCGATCCGCACGCGCAGGGCAAGCTCGTGCGCGTCGTGCGCGGCGCGGTGTGGGACGTGGCCGTCGACATCCGGCCGCGGTCGGCCACCTACGGCCAATGGGTGGGGACCGAACTCTCAGCCGCCAACCGCCTGCAGATGTGGGTCCCAGAGGGCCTGGCGCACGGCTTCATCGCGCTCGAGGACGACACCCACTTCCTGTACAAGACGACGGACGTCTATGCGCGTGACTGCGAGCGCGCGATCGCCTGGGACGACCCGACGCTGGCGATCGCCTGGCCGCTGGAACGAGCGGGGGGGGCGCCGAAGGTGGCGCCGAAGGACGCGGCGGCGCCGCGCCTGCACGCCTCAGCCACAGACTGAGGCCGCAGCCACTTGGTTCAGAACACGATGCCGACGCTGAAGTGCAGGCGCGAGCGCTTGACTTCCTCCCCGTAGGCCCAGTCCAGGCGCAGCGGGCCGACCGGGCTGCGCCAGCGCAGGCCGACCCCGCTGCCCCACACCGTCCGGATGTCGGCCAGTGCGTCTGCGGCATTGCCAGCGTCAACGAAGACTGCGCCCCAGAACTGCGGCAGGTCGGCACTGAGCGGGCGCGCCAATTCGATGCTGCTCGTGAAGACGGCGTCGCCGCTGCCGGCCACGCCCGAGGTCAGCGGGCCCAAGGAACGATAGGCATAGCCCCGCACCGAATCGTCACCGCCCGCGCGAAAGCGCAGCGCATCCGGCAGGTTGAGGCCCTCACGCGTGACGATGGAGCCGGCTTCGAAGCGGGCCTGCGCATACCAACGGTCACCCAGAGGGTGGTAACCCGTCACGCGTGCCCAAAGGCGCGTGAAGCCCCCGCTGGCGCCACCGTTCTCGCGCGCCGTACCTGCGCCCGCCTGCAAGGCGACCGTCAGGCCCCGCGTCGGCAGCACGGGGTTGTCGACGTCGCGCCAGCTCCAGTGGTAGTTGAGTGAGTAGGCCACGCCAACATCGCTGGTCGCGGACGTGCGACGCGTCGAGCGGTCTGCTTCGACGAAGTAAAGGCGCTCGATGCGTGGCGCATCCTGCGCGCGTCCGGCTCGCAAGCGCTGGGTCTGCACGACGTCGACGCTCGATTCCAGTCTCTCCAGGGTGCCGCCGGCGATCCATCGGTACAGCCCCGGGCCGGCGTGCGTGCTCAGGTCTCCGTCCCAGGCCTGCCTGGAGCGACCGAGCTCGAACCGGTTGTGCGAACTCAGCGCCGCCCCGAAAAGGCGCCGATCCACGTGTTCGAATGTGGCGCGGGGACCGGTGTTGGCGCTGATGCCTACGCCCAGCACGACCTGCTGCCGGGACGACTCCTCCACCCGCACCCGTACCCGCGCGGCCTGGGCCAGCATCGGATCGGCATCGACCGAGACCGTGGCACGCTCGAACAGGCCCGACTTCTGCAGTCGGTCCTGGAAGTCCAGCAACACCGTCTCTGTCAAGGGCGCGCCGGCGGCAAAGTTGGCCAAGTGCTCCACCGTCGAGCGATCGTGCAATTGCAGGCCCTCGACGTCGATCTCACCACTGCGAAACAGGGGACCCGGATCGGCGATCAGGCGCAGCCTCACCTGCGCACGAGCCACGTCCACGTCAGCCGCCGTCGCGCTCCACGCAGCGGCCAGATAGCCTGCGCCGCGAAGACGCGCCAGCGTGGCCGCCTTGGCATCGACCCAGGTCTCGTTGCGGAATGCGCTGCCGGGCTTCAAGGGCCAGGACAGGCGCAGCGAGTCCACGGCTTGGCTGGCGAGCGCGGCGTCGGCGGGCCGTGCGGGGTCGCCGGTGGGGCTGCGGAGCTCGATGTCCACACGCTCCACCACGACGCGGCGGCCCGGCTCGACCTCGACCTTGACCCGGGTCGCCCCACCAGGTTTCTCGGGGGCCACACGCGCCACACGCGCCACCGGCTCGAAGTAGCCCTCGGTCTGGGCCAGGTCGCGCACCTGGGTGGGAGCGACCTCCAACAGTCGGTCGAGCTCGTTGTCGCTGACCGACTCACCACGCGCAAGCCGCGACAGGCGAACCAGGTCCAGATATCGCTCAAGGACCGGACGCAACGTGGGCGGAGCCACGATCTCGACCTCGAGCACCGGCAACGGACTGGGCGCAGGTGCCAGCGCACCTTGCGCCACCTGTTGCACACCCCCGGCAACCTGTTGCACACCGCCGGCCACCCCCGTCACCATTTCGGTCAGGGCGGCACAGCCGGCCATACCCAGGGCCAACGCCGCCC
The DNA here is from genome assembly GCA_903876715.1 of uncultured beta proteobacterium. GTDB lineage: Bacteria > Pseudomonadota > Gammaproteobacteria > Burkholderiales > Burkholderiaceae_C > Rubrivivax. The sequence continues at coordinate 5,007 of CAIRBF010000301.1, forward strand.
CGAACACAGCCATCAAGGGCCGCAGCCTCTCCCGGGGAGATGCGTGCTCGCGTCGGGACAGAGCAGGGCTCATTTGCTCATCAGCCGCATCGCGCCCTCCAGGCCGGCCAGCGTCAGCGGGAACATGCGCTGGCTCACCAGCTGCTGAACGATCGAGATGCTCTGCCGGTACTGCCACACGCCCTGCGGCTCGGGGTTGATCCAGGCGTGCTTCGGGAAGGCTTGCGTCAGGCGCTGCAGCCACTGCGCGCCCGGCTCCTCGTTGTTGTACTCGACGCTGCCACCGGGCTGCAGGATCTCATAGGGACTCATCGTCGCGTCGCCGACGAAGATCAGCTTGTAGTCCTTGTTGTACTTGCGGATGACGTCCCAGGTCGGGAACTTTTCGCTGAAACGGCGGCGGTTGTTCTTCCACATGAAATCGTAGACGCAGTTGTGGAAGTAGTAGAACTCCAGGTGCTTGAACTCGCTCTTGACCGCGCTGAACAGTTCCTCGACACGGTGTACATGCTCGTCCATCGTGCCGCCCACGTCCATGAGCAGGAGCACCTTCACGCGGTTGTGGCGCTCGGGCACCATCTTGATATCGAGCATGCCGGCGTTCGCGGCCGTGCTGTGGATGGTGTCGTCGAGGTCGAGCTCCTCCTC
>CAIRBF010000302.1 GCA_903876715.1 uncultured beta proteobacterium
CAGCGCGCCCGAGGCCCTGCACTTCCTGGAACGCCTGGAGCACTGGCACCAGCGCGGCTGGCGCGCGCGCGGCCTGCCCGGCGCCTTCGCGAACCCGCGCTTCAAGGCCTTCCATCGCGGTCTCGTCGCCCGCGGCTTCGACGCCGGCGCCATCCGCCTGCTGCGCCTGCGCGCCGGGGCGCATGACGTCGGCCTGCTCTACGCCTTCGTCCACCGCGGCCAGATGCTGGCCTACCAAAGCGGGCTGTGCCTGGATCTCGTGGAGCGCAACCACCACCCGGGGCTGGCGCTGCACGCACTGGCGGTGCAGCACGCCGTGGAGGCCGGCCTGTCGGGCTACGACCTGATGGCCGGCGAGGCGCGCTACAAGCGCCAGCTCGCCAGCATCTGCTACCCGATGCTGACCTGGTCGCTGCATCGGCAGGGTCCGGCGCTGTGGCTGGAGGAAGGCTGGCGCGCGGTGAAGCGCCACGCCGCCCGGTGGGCCGATACCGTCGCGGCCGATGAGGCACCGACCCGGTGAGACGGCGCGCGGGCCGCTACCACCACGCAGAGTGAGCATGCGCAGGGCGGTGAGGTCCTGCCCGTGGCGCAATGCAGTCATCGCGACAGCTACCACTCCGAAGCACGTGCCCAAGCACTTCCCCTGCCCCGCCGACCGGCATTCGAAACTCATGGACCGGCGGCAGTCTGCCCCCTCAGGGCATCGCCGCCCCACTGCTCCGCCTGCGCTGCTGCTGATGCTCGCCTCGCTCACCTGGATGCCGGGCGGAGCGGCCTGGGCACAGGTGGGAGCGCCGATGCAGGCCCAGGTGTCGACGCAAGCCGCGGCGATCGCCGCCCCGGCAGCCCGCAGCGAACCCGCGGACACGCAGCCGGCCGAATACAGACTGGCGGCCGGCGATCTGGTGCGCATCATGGTCTACCAGAACCCGGACCTGACGCTCGAGACGCGGCTGACCGAGACCGGGCACCTGAGCTACCCGCTGCTCGGGCCGGTGCGCCTGGGCGGGCTGCCGGTGGCCGCGGCCGAACGCGTGATCGCCGAGGGCCTGCAGCGCGGCGGCTTCCTGCGCCAGCCGCAGGTGACGATCGCAGTGATGCAGGTGCGCGGGCACCAGGCCAGTGTGCTCGGCCAGGTGAACCGACCCGGGCGCTATGCGATCGAGGTGCCCGACCTGCGCCTGAGCGACCTGCTCGCCATCGCCGGCGGCACCGCGCCGGGCGGCGCCGACACCGTCGTCGTCACCGGCGTGCGCGACGGCCAGTCCTTCCGCGCCGAGATCGATCTGCCCTCGCTGTTCGCCCCGGGCGGACAGGCGCGCGATCTTGTCATCCGCCACGGCGATTCGGTCTGGATCGACCGCCAGCCCACGGTCTACATCTATGGCGAAGTGCAACGCCCGGGCGCGCTGCGCGTGGAGCGCGGCATGACGCTGATGCAGGCGCTGGCCAGCGGCGGTGGCCTGAGCGCGCGCGGCACCGAAAAGGGCATCCGCGTGCACCGGCGCGCCGCCGACGGCCGCGTGCGCGTGTTCAGCCCGGCCATGGACGAACCGGTGCGCGACGGTGACGTCGTGTTCGTGCGCGAAAGCCTGTTCTGAGCCCACGCCCGGCGGCCCTGCGACCCGGCGTGCCCGCGACATCCGTTCACCGGCCTGCCACCAGCCCGCCCAGCGCCGTTCGCCGGGAGCGCTCCGGAACACCGCCTTGAACCGCCCCTCACCCGTCCACCGGAGTTGCCGATGAGCCTGTCCCACTTCCTGGCCGTACTGCGCGCCCGCGCAGCGCTCGCGCTGCTGGTCTTCGCCACCACCGTGGCCGCGGCGGTCGGCGTCGGTGCGATGTTGCCGCGCGCCTGGAAAGCCGAGACCGCGCTGATGATCGACGCCGGCCGGCCCGACCCGGTCTCGGGCATCGGGGTCACGGGGCTGCTCAGCGCCGCCTATCTGTCGACCCAGGCCGACGTGATCCGCAGCGAGCGCGTGGCCATGGAGGTCGTGCGCCGGCTGGGTCTCGAACGCGACGCAGACACGCTGGAGCGCTGGCAGGCGGCGACGCAGGGCCAGGGCGAGGCGGTGCACTGGATCGCGCGCGACTTGCTCGAGCGCCTGGAGGTACGACCCGCGCGCGACTCCAGCGTGGTCACCCTGGCCGCCACAGCCGCCGACCCGGCGCTGGCCGCGCGCGTGGCCAACACCTTCGCCCAGGCCTACATCGACACCAGCGTGACGCTGCGCGCCGACCCGGCGCGCCAGACCTCAGCCTTCTTCGAGACCCAGGCGCGCGAGGCGCGCGCGCAGCTCGAACGCGCGCAGGCGCGGCTGTCGGAGTTCCAGCGCGACAAGGGCGTCTTCGTCAGCGACGACCGGCTGGACATCGAGGCCGCGCGACTGAACGAGCTGTCATCGCAGTTGACTGCCCTGCAGGCCGTGGTGGCCGAGTCGGGCAGCCGCCAGCAGCAGGCCCAGGGCCCGGGCGCCGACCGCCTGCAGGAGGTGCTGGCCAACCCGCTGCTGGGCTCGCTGCGCACCGAGTTGACACGCGCCGAGTCGCGCCTGCAGGAGCTGAACCAGCGTCTGGGCGAGAACCACCCGCAGGTACGGGAAACCCGGGCGCAGATCGCCGTGCTGCGCAGCCGGCTGGACAGCGAGACCGCGCGCGTGGCCGGAAGTGTGGGCGTATCCAACACCATCAACCGCCAGCGCGAGGCCGAGCTGCGCCAGGCCCTGGACACGCAGCGCGGCCGCGTGGCACAGATGCGCGGGCTGCGTGACCAAGGGCAGGTGCTGGTGCGAGAGGTCGAGAACGCGCAGCGCGGCTACGACAGCCTGCTCGCGCGCCTGAGCCAGACCAGCCTGGAGAGCCGCTCGACGCTGGGCGTCGCACACGTGCTGGGGCACGCCGTGCCACCGCTGCGCCCGGCGTCGACCAGCCTGCGCGTGCTCGCCGGTCTGGGGGCGGCACTTGGGCTCGTGCTCGCGGTGGTGGGCGTGCTCGTCCTCGAGTGGGCCGAGCCGCGCTTGCGCACCGTGGGTACGGCCACGGCAGAACTCGGTGTGCCCCTGCTGGGCGTACTGCCCGGCCCGGGCGGCAGTGCGCGCTTTGCGGCGCGCAAGGTGCCGCTGGTGGCCGGCCCCCTCTACGGGCGGCTGACGGGCCCCCGCCGCCATTGAAAGCTCGCCCCGCACGGCATCACCCACCCGCCTCGCGCGCGGGCGCCCCGTCAAGGCCCCGCCGCCAGCCTGCTGCGTGCCCGCGCGACCGCCCTGCTTCGGACAACGCTCCCTCACCCCCCACGGCCCGCAACCATGCCCCTGACCATGGCCCGATTCCGCGACACCGCCCCAGAACTGCCGCCCGCGTCGGCACGACCACCGCGCGCGACACGCCTGGTCGACGACCCCCCGTGGTCCGACGCGCAGGCGGCGCCCGAGGACGGGGCGCCCTCGACACCCGAAGCGGGCTCCGAGGGCGGGGCCGACGACCCCAGCCGGGTGCGGCCGCTGGGCCGCATCCTCGGTGAGCATCTGGGCCTGAGCGTGGCCCAGCGCGACCAGATCGCGCGCCACGCGAGTGAGCGCCGCCTGCGCTATGGCGACGCCGCGGTGCACCTGGGTCTGGCCTCGGCCGATCAGGTGATGGCCGCGCTGGCCGAGCAGTACGGCTACCCGATGGCTCCACGGGGCGAGACCGGCTACGGGCGGGAACTCGTGATGCTCGCCCAGCCCTTCTCGCGCCAGGCCGAGGCACTGCGCGCGATCCGCAACAGGCTCACGCGCGAGGCCGGGCGCGGCGACCGGACGCTGAACGCGATCGCCATCGTCAGCCCCGGACGCCGCGACGGCAAGACCTTCCTCGCCGCCAACCTGGCCGTCGCGCTGGCGCAGCGGGGGGAGCGCACTGTCATCGTCGACGCCGACCTGCGCGGTCCGCGCCTGCACGAGATCTTCCAACTCGAGCCCGGCGTTGGCCTGGCCGGCGTGCTCGGCGGTCGCACCGACCTGCAGGCTCTGCGCCCGGTGGCCGGCGTGCCCGGCCTGGCGGTGCTGCCGGCCGGACAGGTGCCACCCAACCCGCTGGAGCTGATCGAGCGCCCGGCCTTCGACCAACTGCTCGGCGCGCTGCAGGCACGCTTCGACCACGTGGTCGTCGATACCGCCGCGGCCGCCTGGGGAGCCGACCCGTTCGCGGTTGCGGACCGCTGTCACGGCGCGTTGCTGGTGGCACGCCGCGACCGGGTGACGATGGCGGCGCTGCAGACGCTGGTGGCCACGCTGGGCGAGGGCCCCTCGCGCCTGGCCGGCATGGTGATGAACGAGTTCTGAATGGCGGGCACCCACGCACTCATCGCGCTGCACCCGCCACGGCGCCCGCGCCCGGCGCCGCCGGTGCGCGCCACGGCGCGGCGCGCGCTGCCCCGGGTGTGCTTCGTCGGACTGGAGAACCTGCCGGTGCTGTCACGCGCCTACGACCAGCACGGCATCGGCGGCGAGCAGGTGCAGCACACGCTGCTGGCACGCGCGCTGGCACGGCGCGGCTGGGAGGTATCGATGGTCGTGGCCGATTACGGGCAGGCCGACAGCGCGCGCGTAGACGGCATCACGCTGCACAAGGCACACCCGCTGGAAGGGGGGATACCGGTGCTGCGCTTCGTCCACCCACGTCTGACGCGGCTGTGGTCGGCGCTGCGGCGCGCCGACGCCGACGTCTATTACCTCAGCTGCGCGAGCATGCAGCTCGGCCTGGCAGCCGCCTTCACGAACTTGCGGGGCCGCCGGCTGGTGTTCCGCCTGGCCAGCGACACGGACTGCGAGCCCGACCGGCTGCTGGTCCGCCATGCGCGCGACCGCTGGCTCTACGAGTGGGGACTGCGGCGCGCCGACGTGGTGCTGGCGCAGAGCGAACACCAGGCGCGCCGCCTGAAGGCCAACTACGGCCTGGACAGCCGACTCGCCGCCATGCTGGTCGACCCGGCCCAGCGCGTGCGCGGCCTCGACGAGCGCGACATCGACGTGCTGTGGGTGAGCAACCTGCGACCGCTGAAGCGGCCCGAGCTCGCGCTCGAGCTGGCGCGCCGCCTGCCGGGCCTGCGCGTGCACCTCGTCGGCGGGTCCTTGCCTGGGCATGAGGATCTGTACGCCCAGGTCCAGGCCCAGGCGCAAGCCCTGCCCCACGTCCGCTTCCACGGCCGCGTGCCCTACCACGACGTCAATGCGCTCTACGAGCGCGCACGCGTCTTCGTCAACACCTCGGACATCGAGGGCTTCCCCAATGCCTACCTGCAGGCCTGGCGGCGCGGCACGCCCAGCGCCGCCTTCTTCGACCCCGACGCCATCGTGCGCACGCATGGCCTGGGCCGCAGCGCCGTCAACCTGGACGAACTGGTCGAGGGCGTGCGCACCCTCGCTTGCGACACCCAGGCCTGGGCGGGGGCGCATGCGCGCTGCCTGCGCTTCATGGACGAGCGCTACGGCGAGGAGCAGGTGCTCGGCCCCTACGTCGAGGCCCTGCGGGGGCCCACGGGCGGAGTGCGGGCATGAGGAGCGCACCGCGTTGCCGCTGGCCGGCGCAGCCATCGGGCGGAGAAGTGCGATGAGCAAGCGCCCGGCCTTCTTGGTCACGATCGACACCGAGGGCGACGACCTGTGGTCGCGCCCACGAGAGATCGCCACGCGCAATGCCGCCTTCCTGCCGCGCTTCCAGGCCCTGTGCGAAGCGCATGGTCTGAAGCCGACCTGGCTCGTCAACCACGAGATGGCGCTGTGCCCGGCGTTCCAGCGCTTCGGGCGCGCGGTGCTCGCGCGCGGCGCGGGCGAGATCGGCCTGCACCTGCACGCCTGGAACAGCCCGCCGCTGCAGCCACTGACCGACGACGACTTCCACCACCAGCCCTACCTGATCGAGTACCCACCGGCCGCGATGGAAGAAAAAATTACGCGCCTGCTGGCACTGCTGCGCGAGCGCTTCGAGACCCCGGTCACGAGTCACCGCGCCGGGCGCTGGGCCCTGGACTCGACCTACGCACGCCTACTGGCGCGCCACGGCATCCGCGTCGACACCTCGGTAACGCCGGGCTTGTCCTGGGCCGACATGCCCGGGGCACCACAGGGGCGTGGCGGCAGCGACTACGGCGGCTTCCCGCGCCGTCCCTACCGCATCGACCTGGATCACATCGACCGCGCCGACCGAGGCGGCGACTCACCGCTGCTGGAGGTGCCGGTGACGCTGCAGCGCTCGCGCCTGCACCGTCTGGCGCCGTGGAGCTACCACATGCCCCGCCTGCGCCGCTGGGCCTGGGGCCACCGACCGATGTGGCAGTGGCTCTACCCCGACGGCCGCAACCTGGTGTCCATGCGCGAGCTCTTCGAGGACCGCATCGCCGCGGGCGACCCCTGCCTCGTCTTCGTGCTGCACTCCTCCGAGCTGATGCCCGGCGGCAGCCCGCAAGGCCCCGACGAGGCCGGCATCGAGGCCATTTACCACGACCTGCAGGTGCTGTTCGGCCTGGCGGCGCGACATTGCGAGGGCATGACGCTGGCGGAGTTCGGGCAGCGGTGGGGCGCCGGGCCGGGGTTGCAGGCGGCCCGTGGGAAGGCTGCGGGGGAACACACCTCGAGCGCCAGGCCGGTGACCCCACCCGGAGCGCTGGGAATTCAGCCCCTCTCCCCCGCCAGACGGGAGGGGAACCAGGCCCGCCATCGCAACGACTCATCGCCACCGCTGACATGACCCTGCCCCACATCGCCTTCGTCGCGCGTCTGGCCTGGCCGGTGCTGGCGCGTGACGGCCGCGTGCACGTTGTCGGTGGTGCCGAGGTCCAGCAGACGCTGCAGATGCGCGCGTTGCAGCGCGCCGGCTGCCGCATCTCGGTGCTGGTGCAGGACCACGGCCAGCCGGCGCTGGTGGATTGCGACGGGATCGCGGTGCACCGCATCCCCGCGCCGCGCGGGCGCGGCTGGCCAGGGCTGCGCTTCTTCCACCCGCGCCTGTCGGACATCGTGCGCCTGTTGCACGGCATCGGCCCCGACCTCGTCTTCGTACAGACCGCCAGCGAGGAGGTCGCGGCGGCGGCGCTGTACGCGCGCCTGTGGCGGCGGCCCTTCGTCTTCGCCGGCGCGAGCGACCGCGACTTCGAGCCCGGAGCACTGCCCGGCATGCCCGGTCGGCACGCAGCAGCCTACCGTCTGGGCCTGCGCGCGGCCGACGCGGTGATCGTGCAGAACCAGGCGCAGCAGGAACTGCTGCAGCGGCTGCTGCGGCGCCGCGGCCACCTGATCCAGAACGGCTACGAGGAACCGGGCGCGCAAGCCGCGCGTCCCGACGGGATCGTGCTGTGGGCGGCGACGGTCAAGCCGCTGAAGCGCCCCGACCTGCTCATCGAGCTGGCGCGCAACCTGCCGCAGCGGCGCTTCGTCATGGTCGGCGGCCCGGAGCCCGCAGCCGGCGGCGCGGCCTTCTTCGAACACGTGGCGCAGCAGGCGCACGCAGTGCCCAACCTGCACATGACCGGACACGTGCCCTTCCACGAAGTCGGGGCCTGGTTCGACCGCGCGGCGGCGGTGGTCAACACCTCGGACTACGAGGGCCTGCCCAACACCTTCGTCCAGGCCTGGCTGCGCGGGGCACCCACACTGTCCTTCGTGCGCCCGGAGTCGGCGCCCGGCCGCACCGGCACGATCGCCTGCGCCGACGTATCGCAGATGACGCAGCGCCTGCGTGGGCTGCTCGACGACCCCGCTGCCTGGCAAGCCGCCAGTACCGCCTGCCGCGACCATTTCGAGGCCCACCACACGATGGACGCCGCGGTGCGGCGCTATCTGGACGTCTTCGCGCAGGTGCTGGGGCGGCGCGGCGAGACGGCGGCGGCCGGCCGGGAAGCGCTGCCATGAACGCGCCGGTCGCAACGCGCGCCCTGCTGGCCCGCGCCTTCGGTTGGGGCAGCGCCATGGCCCTCGTGCGCCTGGCCTGCAGCTTCCTCAGCATCAAGGTCACCGCCGTGGTGCTGGGGCCGGCGGGGCTGGTGCTGGTGGCGCAGTTCTCGAGCCTCGTGATCCTGCTGCAGAGCATGCTCGGACAAGGCCTGGTCACCGGCTCGGTGCGGCAGGCCGCGGCCTGTGGGGCCGACGTCGAGGCCCGGCGCCGCATCCACGCCACGGCCCTGCGCATGGGCGCGGCGCTCGCGGGCGTGGCAGCGCTCACACTGGTCGCAGGCGCAGGGCCGCTGGCAGCCTGGCTGTTGGCCGACCGCGCCCTTGCGCCCCTGATCGCCCTGGCCGCGCTGGCCGTGGCCGCGGCGATGTGGACCGACGTGCTGCACGGCGCGCTCGGCGTGTCCAAGGAGGTCGGCCTGATCGCCCGCTCGACCATCGCCGCGACGCTGCTCGGGCTGGCGCTGTTCGCCAGCGCGACCCACCTCTGGGGCCTGACGGGAGCGCTCGCCGCCTCGGTGGCGGTGAGTCTCTGCGCCGCGGCCGTGGCCACGGCGATGGTGCACTGGCGCGCGCGCGGCATCGCACTGCGCGATTTCATCGGCCCGTTCGACCGCGCCGCCTTCCGCCAGATCCTGGGCGTCTACCCGATGCTGATCGTGCACGGCGCGGTGACACCGCTGGTGCTGATCCTGGTACGCGACACGCTAGCGTCGAGCCTGGGGCTGGAGGCCGCCGGGTTCTGGCAGGCAGCCTGGCGCCTGTCCGAGACCTACCTGGCCCTCATCGTCTCCTCGGTCACGCTGTTCTTCATGCCCAGCCTGGGCGAGCGCAGCGGCCAGCCGCAGGCGCAGCAGCGCCAGATCCTGCGCACGCTCGTTGCCGCCACTGCGGCGGTGGCGTCGGCGGCCGCGGCGGTCTACCTGCTGCGCGAGGACATCGTGCGCGTGGTCTTCAGCGGCCGCTTCGAGCCAGTGGCGGCGCTCATGCCGGTGCAGCTGGCCGGCGACGTGCTCAAGATCGCCGGCTGGATCCTGAGCATGGCGCTCGTGGCCACGCTGCGCACGCGCTGGTTCGTCGCCATCACCTTGCTGGGGGCGGCCTGCTTCGTGGCCGGCACGCGCGCGCTCGTGCCGCAGCTCGGCCTGCAGGCCGCCCCGTGGGCCTACCTGGCGACGGGTGCGCTGCAGACGCTGCTGGCGGTCTGGGCCCTGCGCGACCTGCTGTGGCTCACACCCTCAGGCGTGGTGGCGCCGGCTGCACTGTCCACTTCGGCAGGCCCGACCCTCGGCGCCGCCGCGGTGTCCGCCGAGGGTCCGACCGTGTCACCACCGTCGCTGCCCGCCGCGCCCGGGGGAGTGGCCCGATGACGCGCCTGCTCACGGCCCTGCTGCTGCCGGGCGCGGCCGCGCTCGGCGCCGCGCTGGCGTTGTGGCCCCCCGGCAAGGTGCTGCTGGCGCTGGCGGCACTGCTGCCCCTGCCGCTGATCCTGCGCGACTTCCGCGTCGGCGTCGTGCTGCTGACGCTGGCGCTGCCGGCATCGACCATGGTGCCGCCGCTGCGCGGGTTGAACGTGCTGAACTACCTGATCTTCGCCACGCTCGCGGCCTTCGCGCTGCGCGCAGCCTTCGACCGCCGCCACGCCGTGGCCTGGCTGCCGGGCCCGGTGTGGTGGGGCTTCGTGCTGCCGGCAACGATGGGCATCGTCCTGGCTTGGCCGCACATCCCCGAGGGCGCGCGCAACTACCCGGCGCTGGCCGACGCGCGCGCCATCTACGAACCCACGGCCTACGTGCTGTCGCGCTACGTGAAGCCGCTGCTGTACTGGCTGGGCTATGCCTTCCTGCTGGCCAATGCCGTGCGGGCGAGCGCGCGGCCCGAGCGCTTCATCGCCCTGCTCGCGCTCTCGGCGCTGGGGCTGACCTTGCCGGTCTTCGCCACGGTGGCGCGCTACCCGGGTACGCTCACCGAACTGGTCAGCGACCGCGAGTTCCTGTCACCGCGCGGATTGCACGCCAACGATTTCGGCCTTTTGCTGGCCATGGCCTGCGGGCCCCTGCTGTTCCTGGCCGGGGGCCAGGCCCGGCCGCGCTGGCGCCTGGCGGCAGGCGCTGCGCTGGCGGTGGTCTTCTGCGGCGTTCTGATGACCTTTTCGCGCGGGGGCATGCTGGCCTGCCTGGTGACCTTGGGCGGCTTCCTGTGGCACCACCGGCGTCTGAAGACCATGGTGGGTGTGGCCGCTGCCGCGCTGGTGTTCGCACTCGCAGCCCCGCAGGCGGTGCAGGAGCGCCTGGGCACCGGCCTGCGCGCGGGCGCCCTCAGCGACACCACCCAGGTCGAGCACGACGACCTGACCGCCGGGCGCGTGCACGGCTGGACGCTGCTCGCCCCTGAGGTGCTGGACAGCCCGTGGATCGGCTCCGGCCTGGGGTCGACGCAGTGGTCGGCCGCCGTGTCCGCGGGCCTGTACCGCGCCAATCACCCGCACAACATCTACCTCGAGCTGCTGATGGACCTCGGACTCCTGGGCTTCGCCGCAGTGGTGGCCTGCTACGCCTTCTTCATGCGTCGCCTGCGGACGCTCGCGGCCGACCCGGCGCTGGGCGCGGAGATGCGCAGCTTCTTTCTCGGCGCTCGCTGGGCCCTGTGGGGGGGACTGGCCATGGCGGCCACGACCGCCTATTACATGCCCAATCCGGCGCAGACATTCCTGTGGTTCGGGCTCGGAATGGCGTTCGCCTTCGCGCCAGCCTCCGTACCCGCCCGGGCCGCGGTGCAGGCGCCGCCGGACGCGATACCAAGCAGCGGCACCGGCAGGAGGGCCGCAGCCGCCGCGGCGGGTGGAGGTCGGCCTTGAGCAGTCCAGCCAACCCGCCATCCGCCCACGTCGCCTTCCTCGTCAACTCGCTGTGCGTCGGCGGGGCCGAAAAACAGGTCGTCTCGCTCCTCAACGGCCTGCGGCACCCCCGGCTCGAGACCTCGCTGCTGAGCCTCAAGCACGACGACGCGCTGCTGCCACAACTGGACGCGGCGCAGGTGACGCGCGGCATCGAGCACCTGGGTGTGAGCCGCGGACTGGAATGGGGCGCGGTGCGGCGTCTGGCGCGGCACCTGGACGCGCAGGCGGTGGACGTGCTGCTATGCACGAACATGTACGCGCTGGCCTACGGCGCGCTCGCGCGCTGGGCGAGCCGGCGCGGCCGCCGGCTGCGCCTGGTCGAGGTTTACCACACCACGCTGCCGGGCTCGCCGAAGGATGCGCTGCAGATGCGCCTGGCCGGCCCGCTGGTGGCGCAGGTGGACCTGCTGGTCTACGTGTGCGAGGGCCAGGCCGCCCATTGGCGCGCCCAGGGCCTGCGCTCGCGGCGCGAGGCCGTGATCCACAACGGCATCGACGTCGACCGCTACACCGACCGCTGGACGCCGGCGCAGAAGGCCGTGCTGCGCCAGCGGCACGGCATCGGCCCTCAGGACTACCTGGTCGGCCTGTGCGCGGTGATGCGGCCGGAGAAGGCCCACGGCGACCTGCTGCACGCGCTGGCCCGGCTCGCCCGCGAGGGCCTGCGCGTGCATGCGCTGCTGATCGGCGACGGATCCGAGCGCACGGCCATCGAGCGGAAGATCCAGGCCCTGGGGCTGCGGGACCAGGTGCGCATCACCGGCTACGTCGACGACGTGCGGCCGTTGGTGGCAGCCTGCGACGCCATGGTCATCGCCTCGCGCACGGTGGAGACCTTCTCGATCGCGGCCCTGGAGGCGATGGCGCTGGCCCGGCCCATGGTGATGAGCGACATCGGCGGCGCGCGCGAACAGGTGCGGCATGGCGACAACGGTCTGCTCTTTCCGCCCGGCAACATCGCCGCGCTGGCCGACCAGCTGCGCCGCCTGGCCGAGCCGCGGCTGCGCCGGCGCCTGGGCGAGCGCTCGCGCGAACGTGTCGTCGAGGAGTTCGAGGTCGGCCGCATGGTGCGGCGCTACGAGGAGGCACTGCTGGGTCTGGTGGCACAGAACAGGGCGGGCTGATCGCCACGGGCGCCACACTCTGCAGTGCCGCGCCACAGCGCTGGACGCGTCAGCGCCCTGCGGTGACGCGGCTGCGCGGGAGGGCGTGACCCCGCCTGGCAACCCGTCGAGGATCCGCAACGGGTGAGGTCAGCCGCTCGGCAGGTCTCGAGGGCGGAGCGGCTGGGCCGCGGCTGGTGTCAGGCCACCGACGCGGCGGTAGACCTCGAGCGTGGCGCGGGCGCTCGCATCCCAGTCGTGGCGTTCGAGCACCCAGGCGCGGCGCGCGGCGCGCGGCGCGTCGGTCTGGGGTTGGGCTGCGACCTGACGCAGGCGCTCGGCGAGCGTGTCGATGTCGCCCAGCGGAAACAGCGCCCCATGCGGCAGCCCGAGCTCCAGGTGCGGGGCGATGTCGCTCGCAATCACCGGCAGCCCGTGCGACAGCGCCTCGAGCAGCGCGATCGGCTGGCCCTCGTGCGACGAGGGGAGGACGAACACGCCAGCGTGCGCGTACAGGGCCTGCAGCGCCTGCCCCTGCTGGAAGCCGGTGCAGACCACGTCGGCGTGCCGCGACGCGGCCTGCAACACCTGGGCCGCGTGCGCGTCGGCATGGTCGGCCGCGCCGACGAGGGCAAGCTTCCAGCCCGCCAGGCGAGCGCGGGCGAAGGCGCGGATCAGGTCGAGGTGCCGCTTCTCGGGCACCAGGCGTCCGACCAGCAGCACATAGCGCCCGGCTTGCAGACCGAAGGGCACGAGCTGCTGTGCGTCCGGCACGCAACCGGGCGGGTTCACGCCGTTCGGGATCAGGGTCGCGCCACGGCCGTGCACGCGCGCCAAGTGCCCGACGATGCCGTTCGAGATGCCCACGACCTCGTGCGCCCAGCGCGCGCCCGCGCTCTCGCCGATGCGCAACACGGCACGCGCCAACGGACCCCACTTCTGGCGCGCGTGGTCGGCGCCGTGGTGGGTGACGACCACGCGCAAGCCGAACAGGCGCGCCAGCGGCGCCCACAGCGCCGGCCCGATCGCCTGCAGGTGCAGCACGTCGGGCCGCTCGACAAAGCCGGCGTGCAGCACGCCCAGCAAGGTATGCACAACCGTCTCCAGGTGCTTGTGCCTTGGCGCCCACAGCCGGCGTAAGCGTACGCCCTGCCAGGACGGTCCGATCGCGCGCGCTTGGTAGGGCGCACGCGTCAGCACCGTGACACGGCAGCCCAGCGCCGCCAGGCGCGGGCACAACTGCTCGGCATGGGTTTCGATGCCGCCCTGCACGCCCGGCAGGCCGCGCAAGCCGAGCCAGGTGACGTGCAGGCCCCTCGGGGACCGGGTGTCGGCAATCGGACGGCGGCTGGATGGCGCAACGGGCACGGTGATGCAAGTCGTCCAGAGTCGGAAAAGCCAAGCATCGCCGCGAACCGTCGCAGCAACTTGCGCATCGGCAAGCCCGCGTGCGGCCGCAAGCGCGGCCGCACGGTGCCCCGCGGCCAACGCGTCGCGTTCAGGCAGCACGCGCGGCGTTTGTCGCTTTCGTAAGCGAACGCACCGAGACCCGGCGGCGCGTCACACCCGGTTACGGACCGCGACGCTTGCTTACCGGACAAACGGATGGCAGCGCATAGGATTTTTCCCAGACCCCATTCCGAGCCACGCCGTCCCTGGGTGTTGAGTATCCAGGCGCGGCCATCCCCAAAAGGAAGCGAACATGTACCCAGACTCCAGCCGCAGCCGTCGCATGACCCTGATAGCAGAACTCATGGCCAGCGTGGCCGTCCTTAGCGCCTGCGGCGGCGGGGGCGGCGACAGCCCCGTCGACGGCACGGCCGACGCTACCGCAGCCGCGCAGAGCGATGGCACCGTGGCCGCGCTGGCTCGACGAACCAGCAGTACGATCGGCTATGCGACCACGCTGCCGACCGGCTACGTGTGGTGCGCCGGTGAGTGGTCGAGCACGACCTGCCAGTTCAGTGGGAGCACCGTGCTGTATTACGGCGCGCCCGGCAGCTTCCGCTACCGCACCGTCACTGGCCCCTTCGACTGCAACACCGGCAACGCCGTCTTCGGTGACCCGGCGCCCGGCGTGGCCAAGGCCTGCTACATCCCGGCGGCCATGGCACCTGCACCTGCACCTGCACCTGCACCTGCACCAGCACCTGCACCAGCACCTGCACCAGCACCTGCACCTGCACCAGCGCCGGCCCCAGCTCCGGCCCCAGCTCCGGCTCCGGCTCCGGCTCCGGCTCCGGCACCCGCACCCGCAACAGGCAACGTCGGCACGAGCGGCGTGGCCACCGGGGCGAACTTCGCCGCCACCAGCGCCGACATCCCGAACCCGGACCGGGGCTTCTACGGCTGGTCCGGCAGCGACTTCGTCAGCGCCTACGACGCCGGCAGCGTGCAGTCGACCTACAACAGCGGTCAGCGCCTGGTGCTGGCCAAGATCTCCCTTGCTGCCTGGCGCACCAGCGACCTGCCCGCGTCTTTCCTCAGCAGCCTGTCCAGCCGCTTCGACCAGGTCCGCACGGCCGGCATGAAGACGACTGTGCTGATCGCCTACGACTTCAGCGGCAGCGGCCAGGACGCGACCGCGAGTCAGATCAAGCGCCACCTGGAGCAGCTCAAGCCGGTATTCGCGGCGCAGGCCGACGTCATCCCCTACATGCGCGCCGGCTTCATCGGCGCCTGGGGCGAGTGGCACTCGTCGACGTCAGGCAACTCCTGCGGCTACAACTCGGGCACCACGAGCTGCGCCACCGCCGACGCCAACCGCGCCATCGTGCGCGACGCGCTGCTGGCCAACGTGCCAGCGACGACGCAGATCGGCATCCGCTACCCCGCCGACCTGATGAAGTGGTATCCCTCGCCCACGCAGCAGAATCGTCTGGGCCTGCACAACGACTGCTTCCAGTCCGGACCGACCGACACCGGCACCTACCAGACCACCGAGCAGCGCACGTATGTGAAGGCGCTGTCGCTGGACAAGGCCTTCGGCGGCGAGAACTGCACCGTCGAGACGCCGCTGCGCACGAGCTGCAGCGACATCCTGAGTGAGGGCCCGGCCTACCGCCTTGCCTGGTTCTCCTACAGTGACTGGGCCGGCTACCTCACCGCGTGGCGCAATGGTGGCTGCCTGAGCCAGGTCTCGGCCTTCATGGGCTACCGCCTGCAGCTCGACGCCGTCGCCCACCACACCGCCGTGACCGCCGGCGGGCAGGTGGTGGTCGACGTGGACCTGCGCAACGTCGGCTGGGCGCGCATGTTCACGTCCCGCAAGCTGGTCGTGACGCTGCGCCACCGCACCACTGGCGCGACGGTCCGCGCCTCGGCTGGCGACTTGCGCGCGCTGGTGCCGCAGGGTACCGGCTCGACCCGGTTCAGTGTCACGGTGCCGGTGCCGGCCGCGGCGGGCAAGGGCGACTACGACGTCCTGCTCAGCGCGCCCGACGTTTTCCCTGCGACCGCGGCCGACCCGCGCTTCGCAGTGCGCTTCGCCAACGCCGACAACGCCGGCACGGGCCAGAACTGGGACGCGGCCGCGGCACGTTTCAAGACCGGCACGACGCTGCGCGTGAACTGAGCGCGCGCACAGGCCCCGCCCGAGCCAGCTCAGGGCGGGGTCGGAACCTGCGGGCGGGAAGGCCACGGCGGCCGACCGCGCCGCAGCGCGCGCAGCGCCTGCAAGGCACGGGGGTGGCGCCTGAGCAGGTGGCGCGTGAGGGCCGCAACCCGCTCGCCGGGTGGTGCCGAGCCCGCTGTCCCGAGCCGGCGCACGTGCGTCGCGAACGAGAGCTTGTAGGGCTCGAGGCCGATCGAGAAATCGAACTCGCGATGACCGGCACGCCAGCTCTCCTCCAACATGGGGTACAGCAGCTGCCGTCCCGGCGAGAAGCGCGCGAACGCCGGCTCCGGGTTGTAGGCAAAGACCCAGCCCGACCAGCGCCCCTGGTGCACCGAGCCGAGCCAGATCGACAGCAGCCGCCCGTCACCGCGCAGGGTGGAGGCGCGCAGCAGCCCGCGCACGCGCAGCGCCTCGAAGAAGTGCCGCGGCGCCGCCTCGGCGAAGAGCTCAGGCCGCCCTGCTTCGCGGTCGCGCCGGGTCTTCCACGCGAAGCAGGTCGGCAGCACGTCCTCGGCCTGATCGTCGACGGCGAAGCGCAGGGGGCCGGCGACGTCCTCGAGGCGGCGCCGTCGGCGCAGATCTTCAGGCACCATGCGACGCGAGCGCAACAGCACGAGGTAGCTCTCCCAGTTCTCGAAACCCTCCCAGACGACGACCGGGGCACCAAGCGCCGAAGCCTGCTCAGGCTCGGCGAGGTAGCGTGTCAGCGGCAACAGGCCCAGGCTGGCATTGCGCAGGCGGGGCAGCCGGTCCAAGCGCTGACCCTGCGGCCCGCGCGGCCAGGGGCTGCGCGCCGCCCAACCCTCGAGCCGCCCTACAGGCTCGTGGTAGTCGACGAAGGTGGTCTCGGGCGCCCATCCCCGCCCCTGGACCCAGAGCAGGCGGTAGACGTCACGGCCGACGGCGACGTCCGCGGGCCGGCACACCTTGCCGGGGTGGAAGACCTCGCCGAGCAGGGTGATGAAGTCGTCCTGGGTGTAGACATTGCCCGGACGCTCGATCCCCAGCTCGCCGCGCACAGGCGGCTGCGGCATGACAGGCCCGGCGCTCAGCCCAGGTCTCCTGCAGCCGATGTGCCGGATCGGTGCCGAACCAGGAGGTCCCGCAGGACCCACGCGGCAATCGCCGGGCGGCGGAACACCTCGCCCACCGCGTAGGGCAGCCCGAAGCGGCCGTAGGCGACATAGGCCCGCACCGGCACGCCGGCGGCCTGCGCAACCGCGTCCAGGCGTGGCAGCGAGCGCAGTTGTTCCAGGGAGCACGGCGTGCCGCGGGCCAGCAGCTTGTGCAGCGCCGGCTCGGCCGTGCGCCGGTCGTGCGTGGCCACGCCCACGTGCACGGCACGACCGGCCAGCCGCTCCACGAGTTCGAGGAAGCAGCGCCGCGGATCGGCGCGCGGCTGGGACGGGTCGCCCCCCTGGCCCTTGACCAGCCGCACCGGCACGCGCCAGGCGATGAAGCGCTCGGCGTCGGCCGCCGAACGCTGCCAACGCGCCGGCAGCGTCGCCGAGACTGCGGCCCCCCGCGCCAGGCTGGCTTCCACCAGCGCGTGCGTGCGGTCGGCCGTCTCCAGACCCTGGGCATCGAAGTGCACGCGCACGCCGTGCGCGGCGGCCGCGCGCAGCACAGCGTCCAAGAGTTCTTCCCGGTAGTCCATCAGGTCGACCTTGATCGAGACCGAGGCGTCGATGCCAGCAGCACCGATGGCTTCCACGGCCGCGACATAGTGGCGCGCGAGTTCGTCCGGCGCCTGCCCCGAGGGTGGCCAGTAGCCCAGCGTCGTGAGGAGTCCGCGCGTGGCCTCCCCGCGCGCGGCGCGCAAGGCGTCGTCGAGCGAGCGACCGCTGACATGGCGCGACCCGGCCGCGAGAAAAGCCGAGAGCCGCTGCCCGCCGCGTTCGAGCGCGTAGCTGAGGACGAGGCTGCGCGCCGCCGCCCCGCGCCCGAGCAGGCCGCGGCTGCGCGCCTGCCGCGCCTGCACCCGGGCCCGCACCTGACCGATGTCGAGGCCTTGGCGGCGGGCGATGGCGGCAAGCAGTTCTTCGTGGCGTCTGGACATGGTGTGCTCGAGGAGGCCGCGGGGCCGGCGCCGCCGCGCTGCGCCCGGACGACCGCCCGGGCATGCGCACAGTCTGCGCCGC
>CAIRBF010000303.1 GCA_903876715.1 uncultured beta proteobacterium
CGGGCGGCGGCGGCGCGGTGCCGTCGAAGCCCGGCCGCGCGCGGCCGGGGTCGACGGCCTGCCAGGCCGCGGCCTCGCCGGCCAGCAGCGCGTCCACCTGCGCGCCGCGCACCGCGTGGCGCACGCTTGGCAGGCCAGCGAGCAGCTCGTCGACGAGGCCGCGCCGGTCGTGCACCGTGCCGCCCCAGGTGACACGGTCGCAGGCCACCAGCACCACCGGCTCGATCTGGCGGAAGCGGTCCAGCACGGCCAGCGGCCCCATGTCGGGCGAGCAGATGCTCCAGACCGCGCCGAGGCTCGCCACGGCGAGGAAGACCGCCATCGTCTGCGGCGTGTTCGGCAGCACCGCGCAGACGCGGTCGCCGCGCTGCACGCCCATGCGCTGCAGCGCCGCGGCGAAGTGCGCGACCTGCCGCTGCAGCTCAGGCCAGGCCAGCTCGCGCACCTGCCCTTGGGCCAGCATCGCCTCGTCGGCGAAGACGATGGCCGGGTGCCCGGCGGCGTGCGCCGCGTCGGCATGGCGGAAGACCTGGCGCGCGAAGTTGACCTGCGCCCCGGGGAACCAGCGCGCCCCGGGCATGCGGTCCTCGGCCAGCACCGCGCTGTGCGGCGTGGGCGACTCGATGGCGTGGAAGTCCCAGATCGACTGCCAGAAAGCGTCGAGGTCGGTCACCGACCACTGCCACAGGCTGTCGTAGTCGGCAAAGCGCAGACCGCGCTCGCGCTCGAGCCAGCGCTGGTAGACGGCGAGGCGGGGTTCGGGCAGGGGGGCGCGGGGCGAGGGCTTCATGGGCGGCAGCGTCTGGGAATTCCGTGCCTATGATGGCAGACACGAAGGCGTCTTCTTCGCCTCCCTCTCGCGATCCCCTGATGAAAACCCTCGACGACGGCAGCCATGCCGAGATCCGCGATGCCATCCGCGCACTGTGCGCCCAGTACCCCGACGAGTACTTCCGCCGCATCGACGCCGAGCGCGGCTACCCCGAGGCCTTCGTCGAAGCGCTCACGCGCGCCGGCTGGCTCGCAGCGCTGATCCCGCAGGACTACGGCGGTCCGGGCCTGTCGATGGCCGAGGCCTCGGTCATCATGGAGGAGATCAACCGCTGCGGCGGCAACTCCGGCGCCTGTCACGGCCAGATGTACGTGATGAACGCGATCACCCGCAGCGGCACCGAGCAGCAGAAGCAGCGCTACCTGCCGAAGATTGCCGCCGGCGTGCTGCGCATGCAGTCCATGGGCGTGACCGAGCCCACCACCGGCAGCGACACCACCCGCCTCAAGACCAGCGCGATCAGGCGCGACGGCCGGTGGGTCGTCAACGGGCAGAAGGTCTGGATCTCGCGCGTGCAGCACAGCGACCTGCTGATCCTGCTGGTGCGCACCACGCCGCTGGCCGAGGTGCCCAAGAAGACCGCCGGGCTGAGCTGCTTCATCGTCGACCTGCGCGAGGCCGTGGGCCGTGGTCTTTCGGTGCGGCCGATCCCGAACATGGTCAACCACGAGACGAACGAGCTCTTCTTCGACAACCTCGAGATCCCCGAGGAGAACCTGCTCGGCGCCGAGGGCGAGGGCTTTCGCGTCATCATGGACGGGCTCAACGCGGAGCGCACGCTGATCGCGGCGGAGTGCATCGGCGACGGCTACTGGTTCATCGACCGGGCCGCGCGCTACGCCCGCGAGCGCCAGGTGTTCGGCCGCCCGATCGGCCAGAACCAGGGCGTGCAGTTCCCGCTGGCCGAAGCCTTCGTCGAGATCGAGGCCGCGAGCCTGATGCGCTGGCGCGCCTGCGAGCTGATCGACGCGCATCAGAATGCGGGCGCCGCTGCCAACATGGCCAAGCACCTGGCCGCCAAGGCGAGCTGGGAGGCGGCCAACGCCTGCCTGCAGACGCACGGCGGCTTCGGCTTCGCCTGCGAGTACGACGTGGAGCGCAAGTTCCGCGAGACCCGGCTGTACCAGGTGGCGCCGATCTCCACCAACATGATCTTCGCCTACGTGGCCGAGCACCTGCTCGGGCTGCCGCGGTCGTACTGAGAGCGGGTGCCCCGATGCGGCCGCTCGACGGCATCACCGTCATCGCGCTCGAGCACGCGATCGCCGCGCCGCTGTGCACGCGCCAGCTTGCCGACCTGGGCGCGCGCGTCATCAAGATCGAGCGCCCGGGTGCGGGGGATTTCGCGCGCGCCTACGATGACCGGGTGCGCGGCCTGTCCTCGCACTTCGTCTGGACCAACCGCTCCAAGGAGAGCCTGACGCTGGACCTGAAGCAGCCGGTGGCGATGCAGGTGCTGGCCCGCCTGCTGGAGCGTGCCGACGTTCTGGTTCAGAACCTGGCCCCGGGTGCTGCGGGGCGGCTGGGCCTGGGCCACGAAGCCTTGAGCGGGCACCATCCGCGCATGATCGTGTGCGACATCTCCGGCTACGGCGACGACCCCACGCACCCCGGCCCCTATCGCGACAAGAAAGCCTACGACCTGCTGATCCAGAGCGAGGCGGGCTTCCTTTCGGTGACCGGGACCCCCGGTGAACCGGCCAAGGCCGGCTGCTCGATCGCCGACATCGCCGCCGGCATGCATGCCTACTCCAGCATCCTGGCCGCGCTGCTGCAGCGCGGCCGCACCGGCCGGGGCTGCCGCATCGACATCTCGATGCTCGAGGCGACGACGGAATGGATGGGCTTTCCGCTGTATTACGCCTTCGACGGCGCTGCGTCGCCGCCGCGCGCCGGTGCGGCGCACGCGACGATCTATCCGTATGGCCCCTTCCCGGCCGGCGACGGGCAGGTCGTCATGCTGGGCCTGCAGAACGAGCGCGAGTGGGTGGCCTTTTGCGCGCAGGTGCTGCGCCGGCCGGCGCTCGCCACCGACGAGCGTTTCGCGTCGAACCCGCGTCGCAACGCGGCGCGCGCCGAGCTGCGGGCGATCCTCGTCGAGGCCTTCGCTGCGCTCACCGGCGACGAGCTCGTGCAGCGCCTGGACGCGGCGCAGATCGCCAACGCCCGCGTCAACGACATGGCCGCCGTCTGGGCCCACCCGCAGCTGCGCGCGCGCGGCCGCTGGGCCGAAGTCGACAGTCCCGTCGGCCCGCTGCCGGCGCTGCAGCCCCCGGGCAGCGGTGGCGCGGCCTGGTCGCCGCGCATGGACCCGCTGCCCGCGCTTGGCCAGCACACCGACGCGATCCTGGCCGAGTTCGGGTGGAGCCCGGCCGAGATCGCGGCGATGCGCGACGCCGGCGCGGTGTGAGCACCCCCAAGGGCCGGGCGTTGCCCGTCCCGGCCCCCCGAGGGGGCGCAAGAAAACTTGGGGCGGCCCGGCGTTTTCTTTTGATCCCTGGCCTCTGGCCGCAGGCAGGGTCCCGGCATTGCGGATACTTCGGCCCCAGATGAAGCCCAATCGCGTTCCCACTGCCACCCGCCTGACCCTGGCCTTTGGCGGCATCGTGCTTGTCGTTGCCCTGACCGGGGCCTGGGTGCTCGGCGGCCTGGCCCCCGGCGACGCCGCCCTGGGTGAGCAGTCGCGGCGCGACTCGCGCGAGCTCGACCTCGCTCTGCAATTGCAGGCGGCGGCACTCGCCGCGGGCCAGGCGGCGCGCGCGTCGGCGGCTGCTCCCGCTGCGGCCGCCAGCGCGGCGGCTGTGGCCTCGGGCGTGCCGATGGCTGGAGCGGCGGGCCCGATGGCCTTCGCCCCACCGGCCGAGCAGGCGCTGGAGCGCTACGCGCGGCTGCGCCAGCAACTGGACGCGCTGCCGCCGTCGCCGCAGGCGGCCCAGGCGCGCGCGGCCCTCGACGCCGCCGCCTCGTCGGCACGTCTGCTCCTGTTGCCCGTCATCGCGGGCGGCGCCGAGGCCGTCACCGGCGTGCCACCGCCACTGGCGGCGCAGGCGCAGGCGGTGGTCCAGGATTGGTCACAGGCCTTGCAGGCGCATGCCCAGGCCGTCAGCCGTGCCGCCGTCGCGCGTGAGCAGGAGGCCGGGGATCGCCGTGCGGCAGAACAGCGTGCCCTGGCCCTGGCGCTGGTCTGCGCGGCACTGCTTGCAGCCGCGCTCGGCGTCTGGGCCGTGCGCGGGCTGCGGCGCGAGCTCGGCACGGATCCCGGGCAGCTGAAGGCCGCGGCCGAGCGCCTGGGGCAGGGTGAGCTCTACCACGCCCTGGACCGGCGCGACTCGAGCGACAGCGTGGTCGATGCCTTCGACCGGATGCGCGAGGCCTTGGCAGCGCTGGCGCTGGCCGTACGGCATGCCGCGCACGACACGGCGGGCGCCGGCCGCGAGCTGGCCGCCGGGCAGGACGATCTGCGCGGCCGCGTCGAGCAGCAGGCGTTGATGCTCGGGCAGGCGCTGGCCGCGGTGCAGGCGCTGGGCGTGGCGCTGCGGCGCGGCGCCGAGGAGGCGCGCCAGGCCGCCGGCCTGGCCGGTGAGCTGCAGGAGCTCGCCGCCCGCAGCGGTGCGGCGGTGGCCGCCGCCGTGGACGGCGTGCGCGAACTCCAGGCCGGCGAGCGCAGGCTCGGCGAACTCGTCCAGGCGGTCGAGGGGGTGGCCTTCCAGGCCCACCTGCTCGCCGTCAACGCCGCGCTCGAGTCGGCGCGTGCCGAATCCCCGGTCAAGCCGGGCGGCGGGGTCGCCGTCCAGGTGCGCGAGCTGTCGCAACGCTTTGCCGACACGGCGCGTCAGCTGCGCGCGCAGGCGGGGGCGCACGAGAGCGCGCTGGCGCAGCGCGCGTTGGCCTTGTCAGCCCAGGCCGACACGGCGCTGCAGACGCTGGGGACCGTGGCCCATCGCCTGGCCCGCTCGGGGGCCGGCCTGGACCTTCTGGCGCGCGACCAGGCCGGAGATGCCGAGCGCATCGACCGCACGCTGCTGGAGCTCGACCAGGCCACGCGCCAGACGGCGCTGATGGCCGAGCGCAACGCCGCCTCGGCGCAGGCGCTGCGCGCGCATTCGGGGCAATTGCTGGCTGCGCTGTCGCCACTGAAGCCGCTGCCGGGCAGTGGCCACGACATCGGGCCGGCGCCGCCGCTGGAGTGGGCCCTGCCGGTGGGCGAGCCGTTCACGCCGGGCAGCGTCGGCATCGAAGGCCCGGTCAGCCCGGCGGCTGCGCCGCCTGATGTGATCCCGCCGCCGGGACCCGATGCCGCGGCCCCTGCCGCGGACGCGGCGGCCGGTGACGCCGCCGGGCGGGCTTGACAGGCGTGGACGCCTCGTCCCCCCGGGCTGCCCTTGACGCGGGTCCCGCGCCGATGACCGTCGGCGGCCCGTTCCGTCCCGCGGCCGCTGGCGAGCGCGTCGTCGTCGGCCTGTCCGGCGGGGTCGACTCCGCGGTCAGCGCCTGGCTGCTCAAGCGCCAGGGTTTCGAGGTTGTCGGCCTCTTCATGAAGAACTGGGAGGACGACGACGACAGCGAGTACTGTTCGTCCAACATCGACTTCGTCGACGCCGCGGCGGTGGCCGACGTCGTGGGCATCGAGCTCGAGCACGTGAACTTCGCCGCCGAGTACCGCGACCGTGTCTTCGCGGAGTTCCTGCGCGAGCACCGCGCCGGGCGCACACCCAACCCGGACGTGCTGTGCAACGCCGAGATCAAGTTCAAGGCCTTCCTCGACCACGCGCTGCGCCTGGGGGCGCAACGCATCGCCACCGGCCACTACGCACGCGTGCGGGCGGCGGGTGAGGGCCGTTTCGAGCTGCTCAAGGGGCTGGACCCAGCCAAGGACCAGAGCTATTTCCTGCACCGCCTGAACCAGGCGCAGCTCGCGCGCACGCTGTTCCCGGTGGGCGAGCTGCGCAAGACCGAGGTGCGGCGCATCGCGGCCGAGATCGGCCTGCCCAACGCGCGCAAGAAGGACTCCACCGGCATCTGCTTCATCGGCGAGCGACCCTTCCGCGAGTTCCTCAACCGCTACCTCAGCCACGAGCCTGGCCCCATCGTCGACGAGCGCGGACGCGAGATCGGCCGCCACGTGGGCCTGAGCTTCTACACCCTGGGCCAGCGCCAGGGCCTGGGCATCGGCGGGCTGAAGTCCGGTGGCGGCACGCATGCGCCCTGGTATGCCGCGCGCAAGGACCTGCCCCGCAATCGGCTCGTGGTCGTGCAGGGCCACGACCACCCTTGGCTGCAGTCGCTCACGCTGCGGGCTCTGGACACGAGCTGGGTGTCGGGCCGGGCGCCGGCACCGGGCGCGCTGGCCGCCAAGACGCGTTACCGCCAGGCCGATGCACCCTGCCATCACGAGCCGGTGGACGACGGCTTCGAGCTCGCCTTCGACGCGCCGCAGTGGGCGGTGACGCCCGGGCAGTCGGCCGTGCTGTACGACGGCGAGGTCTGCCTGGGCGGCGGGGTGATCGACGCCGCGGGCTGACGGCGCGGTTCGCGTTCCCAGGGCGTGTCCGCCCGGACACGGCCTGTCCTGACGTTTCCCCGTGCTGCCGCCCTCGTCCGCGCTGCGGCCACGCGAGGAGCCCAGGGATTGCACCTATCCACTTGTAGGACAGGTTTGCCTAGAGTTTGGGCGCGCAAGCCCGAGGCGTCAAGGCCAGGCCCGGCCCTCGCACCACAGAACCGTCCAGGAGACATCGCATGCCCCGCATCCACCGCAGAAGCTTCATCGCCACCGCCGGCGCCCTGGGCGCGAGCCTCGCCGCCCCCACGCTCACGCGTGCGCAGGCCACCACGCTGCGCTGGGGCGAGTCGCTGAGCGGCACGCACCCGCAGGTGCAGATGGCCGAGCGCATCGCGCGCGAGGTCAAGGAGAAGACCAGCGGCCGCATCGACATCCAGGTCTTCCCGAACAGCCAGCTCGGCAGCGGCAAGGACATGATCGAGGCCGTGTCGGCCGGCGCGCTGCAGCTCACCACCGATGGCGCCGGGGCCATCGGCGCCTTCCTGCCGCAGTTGTCGGTGATCGAGGCGCCCTACCTCTGGCGCGATGCGGCCCACATGGCCAAGGCCGCTGGCACGCCGCTGTACGCCAAGCTCAACGACGACCTCGTCGCGCGGCGCGGCATGCGCATGCTCAACATCACCTACTACGGCCGGCGCCACCTCACCACGGGCCGGCGTGAGGTGCGCACGCCGGCCGACATGGCCGGCTTCAAGCTGCGCGTGCCGCCGGTGGACACCTTCGTTGCGATGGCCGAGGCCTGGGGCGCGCGTGCCACGCCGATCGCCTTCGGTGAGCTCTACCTGGCGCTCAGCCAGGGCGCGGTCGACGGCCAGGAGAACCCGCTGCCCACGATCCAGAGCGGCAAGTTCAACGAGGTGCAGAAGTTCCTCGTGCTGACCTCGCACATCATCACGCCGCGCATGATCATCGTGAACGATGCCTTCTGGCGCGGCCTGCGCCCGGCCGACCGCGACCTGCTCCAGGCCGCGATGGCCGCCGGGGCGGCGCAGCAGGACCGCGAGCTGCAGGCCCAGGAGGCCACGCTCGTGGGCAGCTTCCGGGCCGCGGGCATGACGGTGATCGAGCCCGACGTCGCGCTCTGGCGCAAGCCGGTGCTCGACACGGTGCCGCGCAAGTTCGAGTCCAAGTGGGGCCGCGGCACCTTCGAGGCGCTGGCCGCGCTGTGAGCATCGACATCAGCGGGCCGGCGCCGGCGTCGGCCGCGCCCCGGCCTTGGACCCTGGGTGACCGCGTGCTCTGCGCGGTCGCGGGCGTCTTCGTCGTGCTGCTGCTGGGCACGGTGTCCGCGGGCGTGGTCTTCCGCGCTGTCGGGCACCCGCTGAGCTGGACCGACGAGGCTGCCGGGTTCCTGATGGTCGGGCTGGCCTGCCTGGGCTGGATGGTGGCCACGCGCAACCAGGCCCACATCCGCATCCGCTTCTTTCAGGACATGGTGCCGCGGCGTGCCTCGCCCGGGTTCGAGACCGTGCTGCAGGCGGGTGTGGCGCTGTTCGGCGCCGCCGTGGCCTGGTACTCCGTGCACCTGATGCGCGTCAACGCCGACGTCGAGGCCATCAGCATGCCGCTGGCCGTGGCCTGGATGTACGTGCCGCTGCTGCCCGCGGGCCTGCTCACCGTCGTGCAGGCCCTGATCGAGATCCGGCGCCAGTGGGCGGGCGCGCCACGCGGCGGTGACGGCCTGGTCAGGGACGCGCGATGACCGGGCTGATGTTCAAGATCTCCGGCGCCTGGCTGGTGAGCCTGCTCGCCGGCTTGCCGATGTTCGTCTCCATGGGGCTGGCGGCGCTGGCTTTCATGTGGCTCGGCGGCTTCCCGATCAGCATGCTGCCGCAGAAGATGGCCGGCTCGGTGAACTCGTTTCCCATCGTGGCGGCGCCGCTGTTCATCCTGATGGGCCATATCCTTGGCGCGGCGCGGCTGACCGACCGCATCGTCGAGTTCGCCACCGCGGTGATCGGCTGGGTGCGCGGCGGCTACGCGCACGCGAGCGTGCTCACGAGCATGATCTTCGCCGGCATGGTGGGTTCGGCCGTGGCCGATGCGGCCGGTTCCGGGGCGATCGAGATCCGCGCGATGAAGAAGGCCGGTTACAAGCCCGAGACCGCGGCCTCGATCACCGCGGCGGCAGCCACCATCGGCCCGATCATCCCGCCCTCGCTGCCCATGGTGATCTTCGGTGTGTCGGCCGACGTGTCCATCGGGCGCCTGTTCATGGCCGGGCTGGTGCCGGGCGTGCTGATGGGCCTGACGCTGATGGTGATGGTGGCCTTCGTCGCGCGCGCCCAGGGCATGGCGCGCCACCCCTTCGGCGGCCTGATGAACGTTGCACGGGCCTTCGCGCGCAGCTTTTTCGCGCTGATGACGCCGGTGCTGATCCTGGGCGGCATGTTCAGCGGCATCTTCACGCCCACCGAGGCCGCGGCCGTGGCCTGCCTGTACGCGCTGCTGCTGGGCTTTGTCGTCTACCGCACGCTGCACTGGCGCCAGCTCGGGCCGATCCTCATCGAAACCGCCGAGACCACCGGCGTGGTGCTGGTGCTCGTGATGGCTGCCGGCGCGCTCGGCTGGTGCCTGTCGATCGCGCGCGTGCCGCAGATGCTGACGCCCCTGATCACCGCCACCTTCGACGGGCCGCTGACCTTCCTGCTCGCGGCCAACCTGCTGATGCTGGTGATCGGCTGCTTCATGGAGGGGCTGGCGGCGATGCTGATCCTGATCCCCATTCTCGTGCCGGCGGCGGTCAGCTACGGCATCGACCCGGTGCAGTTCGGCGTCATCATGGTCCTGAACCTGATCATCGGCACGATCACGCCGCCGGTGGGCGTGGTGCTGTTCGTCGTGATGCGCATCGCCGATCTGAGCTTCGAGGCGATGTCGCGCGCCATCCTGCCCTGGCTGCTGCCCCTGCTGACCGTGCTGCTGGCGATCTCGATGTGGCCGCCGCTGACGCTGTGGCTGCCGCGCCTGCTCATGGGCTGAGAGCCTGCGAGCCCTGCCCCCATGCCCACCTCGCCGCATCCTGTACCGAACCCTGCCATGAACTCGAAGCCTTCCCCGTCGCATGCCCTGGGTGGCGTGTTCTCGGCGCTGATCACGCCCTTCCACGACGACGGCCGGCTGAACCTGGACGCGCTGCAGCCGCTGGCCGAGTTCGAGCTGGCCCAGGGTATCGACGGGTTCTACGTCGGCGGCAGCACGGGCGAGGCCTTCCTGCAGTCGCCGGGCGAGCGCGCCCAGGTCCTGGGCGCTTTCGCCGCGGCGGTGCGCGGACGCGCGAAGCTGATCGCGCACGTGGGTGCCATCGGCACCGACGAGGCAGCAACGCTGGCCGGCGCCGCCGCCGACGCGGGCTACGACGCGGTCTCGGCGATCGCGCCGTTCTACTACGACTTCTCGCCCGCGGAGGTGCGGGCCCACTACCACCGCCTGGCCGAGGCCACGCCGCTGCCGCTGGTGGTCTACAACTTCCCGGCGAAGTCGGCACGGCCGCTGTCCACCGGCGACCTGCTCGCGCTGCTCGAGCACCCGCGCATCATCGGCGTCAAGCACACCTCGCAGAACCTGTACCAGCTCGAACGGCTCAAGGCGGCGGCCCCGCAGGCCGTGGTCTACAACGGCTTCGACGAGATGTTCGTCGGCGGCCTGGCCATGGGCGCCGACGGCGGCATCGGCACGACCTACAACGTGATGGGTCGGCTGTTCGTGCAGATGTCCGAGGCGCTGCGCGCGGGCGACCTGGCGCAGGCGCAGGCGCTGCAGCGGCGTGCCAACGAGGTCATCGACGTGCTGATCGAGGTCGGGGTCTTTCCCGGCACGAAGGCGATGCTGAAGCTGCTGGGCGTGGACTGCGGCCCGTGCCGGGCGCCGTTCATGCCGCTGTCCCCGGCGCAGCAAGAGGCCGTGGAGCGCATCACGGCCAGCCACCTGCGGGCCTTGCACGTCCGCTGAACCTGCCCCCCTCCCAGCCAACGTGTCCGCCGAGCTGCAGCCCCTGGACAAGCCGGTGGCGCTGCACCATTCGGTGCAGGCGGCGCTGCGCCGCTACATCGTCGACAAGGACCTGCGCGCCGGCGACGCCTTGCCGTCGGAGGCCGAGCTCGCGCGCCGACTCGGGGTCGGACGCAATTCCGTGCGCGAGGGGGTGAAGGCCCTGGAGTCGCTGGGCGTGGTCGAGGTGCGGCGTGGCGCAGGCGTGTACGTGCGTGCCTTCACGCTCGGCCCCCTGCTGGAGAACCTGCCCTACGCCTTCGGCCAGACCCTGCAGGAGGTCCAGGACATCCTGCAGATCCGCCAGGCGCTGGAGCTCTCGCTGATCGAGGCCGTGCTGAGCTGCGCCACGGCCGAGCACGTGGCCGCGCTGCGCCGCGTGGTCGATGCGATGGAGATCAAGGCCGCGCGGGGCCAGGACTTCGCCGACGAGGACCGCGCCTTCCACCATGCGCTGTTCCAGCCCCTGGGCAACGCGATGCTGCTGTCGCTGCTGGACGCCTTCTGGCACGTCTTCCACCAGGTCGCCGGGCCCGCCCGGCTCGAGACCCAGGACCCGATGAAGACCTGGCAGGACCACCAGTCCATCGTCGATGCCGTGGCCGCGCGCGACGTGGCGCTGGCCAAGCAGCGCCTGAACGAGCACTACCGCGGGATTGCGGGCCGGCTGCGCGAACGGTTGGGCGGCGCCGCGGCGGACGTCGGCCGACCTGCCTGAGGGCGGCTCGATCGGGTGCGCAGCGGTCTCACCCCCTGGGGTGAAGCAGGCAGCGGGCGCAATCTTCAGCGTGGTCAAGCATTTGCCAGCGCAGACAAGCGGTCGACTGCCGGATCCAGGGTCACTGCAGCCGCCACTGCACCCGCAGGAACTGCAGCAACCGCTCCTGGGAGGCCGCCCGCGCCTGGGCGTCGCCGCCGACATGCACCCCTTGCCCCGGCCGCACGCCGTTGGGGACGTCGCGCCGCAGCCGCACCGGCGCCAGGCTGTCGAAGCCATGGTAGGCGCCGGCGTAGGCCTCGAACTCCACGGCCGTCGCGCCTGCCGCGGCAGGTCCGCCGGCCCGGGCTGCGAGACGACGGCAGGGCTCGGCCGGCGTCCAGTCGTCGGCCTCGCCCACCAGCAGCAGCAGGGGTGCGGCCGGGCGCCAACCCTCGGCCAGGGCGGCGGCGCAACCGGGGTAGAAGGCCACGGCCAGCGCCGGGCGCGGTGTGGCGCGCGCCACCTCGGGGTGCCCGACATCGGTGGCGGCGAGCACGGCGCTGCCGCCATGGGACCAGCCCAGCAGGCCCAGGCGCGCGCCGTCGACCCCCGGCTGGGCCGCGAGCCAGCGCAGCGCCCCGAGCGCGTCGCGCCGACGCTCGACCTGGGTCACGCGGCGCGCGCCCGTGCGTTGCGTGCACAGCTCCTTCTCGCCGCGCGGCGTGAGGGAGTCGGTCACGAGCACGTGCACTCCGAGGCTGTTGATCAGGGCTGCGTACTCGAGCATGCGCGTGGCCAGGCGTGGGCCTGCCGGCCCTGGCGCGCCGTAGGGGCCGCCGCAGCCGTGCAGCAGGACGAGCGCGGGGGCCGCCACACCCGCCGGGCGCGGCGGGAGGTCGGCGCGGAACCAGTAGCCCGGCACCACCAGCGGTTCGCCGCCGGTGCGGTCCAGGCTCTCCACGCTCACCGTGACGCCCACCGACTTGCCGGGGGCGGCCAGCGCGACGGCCGTCACGAAGGAGGCGATCACGGCTGAGCAGGCGTCGCGCAGCCGCGCGAAGGCGCCCGCCTGTCCTGTGCGACGGCCGACGGCCGCACCGCGCCACCACGTGAGGGCGCAGCCGCGCCTGTCAGCCCGCATGGGTGGGCCATTCAAGGCGGGGTGGATGCCAGGCCATCCGCGTTCGGCGTGCGGCGCCCGGTCCCTGCGTGCGTTGCGCTGCGCGATCCGCCGCCACATCACACCGCTGCAGGCCCACTGCCCGGCCGCGGCAGGTACTGCGGCGCGGTCACGCCCATCGAGACATAGATGCTGGTCAAGGCCTCGGCCCCGACGTCGGCCGGGCTCACCCATTCCTCGGGCACGAACAGCAGCCCGCCGCCGATGGGCACGGGCGCGGTCGGCACCAGCACCGCGAGGCAGCGCTTTCCCCCCACCAGCACCGGCTCGGTGCTGGACAGCAGCGCCAGCGCAGCGGCCCCGCCGGGGCCGCCGAAGCGGCACCACACCGGCGTCATCGAGCGCGCGCCGCCGTCGGCGCCCCCCTGCGGACTCTGCTGCAGCAGGCCGACCATGCGCTGCGCCAGGTCCCACACCGTGCGCACGAGGGGAATCCGGCGCAGCAGGCGGTCCACCAGGCGCGCCAGGCTGCGGCCCAGTGCGCGCTCGATGAAGACACCGAGCAGCAGGACCGCCAGGGCGACGATGGCCAGGCCGAGCAGGTAGCCGGCGATCTCGGAGCCGGTGACCCCCAGGCCGATGCCGCCCAGCACGGCGCCCACGGCGCTGTCCGGGCCGAGCCAGGTCCACAGCAGGCGCACGGCCCACCAGAACACGAGGACCGTGGCCACCAGCGGCAAGGCCGCCAGCGCGCCGGTCACGAAGGTGCGCAGCAGGTGCGATCGCAGACTTTTCATCGCGCCGGATTATTGGGGGGCCGGCATTCCCCGTCCGCCCGCGCGCCCAACGCCGCGTCAGCGCGAGCGTCCGGCGCCTGCGCTGGCCGCGCCCCAGAGCGCGAGCGCCAGTGCCACGCAGGCCCCGCTGGGGGCGTCCCAGAGCCAGGAGCCGAGCAGCCCGAGCGCCCCCGCCGCCGCGGCCGCCGTCAGTGCCCACCCGAGGCCCAAGCCGCGGCGCACCCACAGCGCCGGCGCGATCAGCGCGACGAACACGACGAACAGGCCCAGCACCGGCACGGCGATGCTCGCCACGAGCGCGAAGACCGGGTAGAAGCCACGGTCGCGCCCGAGCACGCCGGTGCCCAGTCGCTGCACGGCCAGCATGCCGGCGGCGGCCGCCGCCAGCACGGCGGCCTGCGGCCAGTCGGCCCACAACAGGTCGGCGGCGAGCAGCTCGAGGAGGCGGTCGCGCCCGTGCGGGTCGGCGCGCGCCGCGAGCACGGCCACGCTGGCGCCCGCAACGTAGACCAGCCCGATCAGGGCCTCGCGCTGTTGCGGCCAGCGCCGCGCCAGCAAAGCCACGAGCCCGGCGCACAGCAGGGCGCCCGCGGCCGCCCAGGCCTGGGTGGTCAGCGGCGCGGGGTGGTCCACGAGGGCGCCCGCGGCCAGCCCGGCCGCCGCGGCGGCCTGCGCCACCGCGAGGTCGATGAAGACGACGCCGCGCGCGAGCACCTGCACGCCCAGCGGGGCCAGGGCCGCGAGGCCGGCCAGCAGCGCCAGCGCTGGCGCGAGGAACCAGGTGTCCATGGCCCGGGTCGCGCTTTCTGAGCCTCTCAGCCTGTCACGCGCCGGCGGCTTTGAGCAGGGCCTGCAGCAGCTGCTCGAACCAGTCTTCGATCGCCCCGGGGGCGCCGTCGTCGGGCACCGTGGCCGGCAGCACCAACAGGGGCACGCTGCCGCCGAACTGCGCGGCCAGCCAGCGGCCCGGACGGGGGTCCTGGTGCCGGGCGATGACGATGGCCAGCGGCGGCTTCGGGCGCAGCGCCTGCAGCACGCGCTGCAGGTGGCCGGGCGTGGGCGCCATGCCGGGCACGGGCTCCAGGTCGGCCACCGGCACCAGGCCCAGCCAGCGCCAGAGGTAGGCCAGGCTGCCGTGCTGCACGGCCACGGCGCGGCCGCGCAGCGGCGCGGCGCGGCGCTCCCAGTCGCCGATGCGGGCCAGAAGGCGGGATTCCAGGCGCGCGAGGCGCTCGCCCACGGCCCCTGCCTGCGCCGGCTGCAGCGCCTGTACCCGCGCCGCCAGCGCGCGCGCCGCCTCGAGCAGGCGGCGCGGGTCGGCGTGCAGGTGCGGGTTGCCTTCGGCGTGCACGTCGCCGGCGAACGGCGTGGCCAGCGCCGCGGCGCCGCGCTGCGGCACGTCGATCAGGACCACGTGGTCGGCGGCGTAGAACATGCCGGGGGCACCGTCCTGGACCAGGGGGTTGCCGGCGCGCTGCTGCAGCGTGGGCAGCCAGCCGGCCTCGAGCGAGGCGCCGGTGCAGGCGGCGAGGTCGGCGCCGCGCAGCTGCGCGATCAGCGCCGGCCGGGCCTCGATGTGGTGCGGGTCCTGCTGCACCGTCGTGGCCACGTGGACCCGGGCCTGCGGAAGCAGGCCGCGGGCGAGCGCGGCCCACTCCGGCTCGCAGGCGAAGACGGTGAAGGCGGCGACCGGTGCGGCCGCCGCCGCAGCCCATGCGGCCGCAGCGGCCACAAGCACTGCACGGAACCAGCGCGGCAGGCCCAAGGTCCTGGGGCCCGAGGCCGGAAGGTCAATACGAGTGCGCACCATGGGCGCCGAAGTTCAGCACGTACTGCAGCTGCACCGAGCGGCGGGCCGCGTCGTCGACATCGAGGGCGTCGCGCTGGGTCGTGAACTGCAGGCGCAGGGCCTGCGCATGGGTGGGCTTCCAGGCCACCATCAGCGCCTGCTCGCGCAGCCGCAGCGGGTCGAAGTCGCTCAGGTGTGGGTGGTCGGCCAGCAGCCAGTCGGTGCGCAGGCCGAACTCCCAGGCCTGCGTGTGACGCCACACCACCGCGAGCGTGCCCGCGGTGTGCCGCTGTGTGCCCGTGTCGTGACGGTTGATGCCGCGGATGCGTGCGATCTCGGTGCTGATGGCGAGCTGGCGTTGCCGGTTGTTGCCCTGCGGCGCCCATTTCCAGGTCAGGTCGACCAGGGCCGTGCGCTTGCCGCTGAAATGCGCGCCGTGGGCCTCGTGCTCGTGCGGGGCGGCAGGATCCTCCGGCTCGGCCTCGCGCCGGTTGTGCAACCAGGACAGTCCGAGCTGCCAGCTCGAGCCGACGCCCAGATCGCCGCCCGTGCGCGCGTTCAGCGTGAACGCACCCGGCGAGCGCGCTGAGGCCACCTCGTGCACCAGCTGGTGGCCGCGCATCACCTCCGCGCCCAGGCGCAGGTAGACGGGCGTGGGCGCGGTCCAGTTCAGGCGCAGGCCGTCGTCGAACCAATGCCCGCCGAAGAATGCGCGGTGCAGCAGCGGCCGCTCGACGAAGTCGTCGGCGTGGGGATGCTGCTCATTGAGCCGACCGACCTGCGATGCGAAGCGGCCCAGGCGCAGCTGCAGGCCAGCGGGCAGGGTGCGGGTCTCGACCCAGGCCTCCTCGAGCTCGGCCTCGAGCTTGCTGTCGTGCGTGTGCGCCGCCAACGTGAACTGCGCCGACAGGGCGCGGCCGAGCGGTCCGCGCAGCGAAACGTCGCTGTGGCCGAGCCCGAGGCCCTTGTCGCGCTGCCCGAAGGCGATCTCGCGCGAGGAGGCGGCCACGTCGAGCACGCCGCCGAGTTGCCAGTCCGGCTGGCGGGGCTGGGCCTGCGCGCCCGAGGACAGGCCTGCAAGGGCGGCAACGCCGGCCAGCAGGGCGGCGAGTGATCGATGCGGGAGTGAGCGACGGACCATGACGGTGACGGACAAGGGAAAAGAGACCCGGAGTATAGTGCGAATGCAATCTCAATACCAATTCGGCCTACGACCGTGTTTCCAGTACGCTCGCACCATGGAACGCAATACCCGCCAGCGCTCGGCCATCCGCGACGCCCTGGAGCGGGCGGCACGCCCACTGCTGCCCGCCGAGGTGCTGGAAGCGGCCCAGGCCGAGGTGCCGGGCCTGAGCATCGCCACGGTCTACCGCAACCTCAAGACCCTCGTCGAGGAGGGCGAGCTGCGGCCCGTCAACCTGCCGGGGGAGAACCCGCGCTTCGAGGTCGCCGGGCATCGCCACCACCACCACTTCCAGTGCACGCGCTGCCAGCGCGTGTTCGACGTCCACGCCTGCCCGGGCGACCTCTCGCGGCTGGCCCCGGCCGGGTTCACGGTCGAGGACCACGACCTGACGCTGTACGGGCGCTGCGGCGATTGCGGCGCGCACAGGGGCGCGGCGGCCGCCGCCTGAATCAGGACGCGCCGCGGCCACGCGGGAGGGGCCGATGCTGAGCAGCAGCGCCCTCGGGCGCCTGCTGCGCGTCAGCGCGGTGCTGGCATGCCTGTGGCTGGCTGTGGCCTGGGCGCTGTGGTGATGCGCGCCGCCATGGCGACTGGCAGCGGTGACGAGCCGGTGGCGCGGGCTCTGCAAGAGGCTCCCCCGGCGCTGCGCCTGCACGACCTCACGGTGGCCTGGCGCGGACACCCGGCCGTGCACCACCTCAGTGGCGCCTTCGTCGCCGGGCGCGCCACGGCCATCGTCGGGCCCAATGGCGCGGGCAAGAGTTCGCTGCTGGCGGCTATCGGCGGGGCCCGCGTGGACTGGTCTGGCCGCATCGAGCGCGACCCCGCGCTGCGCGTGGCGTGGCTGCCGCAAGCCAGCGAGCTGGACCGCAGCTTCCCGATCACGGTGGGGGAGATCGTCTCCATGGGCCTGTGGGCCCGCATCGGCAGTCTGCGCGGGCTGCGTGCCGAGGAGCGCGCGCGCACGGGCGAGGCGCTGCGCGCGGTCGGTCTGGAGGGCTTTTCGGGGCGGCTGCTCTCGGAGTTGTCGGCGGGCCAGTTGCAGCGGGCCCTTTTTGCGCGGCTGCTGCTGCAAGACGCGGAGCTGATCCTGCTGGACGAGCCCTTCAACGCGATCGACGCCCGCACCACGGCCGACCTGCTGAGCCTGCTGGCCCGCTGGCGCGCCGAAGCGCGCACCGTGATCGCGGTGCTGCACGACCTGGAGCAGGTGCGAGCGCACTTCGACGAGGTGCTTCTTCTCGCCCGCGAGCCCGTGGCCTGGGGGCCGACGGCGCAGGTGCTGCAGGCGGCCCACCTCTTCCGCGCGCGCCAGATGGCCGAGGCCTGGGACGATCAGGCCGGCGTGTGCCGGCGCGCCGCCTGAAGGCCTGGGAGTCCTGCTCCATGGACGCCTGGCTTCAACCCTTCGCAGAGTTCGCGTTCATGCGCCGCGCGCTGGTGGCCACGCTCGCGCTGGCCCTGGGCAGCGCGCCCATCGGCTGCCTGCTGGTGCTGCGGCGCATGAGCCTCGTGGGGGACGCGATGTCGCATGCCGTGCTGCCGGGCGCTGCGGCCGGGTTCCTGCTGGCGGGCATGTCGCTGCCGGCGCTGAGCCTCGGCGGCTTCGTCGCCGGGCTCGTGGTGGCGCTGGGCGCCGGCTTCGTGACGCGCGCCACGCCGCAGCGCGAGGATGCGAGCTTCGCCGCCTTCTACCTCGTGGCGCTGGCGCTGGGCGTGCTGCTGGTATCGCTGCGCGGCAGCCAGGTGGACCTGATGCACCTGCTGTTCGGCAGCGTGCTGGCGGTCGACGACGCGGCGCTGCTGCAGATCGCGGGGGTCACGACGCTCACGCTCTGGGCGTTGGCCCTGGCCTGGCGGCCCCTGTTGCTGGAGAGCTGCGACCCGGGCTTCCTGCGCAGCGTGGGGGGGCCTGGTGCTGCGGTGCACCTCACCTTCCTCGTGCTGCTGGTGGCCAACCTCGTCAGCGCCTTCCAGGCGCTGGGCACGCTGATGGCCGTCGGCCTGATGATGCTGCCGGCCGCCGCCGCCCGGTTCTGGGTGGCCCGCATCGTGCCGATGTGCGCGCTGGCGGCCGCTGCAGGCGCGTGCGCAGGGGTCGCCGGCCTGCTGCTGAGCTACCACACGGAGTTGCCCTCGGGGCCCTGCATCGTGCTCGTGTGCGGCGCCTTCTACCTGCTGTCGGTGCTGCTCGGCCTGCGCGACGGCATCTTGCTGCGGCGCCGGCGCGCGCGCGTCCACTACACCGCCTGAGGCTCGAGTCAGCCCCTGCCTCTGGGCCCGCCCGCACCCCACGACCTCCGCCTCCACCGCTTTGCGAGCCTGTCCGCCATGAAGATCCCGACCCCGACCCCGACCCTCACCCCCCTGCTGTCGGCGTACCGTCGCCGACTGCTGACGGGCGCGTTGGCCCTGGGTGCGGCCGGGTCCGGGCCTGGTCTCGCGCGCTCACAGCCGGCACGACCGGCGCGAGTGGTGGCGAGCTTCTCGATCCTGGCGGACATGGTGCGTGAGGTCGCCCCCGCCGGCTTCGAGGTGCAGTCGCTGGTCGGGCCGGATGCCGACGCGCATGTGTTCAAGCCCAGCCCGGCCGACGGCCGGCGGCTTGCTCAGGCCGACCTCGTGATCGTCAACGGCCTGGGCTTCGAGGGCTGGATCGATCGGCTGGTCCGGGCCTCGGGCTATCGCGGGACCGTGGTGGTGGCCACCGAGGGCATGAAGCCGCGCCGCGGCGCGGCGGCCAGCGGGGCCCATGCCCACGGACATGGTCATGCGCACGACGTCGACCCCCACGCCTGGCAAGACTTGGCGCAGGCGCGGCACTACGTCACGCGCATCGCCGACGCATTGGCCACGCGCTGGCCCGACAGCGCGGCCGAGACCGGGGCTCGCCGAGCCGACTACCTCGCCCGCATCGATGCGCTGGACCAACGCCTGCGCGGGCGCCTGGCGGCCGTGCCGCGAGAGCAGCGCCGCGTGATCGTCTCGCACGACGCCTTCGGCTACCTCGGTGCTGCCTACGGCATCGACTTCTTCGCGCCGCAGGGGTGGAACACGCACAGCGAGCCCTCGGCGGCCACGGTGGGGCGTCTCATCCGCCAGATCCGGCAGCAGCAGGTGCGAGCCATCTTCGTCGAGAACATCAGTGACGCGCGCCTGGTCGAGCGCATCGCGCGGGAGGGCGGCGCGCGCTTGGGCGGCACCTTGTATTCCGACGCGCTGTCGCGGCCCGGGGGGGCGGCCGACACCTACCTCAGGATGTTCGAACACAACGTCACCACCTTGGCGCTGGCGCTGGGCGGGTGAGAGTGCCCCCAAGGGCTGGGCGTCGCCCGTCCTGCACGCCAATGCACCCCGTCTCGTCATTGCAATTCCTCGCCATGGCGCGAGTCATGGCGGCGGTTGGCGCCTGGATGCGGGTCGCTTCGGCGCGCCTTTCGGGTACCGCGGAATACTCTTTGCCTGCGGGTGCCCCTCCAGGGCCCGGGCATGACACTGAGTTGCAAAGGAGGATTCATCCATGGACATCGTCAAGTCACTGGCCGCCGCCCTGCTCTGGAGTGCCCAGGCCTCGGGTGTGCTGGCGGCGCCGCACGTCCACGGCGTCGTGGCGCTGGACGTGGCGCTCGATGGCTCGCGCGTGGTGCTGAGCTTGAAGGCGCCGCTGGACAGCCTGGTCGGCTTCGAGCGCGCGCCGCGCACCGACGCGGAGCGCCGCGCCGCTGCCGACGCGCTGGCGCGGCTGCGCCAGCCCGACGCGTTGTTCAAGCTGGACCCTGCGGCCGGGTGCCGGCGCGTGTCGGTCGAGGTGGAGGCGCCGGTGCTCGAGGCGCGCGCGGGTCCCGGCGTGGCCGCGTCCGGCGCCGACGTACACGCCGAGCTGGAGGCGCAGATCACCTACGATTGCGCCCAGCCGGGCGGGTTGCAGACGCTCGAGGTCGGGCTGGCCGACACCTTCAAGCGCATCCGCCGCATCGACGTGCAGGTGGCCGGCCCGCGCGGTCAGGCCAAGACCGCTTTGCGCGGGACGGCGCGCAGCGTCAAGCTCGGTCGCTGAAAGGTTGAAGCCAGCCTCTGGGACGACGCAGCGGCCCCCGTACCGCCGGCGTCGACGGCACCGAGGAGGAAGACGATGAGCGAGACGAGCGAGTTCGACCCCGCCATGGCGGCGCGTTATCCCAGCCTGCTGGGCGTGCCGGTGTTCGTCACCGGTGGCGCCACCGGCATCGGCGCGGACATCGTGCGCGCCTTCGCGGCACAGGGTGCCAAGGTCGGCTTCGTCGACGTCGATGTGGCGGGCGCGCAGGCGCTCACCCGCAGCCTGGCCGGCGCGGTGACGCCCCCGCTGTTCACTCGCGGCGACGTGACGTCCGTCGACGAACTGCGGGCCGCCGTGGCGGCCACGCGTGCCGCCTTCGGCGACATCGGCGTGCTCGTGAACAACGTCGCCAACGACCAGCGTCATGACTTCGCGTCGATGGACGTCGCGCAGTTCGACGCGACGGTGGCGGTCAACCTGCGGCCGGCCTTCTTTGCCGCACAGGCGGTCGTGCCCGACATGAAGCGGCGCGGCCGGGGCGCGATCGTCAACATCGGCTCCGCGTCGTGGCTCATGAAGTCGGCCGACCTGACGGCCTACGCGACCTGCAAGTCGGCGATGAGCGGGCTGACCCGCATGCTCGCGAACGAGCTCGGGCGCGACCGCATCCGCGTGAACCAGGTGATCCCCGGCTGGGTGATGACGGACAAGCAGCGGCGGCTGTGGGTGGACGCCGAGGGCGAACAGGCGATGGACCGCAACCAGCTGCTGCCTGGCCGGCTGCAGGGCCCCGACATCGCGAGCATGGTGCTCTTCCTGGCGGCGGATGACAGCCGCATGATCACGGCCCAGGGCATGATCGTCGACGCCGGCTGGGTGTAGCCGGCCCGCGGTCCCGGCCCCGGCCCCGGCTACGGCTACGGCTACGGCTACGGCTACGGCTCACGCCGGCCCGGGGCCCTCGAAACCGGAGCGCGCGCGCAAGGCCGCGCTGTCGGCGCCCGTCAGCAGGCTGATGAACTGCCCGGCGAGGCCCGCATCGGCCGCGCGCGCGCTCACGGCGGCCGTGTAGACGGTGGCGAGCTCGAAGCGCGCGGGCAGCGGGGCGACGAGTTCCACGCCGGGGGTGTAGAGGATCTCCGTGACCTGGGTGCAGCCGATCGGTGCCGCGCTGCCGGCGGCCGCCAGCGCGCGCATGGCCGTCGCGCCGTTGGGGAAGGTGCGCAGCCGCGGCCCCAGCGCCTCGAGCAGGCCGAGTTCGCGCAGCACGCGCTCGAAGTGGATGCCGGCGGTCGCGCGTTGCGGATCCGGGAAGTACACCTCGTCGGCGGCGCGCAGCGCCTGCGCCAGGGCCTCGGGGGTGCTCACGTCCGGGTGCGGCATGCCGGCGCGCACCGCCACCCCGGTGCGCACGCGCCCCAGCGGGGCGCGCGTGGGCGCCAGCACCGTGCCCTGCCCGGCCATGGCGGCGATCATGGCCTCGGTCAGGATGATGAGATCGCAGGGCTCGCCGGCGTCGAAGGCTTCCTTGATCGCGCCGACAGCGCCGAAGCGCCCGGTCACGGCAGCGCCGCAGGTCTCCTGCAGGCGCGGGGCGAGGGCCTGCACCAGGCCCTGGGCGGCGCCGGCACTCAGCAGGTGCAAGGGGGTGGGTTCTGTCATGCGGGGGCTTCCTCGATGGCGGCGACGATGCGCTCGCGGGTCAATGGCAGGTCTCGCACGCGCACGCCCAGGGCGTCGGCGAGGGCGTTGGCGATGGCAGCCACCGTCGGGCCGATGGCGGCCTCGCCGGCGCCGAGCGCGGGGTGCGACGAGGGCAGCAGCACCACGTCGACCTCGGGCGTCTCGGTGAAGCGCAGCGGCACCACGGCCTCGGCGTTCTCGCGGGGCAGGCGGGCGTCGGCGCCGGGCTCCACGGACTCCTTCAGCGCGAAGCCCGTGGCCTGCAGGGCGGCTCCCTCCAGCTGCATCGTGGCGCCGTCAGGGTCGATCACGCGCCCGATGTCGGCAGCGACCACGAGCCGCCGCACCTCAAGCTTGGCGCCGACGCGCACGTCGGCCACCACCGCGCACCAGGCGCCGGTGAGCTTGTAGCGGGCGTAGCCGATGCCGCGGCCATGGGCGGCGTCGTCTGCCGGCGCGCGTGCGCGGCCGGCGGACCCCCGGTCCTCGAGCCAGCCCGCGCGGGCCGCGGCCGCGCGCAGCACCGCCTGGCCGCGCGAGTCGTGCGCGAGCAGTTGCTCGCGCCAGGCCAGCGGGTCGCGCCCCGTCGCCAGCGCGAGCTCGTCGACGAAGCTCTCGGCCGCGAAGACATTGCCCAGGGCGCCGAGCGAGCGCAAGGCGGAGCTGCGCCAGGGCGCGCGCACCCGGTGCGCCACGACGCGCCAGGCGGTGAAGTCATAGCCGGGCACGGCGTTGCGCTCTGCACCGCCCCCCACGGCCAGCGGCATGTCGATGGGGTCGGGCAGCGGCGTGCCGCCGGCCCGCTGCGCCTGCCCCAGCAGTGCGGGCGTGGGCGAACGGCCGGGGCGCGAACTGTGGCCCGGGCTCCACAGCTCGTGCCGCCAGGCGCGGACGTGGCCGGCGGCGTCGACCTCGGCCTCGAGCTCGATGCACATCGCCGGCCCGAGCGGCGCGCGCGCCAGGTCGTCGGCCCGGCTCCACTCGCAACGCACCGGCGTGCCCGGCACGCGCAGCGCCAGCCACGCGGCGTCGAAGGCCACGTCGTCGGCGCCGTTGTGGCCGTAGCAGCCCGCGCCCGGGGCATGGTGCACCACCACCGCGGCCTCGGCGAGGCCGAAAGCCAGCGCGAGGTCGCGCCGCAGGCCGAAGAGGCCCTGGCTGTGCGTCCAGACTTCCAGCACGGGGGCGCCCTGTGGTGGGGGCGCGGCGGCCCAGCGCGCGAGCGCGCACGAGGGCCCGACCGACGCGTGCGCGAGCCACGCGCGGGTGTACCGGGCCTGCAGACGGTGTACGGCGGCCGCGGTCGGCCCAGGCGCAGGCAGCGCCGGCCCGGGGCGCACGTCGACGATGCGTGTCTCGCCGCCGTGGCCTGGCCAGGCGCGGGGATCGGTCCTCCCATGCCCCGTGGGAGCGCCCGCTTCCCAGCTCAGGTCGTGGTGCAGGCGCAGGGCGGCCGCGCGCAGGCGGTCCGATCGCTCGCCCAGCAAGCCCACCAGTTCGCCGTCGAGCCAGGCCTCGAGCAGTTCCTGGCCCTCGCGCAGGTCGTGCAGCGCCCGCGGCAGTGCCTGTCGCGCGGCGGGCGTGAGCCGGTCGCAGAAGCCCGGCGGGTGCACGACCGTGCCCAGCAGCATGCCGGGGAGTTGCAGGTCGTGGATGAAGTGGGGCTCGCCCGAGAAGACCGCCCGCCGGGTGAGCGTGGGATGCCAGGGGCCGCGCTCTTCGGGAGTGGCCGGCGGGCTGCGCTCCGCGGCCGGGCGGCGGGTCGGCGTGGCCGGTGGCCTGGGCGGCGCGGCGGATGGCCCGACGCCGCATGCCAGCGGGGTGAGCGGCTCGTCGAGCACCCGGGAATCGAGCCGGTCCAGCGCCGGCTCCCGCTGCCCGCCGGAGCCGACGAGCACACCATCGACGAGATCCACGCCCGCGCGCTCCAGCCCCCAGTCGCGCGCGGCACGGGCACACAGGCGCTGGCGCACGGCCGTGGCGACGCAGTGCAAGGCCGCCCCCGACTCCTGCACCGAGAGGCTGCCCGAGGTCACGCCTTCGTCGGGATGCGTGGCCGTGCTCGGATGCGACACGCGCAGCTTCGCCAGGGGCCAGCCCAGCGCCTGTGCCACCACCTGCGCGAGCGCGCGCTGGATGCCCTGCCCGATCTCGACCTTGCCGCTGCGCACCTCGAGCTCGCCCTCGGCCCCGGGGCGCAGCCAGTCGGACGGCCGCGGGTGGCGCTGCAGCGCCGCGGGCCAAGCCGCCGGGGGGCCGGCGGGAGGATGAGGGGCCTGCGGCGGCCCGAGCGCGGGATCGAGGGGGGCAGCGCCTGGCACCGCGGCGGCGGCCGAGGGCCCGGCCTTGGGCCGGTCGGCC
>CAIRBF010000304.1 GCA_903876715.1 uncultured beta proteobacterium
ACGATGACGCGCCGGGGCGCCTTCAAGGTCAGCGCCAGGCGCAGCAGCCGGTACTGGTTGACGGTCGTCGACTCGCCCACGCGCACGTCGTCGGGGCCGGCGCCAAGCACCGCGGCCAGCGCCTGACCCAGGGCGCGGGGCTGGTCGAGCCAGTCGAACTCGTTCCAGGAACGGCGCCGCGCCACGCGCCAGCCGGCATCCAGCGCCGCCTGCACCCGTGCCGCAGCGGCCAGTGGCATCGGGCCGATGGAGTTCGCATCCAGGTAGACCGTGCCGGGCGCGCCCGGGGCGAAGCGCTCGCGCCAAGCGGCGAACGAGGGGGCGTCGGGGCCCGCGTCGAGGCGGGCGCAATCGTCAGCGGTCAGTGGCACGGGCAGACGCTTCAGGAAGGGCCGGGCGAGACGGGGTGTCCGTGCAGCGGTGCAGCGCCTGCGGCGGCGTGGCTCCGGTGCAGCCCGGCGACATCATGCGGATCCTAAGCCTCGCGCGCCGCCACGGCCAGCACGGCACGGGCCATGGCCATGCCAGCCTGGAATGGACGCGGCGGCAACAGCCCGCGTGGACGCCACCAATTGCTGGACATTTCCGTGTCATGCCCAGGGCCGCCGGGCCCACAATGCAGGGCATGCCCAAGCTTGCACCCCATCGCCACCATCAGGGCCGTCGGCGCGGCGGCGTGATGTTCCTGGCCTCGAGCCTCGCCCTCTTCCTGCCGGGCGCCGATGCCCAGACGCCCGCGAAAGCCGAACCCCTGTGGGAGATCGGCGCCGTCGGCGTGGCCGTCAGCCAGCAAGCGTGGCCAGGCGCCGCCGAAGACGTGCAGCGCGTGCTCGCCCTGCCCTATGTGCTTTACCGCGGTCCCTTGCTGCGGATCGACCGCGGCTCGGCCGGGCTGCGCGCCCTGCGCCAGGGCAACTTCGAGCTCGACATCGGTGTGGCCGGGGCCTTCGGCTCGGCCAGCAAGGACACCGTGGCGCGCCAGGGCATGCCGCGCCTGGGCACGCTGGTGGAGTTCGGCCCGCGGGGCATCTGGGAACTCGGCAGTGCGCCCGGCGGCGGACGCTGGCGCGCCGAGCTGCCACTGCGCGGCGTGTTCGACCTCGATGACCGGCTGGCCGGCCGGGGCTGGGCCCTCGAGCCCGAGTTGCAGTACCGGCACGATGGCGTTGCCGGTTGGCGCCTGAGCGCCAGTGCCGGGGCCTTGCTCGGCGACCGGCGACTGAACGGCACCTTCTACGACGTCGGCGCCCCCTACGCCACCGCCGCCCGGCCTGCTTACGAGTCCCAGGGCGGTCTCGTCAGCTGGCGCCTCGGCGTCACCGCCTCGCACCGCTTGTCGCCCGAGTGGCGCATCTTCGGCTTCGGCCGCGTCGACCTGGTCTCGGGCGCGGCCAACGTCGACAGCCCGCTCGTCTCGCGCCAGACAGGGTTCACAGGCGGCATCGGCCTGCAGTGGACCTGGATGCAGTCGTCGCAGCCGGCGG
Organism: uncultured beta proteobacterium; assembly: GCA_903876715.1. Taxonomy (GTDB): domain Bacteria; phylum Pseudomonadota; class Gammaproteobacteria; order Burkholderiales; family Burkholderiaceae_C; genus Rubrivivax. The sequence goes on from CAIRBF010000304.1 coordinate 1,485, forward strand.
CGGACTGAGCGGGTGAGCGTCTTTCCCCCATGACCTGGTTCGAGGGCTTCGACACCGTCGACGCCTTGGTCGACGGCTCGCGCGTGCATGCCCGCATCGGCGGGCCTGCGGGTGCGCCGGCGTTGTTGCTGCTGCACGGCTTCCCGCAGACGCACGTGATGTGGCACCGGGTGGCGCAGGCGCTCGCCTCCACCTTCCGCCTCGTGCTGGCCGACCTCCGCGGCTACGGTGACTCGGCACTGCCGTCCGACGAGCCCGGCCACGCGCAGCAGTCCAAGCGCGTCATGGCGGCCGACCTCGTCGGGCTGATGCGCGGACTCGGGCACGAACGCTTCCACGTCTGCGGCCACGACCGCGGCGGTCGGGTCGCGCACCGCCTGGCGCTGGACCACCCGCAGGCCGTCACGCGCCTGGCGGTGCTGGACATCGCGCCGACGATGGACATGTACGGCGCCACCGACATGGCGTTCGCGCGGGCCTACTACCACTGGTTCCACCTGATCCAGCCGGCGCCGCTGCCCGAGCAGATGATCGCCGGCTGCGCGCGCGACTACCTGCATGCCAAGCTCGGCGGCTGGGGCACGGGCGGCCTGGCCCACATCGAGCCGCCGGCCCTGGCCGAGTACGAGCGCTGCTTCAGCCGCCCCGAGGCCGTCCACAGCGCCTGCGAGGAATACCGCGCCGCGGCCTCGATCGACCTCGACCACGACCGCGCCGCGCGCGCGGCCGCTCAGCGCATCGCCTGCGACCTGCTCGTGCTGTGGGGCGCGCGCGGCGTCGTGCAGCGCCTGTTCGACCCGCTCGAGCTGTGGCGCGCCCAGTGCGACGGTCGCGTGAGCGGGCGGGCGCTGGACTGCGGCCACTTCCTGCCCGAGGAACGGCCCGAAGAAACGGCGCAGGCGCTGGCGGACTTCTTCGGCGGCTGAGGGGTCGGGCGTTTTTCTGCCGCGCCCCCGCTCTCAGGCGCGCAGCGGCAGCAGCACGCCGATGGCCACGAACAGTCCGCCGCAGGCCTGGTTGAAACGCCGGCCCACGCGTTGCAGCCACGGGCTCAGGCGATGCGCGGTGCCCGCGATCAGGGCCTCGGTGATGATCTCGATCGCGACGAAGGTGCCGGCCATGACCAGGAACTGCAGCGCAAGGCTGCGCGCCGGGTCGACGAATTGGGGCAGGAAGGCGGCGAAGAACAGCAGGCCCTTGGGATTCGTCACCGCGCACAGCGCGCCCTGGCGGAACATCGACGCACCACTGCGCGGCACGGCGCGCGCGCCGGCGTCCAGCCCGATCGGCGGCGCGCGCCAGACCTGTACCCCCAGCCAGGCGAGGTAGGCCCCACCGAGCCACTTCAGCGCGCTCAGGCCCAGCGGCGAGGTCGCGATCAGCGCGCCGATGCCAAACATCGACAAGCCGATCAGCACGAAGAAGCCGAGCGCGCCGCCGAGCACCGTGTACAGCGCACGCCGGGGGCCGTACAACGCGCCGTGCGTCAGCGCGAGCAGGCCGTTCGGGCCGGGCGACAAGGACAGGCCAGTGGCCGCCAGCAGGTACAGCAGCCAGGTCTGCAAGCTCACGGCGCCACTCTCCGCCCCGCGCGGGACCGGACCGGCGCGGCAGGCCCTCGCGCCGGGGCCGGCCGCCCGGCCTTTGCACAGCTCGCTCGGAATTGATCGATGACAAACGGCGACGAGATATCGAGCCGCCGGCGCTGCAAACCGGGAAAGGCCCGCAGCAAGATCCGGGGACCAAGGACGCGGAGGCGCCCCTGCCCCCCGCGTCTGTCGTGCATCCCTGCGCCACCGGAGTTGCTACTGCCCATGAAGACATCCTATCGTGCCCCCCTGCGACGCGCGGGCCGCGCGCAGTTCGCCACCCCCAGCGCATCCATCGTCGCCATCGGAATCATCGCCTCGGCTGCCGCGCTGCCCACGCTGGCACAGCCGGCCGCCGGCACCCACGCCGTGCGCTTGATGACGCCCGAGACCGCGCTGAAGGCCGCGCAGGCTGCGATGACCCGCTGCCGCGACAACGGGCATCAGGTGGCGGTGGCCGTGACCGACCGCAGCGGCACGCTGCAGGCGCTGCTGCGTGACCGCTTCGCCGGGGCGCACACCATCGAGGTATCCACGCGCAAGGCCTGGACAGCGGCGAGCTTCCGCATGCCGACCAAGGATCTGGGCGCCGAGACCCAACCCGGCCAGCCCATGAGCGGGCTGCGGGGCGCCTCGCAGGTCATGCCCATCGGCGGCGGCCTGCCGATCGAGGCCGCCGGCAGCATCCTGGGCGGGATCGGCGTCTCGGGCGCCCCCGGGGGCGACGCCGACGACGCCTGCGCCCGCGCCGGGCTGGACGCGATCGCGGACCTGATCGAGTTCTGATCCTGGCCGCTGGCGGGTGCTGCGACACGTCTTTCGCCGCCGGGTCGGCCGGGCCGGGAGATCCCGAATGCGCGGCGCCCGTCGCCGCGCTCACAATAGTCGCTCGCTGAGCGCCCCGATCCGGGAAGACGGAGCAGGGGGCGCCCGTTCCAGCCCACCCTGCGTGCGAGGTCCTGATGCAAACCCTGTACCGCCTGCCGGCCGCCTTGTTGAGCCTGTTGGCCGCCTCCTGCGCAACACAGGACGAGCCGCTCCTCGCACCGCCCGTCGCCGCAGCCGCTGCGGCAACTGCAGGCACGGTGCCCGTCAAGGAGGCGGTGGCAAAGCCCGCCGAGGTGCGTGTCGCGCGGAACATCGCCAGTGTTCCCATCGCTGCATCGTCCGTCGAAGCCGCTGCGGCGCAGTTCGACCGCATGCGCGTGAGCACTTTCGGCTCCACCGAGGCCCGCTTCGATGCGAGCTACAAGCTGCGGTTCTTCCCCGGCTGGTGCCAGATCACAGGTACCGCCGTCGAGGCCACGGTCACCGGCGCGCTGCCGCAGTGGAGCGGCGCTGCCACGGCGGACGCGGCCGCGGTCCAGCGCTGGGACACGCTCACCGCCGAGGTGCGCGGCCGGATCGCCGGCATGGAGCGCGACGTGCGCGCTGCCGCACAGGAGATGAGCCGACTGATCGAGGCCATGCCGGCCCAGCGCGACTGCGATGCCGTCAAGGCCGAGGCGAACCGCATCATCGAAGCCGTCAAGACGCGCCACCTCGGCGCTCGTTGACCGCTCCCAGGCGCATTGCCCTTCACCATCCACAGCCCCGCAGAGCCAGGTGGTAGCCGCCGGCGTGGGCTGTCAGCAGGGTCCGCATCAGGACCCGCCTCGGGCTTGCCGATCTCTCAGGGGTAGCGAGCAGCGCTCGATGGTCCCGCGTCTGCCTCAGCCAGGGAAACACCGATTGACGCTCCGGTGGGGCCCGCACAGACTTCGGGTGATGTGCTTTCGCCCGCCGCTCCGCGCCTGACCCGATGGTCCTCACGCCAGACGGGCCGCTCCTGAGAATGCCCGACGTGCCCCTCGACGCTTCCGCGGCGCTCTTGCGCGTGCGCGATGTGCGCCTGTCCTTCGGCGGCCTGCGCGCGCTCGACGGTGTGGGCTTCGACGTTCGCCCGGGCCTGGTCACGAGCCTGATCGGCCCGAACGGCGCCGGCAAGACGACGCTGTTCAACGTCATTTCGGGACTGTTACGCGCAGATTCGGGTCAGATCGCTCTTGAAGGCCGCTCGCTGGTCGGCCTGGCCCCAGAGCGCATCAGCGCCCTCGGGCTCACGCGTTCGTTCCAGATCGCGCGCGGCTTTCCCAAGCTCACGGTGTTCGAGCACCTGATGGTCTACGGCCGGGCCCAACCCGGCGAGCGCTGGCTGGCCGGGCTCTTCGGCGTCGCGGCCGTGCGCGAGCGTGAGCAGGCACTGGCCGAGGCCGCGCTCGCGGTCGCCCGCCGTCTCAGGCTCGACCGCGTGATCGATCACCTCGTGGGCGAACTCTCGGGTGGGCAGAAGAAGCTGCTGGAGATCGGGCGCGCGCTCATGGCCGAGCCTCGGCTGCTGCTGCTTGACGAACCCGCGGCCGGCGTGAACCCGACGCTGGCCGAGGAGATCGGCGACCACCTGCGCAAGATCGTCGCCGAAGGGCGCACGATCCTGCTCGTTGAGCACGACATGGCGCTCGTGCAGCGCATCTCGGACCACGTGATCGTGCTCGCCGCAGGCCGCCTGCTGGCCCAGGGCCGCTTCGACGCCGTGCGCGACGACCCGGCGGTCCAGGACGCCTACCTCGGGGCGCGTCGATGACTGCGCCCGCCATCGCCCCCGTGCTCGAGATCGACGCCCTGGTCGGCGGATACGCCGCGGCCGACCATGTCGTCAAGGGGGTGTCGCTCGCCGTCTCGCCGGGCGAGCTCGTCACGGTGATCGGCCCCAACGGCGCAGGCAAGTCCACTTTGCTGAAACTCGCCTGCGGCCTGCTCGCGCCACGCGCAGGCCACGTGCGCCTGGCCGGTCGCGAGGTCACCGGCGACTCGCCGCAGAAGCTCATCGAGGCGGGCCTGGTCATGGTGCCGCAAGAGAAGAATGTCTTCGGCGCCCTCACGGTCGAGGAGAACCTGGCGATGGGCTGCATGCTCGCGCCGCGCGCGCTGAAAGCCCGGCGCGAGGCCGTGCACGCGCGCTTCCCCTTGCTCGCGCAACGCCACCGGCAGCTCGCGCGCACGCTGTCGGGGGGGCAGCGCCAACTCCTCGCGCTCGGCCAGGCGCTGATGGCGCAACCGCGCGTCCTCTTCCTCGACGAGCCCACCGCCGGGCTCGCGCCCAAGGCGGCAAGCGAGCTCTTCGACACCATCCGCGCACTGGCCGCGTCGGGCGTGGGCATCCTGATGGTCGAGCAGAATGCGCTCGAGGCGATGCTCGTCGCCGACCGCGCAGTCGTGCTCGTCGACGGTCGCAATGAGCGCGAGGGTCTCGCCCCGGCGCTGGCGCGCGACCCGGCCATCCGCAAGCTCTTCCTCGGCGGACGCGGGGTCGCTTCGCCATGAAGTCCGGCCCTGCGCGCCCGGCGCCGTCCCGCGCGCCCCTGCCCCTCACCGCTTTCCACGCCCCGGCCACCAGGCCTTCTTCAAGGAGACCACGATGACGATCCAGCAACGCCGCCGCACCCTGATCCAGGGCGCCTCCGCGCTCGCCGCGGGCGCGCTGTTCGCGCCGGCATTCGTGCGCGCGCAAACGGGCGCGCCGATCAAGCTCGCCACGCTGACGCCGCTGACCGGCGCGGGCGGCCCCTACGGCCCGGTGATGGCCAACACCGCCAAGGCCGTCGTCGATGCCGTGAACGCCGCCGGCGGCGTGCGGGGGCGGCGCGTCGAGCTCGTCTCCGAGGACGACCAGACCAACCCCGAGGCCGGCGTGCGTGCCGCGCGCAAGCTGATCGACGTCGACAAGGTCTCGGCCATCATGGGCACCTGGGCCTCGTCGGTGACGACGGCCGTCGCGCCGCTGTGCTGGGAGTCCAAGACCTTCCTGTGCACGGTCTCGGGCGCCGACTCGATCACCCAGCTGCCGCACCAGGGCTTCCTGGTGCGCACCCAACCCAACACCACGCTGCAGGGCCGCAAGTTCGGCGAGTACGCGCTCGAGCTCGGTGCCAAGCGCATGTTCTACATGTCGCCGCAGACGCCGTTCACGCAGTCGGTGTTCAGCAACATCAAGGCCGCGCTCGAGAAGGGCGGCGGCACCGCCGAGCTGCTGATCTACGACGACAAGAAGCCCTCGCTGCGTACCGAGGTCGACCAGGCGCTGCGCTTCCGCCCCGACGTCATCTTCATGGGCGGCTACGCGCCCGACACGACGGTGCTGGTCAAGGACATCTTCCGCGCCAACTTCCGCGGCAAGCTGCTGACGCTGGCCTACGCGGTGAACCAGAAGGTCGCCGAGGCCAACCCCGAGGCCACGGACGGCGTCTACACCATGGCGCCATCGCCGGCCGAGGGATCGGGTGCCTTCAAGCGCGTGGCCGAGATCGTCAAGAACGCCAACCCCGACCCCTACAGCTGCCAGGTCTACGACCATGTCTCGATGGTGCTGATGGCCATCGCGCAGGGCCGCGACAGCTCGGGCGCAGCGATCCGCGAGAACATCCGCAAGGTCAGTCAGGGCGGTGGCCGGGCGGTGGACAACGCAGTTGACGGCATCAAGGCCATCGTCGCCGGCGAGAAGGTGGACTACAACGGTGCCTCCGGCCCCTGCGACTTCACCGACATCGGCGACATCCAGGACTGCCGCTTCCGCTACGAGCAGGCGCGCAAGGGCAAGATCGAGCTGATCCGCGTCGCATGAGAACGGACTGCGTGCGCGGGAAACGGTGCGCCATGCGCGCCGCTGCGGCGCCTTCCTCGAAGGTCCGCCGATGATCGAGGCGCTCGTCCAGGCGCTGATCAACGGCGTGATCGCCGGCACCATCCTCGCGGTGCCGGCGATCGGCTTCTCGGCCATCTTCGCCGTCCTGAACTACCCGAACTTCACGATCGGCTCGCTCGCGGCCGCGGGGGCCTACGCCGGCTACCTGGCCAACACTCAGCTCGGCTGGCCACTTGCGCTGGCGCTCGGCGCGGCCTTCGCCGGCGCGGCGGTGGTGGGCGTGGCGCACGAGTGGGCCGCGGTGCGCCCGCTGCAGAAGGCGGGGGCGCTGATCATGGCGATCGCCTCGCTGGCCGGCGGCATCGTCGTGGAGAACCTGCTGCGCTTCGCCTTCGGCAACGAGCAGCGCGGCTACGAGTTGCCGCTGGCGCGCGACATCGTCTTCGCCGAGGTCTACCGCATCGGGCCACAGCAGATGAAGAACTTCGCCATGGCGCTGTGCATCATGGCGGCGATCTGGGCCTTCCTGCGCTGGACGCGCACCGGGCGCTCGATGCGCGCGGTGGCCGACAACCGCGACCTCGCCCGCCTGCGCGGCATCGAGCCCGAGCGCGTGGCCGTGGTCACCGTGGCCGTCGGCGCGGGCCTGGCCGGCTTCGGCGGCATGCTGATCGGGCTGGACACCACGCTCGAGCCCTTCATGGGGCAGCGCCTGCTGCTGTCGATCTTCGCCGCGGCGGTGCTGGGCGGACTGGGGTCCATCCCGGGCGCGGTGGCGGGCGCGCTGCTGATCGGCGTGGTCGAGGAGGTCTCGGTGCTGTTCATCAACCCGGCCTACAAGAGCGCGGTGGCCTTCGCGGCCATCCTGCTCGTGCTGACCTTCAGGCCGGCCGGCCTGTTTGGCACGCGCCAGGGCTGAGAGGGGCAGGCATGGAGAACTACCTCGTCGCGATGCTGGTCACCGCCGGCATCTACGCGCTTCTGGCGCAATCGGTCACCCTGGCCTGGGGCATGACCGGCTTGGTCAACCTCGGCTTGGCGGGCTTCTGGGCCATCGGCGCCTACGCCTCGGCACTGGCCACGCAGGGCGGGGCGGTGCCGGTGCCGGTGGGGCTGCTGCTGGCGCTGGCCGCCGGCGCGGTGGCCGGGCTCGTCGTCACCTTCTCGACGCTGCGCCTGCGCGACGACTACCTGGCCATCGTCACGCTCGGCTTCGCCGAGGTCGTGCGCCTGGTGGCCGCCAACGAGATCTGGCTCACACGGGGCAGTGACGGCATCTCCAACATCCCCGGCCACTTCGCTCGCACCCCGACCTTCGGCTTCAACCTGGCCTGGCTCGCGGTGGTCACGGTGCTGGTCTTCGCCGTATGGTGGGCGCTGCGGCGGCTCGCCGCCGCGCCCTGGGGCCGGGCGCTGCGCGCGATCCGCGAGGACCAGACCGTCGCCAGCGTCGCCGGCAAGCCGGTGGTGCGCATGAAGGCCGAGGCCTTCGCGATTTCGGCCGCGATTGCGGCGCTGGCCGGAGCGCTGTACGGCCACTACAGCTCCTACATCGCGCCCGACCTGTTCCAGCCGCTGGTGACGATCTACGTCTTCCTCGCCGTCACCGCCGGCGGCAACGGCCGCGCCACTGGCGCCGTGGTCGGCGCCTACCTGCTGATCGCCTTCCTCGAGGGCACGCGCTTCGTTGCCGACGCGGTGCCCGGCGTCACGCCGCTGCAGGCCGCGGCGCTGCGCGAGATGGCCGTGGGCGTGGCGCTGATCCTGGTGCTGAGGCTGCGGCCTCAGGGCCTGTTCCCGGAACGCAACCAGCAGGCGCCGGCAGGCGCCGTCGCCCCATTGGAGTCGAATCGATGAGCACCCCGTCCACCCCTGCCAACCCCCTGGGTGCCGAGCCCGTCGCCCGGCTGGCGCGACTGGCCGAGGCAGCTGCTGCGGCCAGCACGCCGCAGGCCGTCTTCGCCGCCGCCGACGCGGCGATGAAGGAACTCATCGGCCACCGCCTCTTCACGCTGCTGTTCGTCGTGCCCGGCGGCGCCGAGGTCGAGCGCATCTACTCCTCGGACCCGGTGGCCTACCCGCTCACCGGGCGCAAGCCCATGGGCCCTACCCCCTGGGGCGAGCACGTCATCGTCGGACGTCGGGCCTGGCTGGGCCGCGACATGGAGGCCATTCGCTGGGCCTTCTTCGACCACGCGCTGATCGCGAGCCTGGGCTGCGGCACCTGCATCAACGTGCCGGTATGCGCGCTCGGCGAGGTCGTGGGCACGATGAACGTCCTCGACCGCGAGCATGCCTTCGATGAGCGCCACGTCGCGCTCGCTCAGGCGGCGGCGCCGGCGCTGGCGCCGGCGTTCCTGGCAGTGATGGGGCGGCTGAAGGGTTGACGCGCCGACAGGCCCGAGGCCTGCCGACAGCAAGCCCTCGGCAAGCCATGCCACATGGCCGCGATATGCCCGGCGGCTACAGGAGTTGCTCGCGCGCGATCGGCGTGCCGACGACGAAGACGCAGTCGCCCTGTTCGGTCACCGGGATCGCCTTGGTGGCCACGACGATGCCGTCGGACGGCGAGCACAGCATCTCGGGCGGGCGGTCCGGGCGGTCCATGAACCACAGCCGGCCCACCGGCTGCCCGCTGGCCACACGCTCACCCGGCTCGAGCATGGCCTCGAACAGGCCGTCCTCGGGCGAGACGACGATGTTGCGCGGGTCGCGCCCGTCGATGATCACTGCCGGAGGCAGGCCAAGCGAGGCCCGGGTCTGGACCTCGCCCTCGAGCACGCCAACGTGCCGCAGCACGTTGTTGAGCCCGCTCCAGGCCAGGCGATGGATCGGTGCCGGCGTGCGCCCGCCGCCACCGAGTTCGGTCGTGACCACGAGCTTGCCCTGGTTCTCGGCCTCCACCGGCAGCAGGCCCTTGCCATTGACGTCGATGTAGAGGTAGTGGTGGTCGGTGCACCAGGCCTCCATGGCCTCGAGCATCGCGCGGCGCTGCACCGGGTCGTCCACCACATGCATGTGGGAGCAGGGCAGGAACCACGCGCTGCGCCCGCCCGAATGGATGTCGATCACGACGTCGGCCATCGGGAACAGGACCCGGGTCAGGAAGTCGGCCAGCTGCTCGTGCGGCGGCCCGTCGGGCCGACCGGGGAAAGCGCGGTTGAAGTTCGCGCCCGAAGGCCAGTTGCGTGTGTTGGCCTTCGACGCTCCGGGGGACAACACGGGCACCACGATGACACGGCCGGTGACCTGCTCCGGCCGCAACTCGCTGAGCAGGCGCATCGCCGCGACCTGCCCCTCGTACTCGTCGCCATGGTTGCCGCCGAGCACCAGCACGGTCGGACCCGCACCGTTGACGACGCAGCCGATGTGGATGAAGGTGCTCGCCCAGCCCGCGGTGTTGGTGATCTTGTTGATGCGCAGGTGGCCGATGCGCTTTCCCGGGGTGTGCAGGTCGATGCTGCAGGAGACGGTGGACGGGCTCATGAACGGCTCCTGGCAACCGGTGCCGCGCTGCCAGCGGCGATCAGGGACCCTTCATGACCACAGGCAATGCGCTTCATGCTTGCACCTCCCATTGATCAGCCTATTGTATACAGTATTCCGCGCTGTACGGCACAGTGCATTCCCTCGCCGCAGGCTCCTGCGTGACACGCCAGGTGTCGGACCTGCCCGCCGTGCCGGACAGCGGGCGCAGGACGACTTCGGCCAGGGGTCAGTCGTAGCGGTAGAAGCCGTGGCCGCTCTTGCGGCCCAGCCGGCCGGCGGCCACCATCTCCTGCAGCAGCGGCGCCGGGCGGTACTTGGGGTCGGCGAAGCCGTCGTAGAACACCTTCATCACCGCCAGCATCGTGTCCAGGCCGATCATGTCGGCCAGTGCCAGCGGCCCGATCGGGTGGTTGCAACCCAGGCGCATGCCGGTGTCGATGTCCTCGGGCGTGGCCAAGCCCTCGTCGAGCACGAAGATGGCCTCGTTGATCATCGGGCACAGGATGCGGTTGACGACGAAGCCCGGGCGGTTGCGCACCGTGATCGGCGTCTTGCCCACCAGACGCGCGAAGTCCATGGCGCGCGCGTGCGTCGTGTCCGAGGTCTGCAAGCCGCGGATGATCTCCAGCAGCGCCATCATCGGCACCGGGTTGAAGAAGTGCGTGCCGATCAGACGCTCGGGCCGCTGCAGCACCGCGGCGAGCTGGGTGATGGAGATCGAGGAGGTGTTGGTGGCGATCACCGCGTCGGCGTCGGCCAGGCGGTCGAGCTCGCGCAGGATGCGCAGCTTGAGCTCGAGGTTCTCGGTTGCGGCCTCGATCACGAGGCTGGCACCGGCGATGTCGGTGTAGGCCGTGCTGCCGCGCACCCGGGCCTGCGCCGCCTGGCTGTCGGCGGCCGCCAGCGTGCCCTTCTTCACCAGCCGGTCCAGGCTGCGCGCCAGCGTGGACTTGCCGCGCTGCACCGCCTCGTCGCTGATGTCGATCATGGTCACCTGCAGTCCGGCCATCGCCGCGACCTGCGCGATGCCGTTGCCCATGGTGCCGGCGCCGATGACGGCGATCGCCCGCAGGCTTCCTTCGTGTTGCTCCATCTTCATCCTCGTCTGACAGTCTGGGAATCGTGAACGGGCGGCCTCGGTCAGCCGCGATTCGTCTTCGTCAAGCTTAGCGCGTGGCGCTGACGGCAAAGGGGCCCCGGAGGCCTTGACAGGCCCATGCCCGTGCCCGGGCCCTGGCTCTCACTGGCCCAGCCGCTCACGGCCGAAGACGCAGGAACTCGCGCAGGGCCGCGGTGAAGGCCTCGGGCTGCTCCAGGTTGGCCAGGTGCGCCGCCTTGGGCAGCACCACCAGGCGGGATCCAGGCGTGTGGGCGTGGATCTCCTCGGACATCGACAGCGGCGTGCCGGGATCGTCGGCGCCGCAGATGACCAGCACGGGGCAGTCGATCTCGCTCAGGCGCGCGGTCAGGTCGATCGTCGGGATGGCCTGGCTGCAGCCCACGTAGCCAGCCACGGGCGTGGCCAGGATGAGCTCGCGCACGGCCTGCACCACCGCCGGGTGGCGGGCATGGAAGGCGGGGGTGAACCAGCGCTGCAGTGTCGGGGCGGCCAGCGGGCCCATGCCCTGCGTCAGCGCGACGTCGATGCGCCCTGCCCATACCGCCACCGCCTCGGCCGGGTAGCGGCTCGTCGTGTCGGCCAGCGTCAGGCTGCGCAGCCGGCCCGGGTATTTCAGCGCATAAGTCTGGCCGATCATCCCGCCCATCGACAGCCCACAGAAGTGCGGCCGCTCGACGCCCAATGCGCCCAGCAGCGCGTGCAGGTCGTCGGCGAGTTGCTCCAACGTGTAGGGGCCCGGCGGGGCCTCGGTGCCGCCGTGACCGCGTGTGTCGTAGGCGAGGATGCGGTAGTCGCCCTGCAGCGCCTCGATCTGGGGCGTCCACATGGCTGAGCTGCAGGCCAGCGAGTGCGACAGCACGAGCCAGGGCGCGCCCTTGGGGCCGTGTAGTTCGTAGTTCGTCGTCAGTCCGTTGAGCGGCAGCTTCATCGTCGGGGGCTTTCGAAAGGGCCGCGGGAGGCGCTCGGTCGCGTCCCCACGCTGACGCGCGGGCGGCGCCACGCCGTCACTGTAGCGCCGTCCCGACCCGGGGCTGACACGGTTTTCGCCAGGTTCTTGGGTCGGCTTGTGGCTCCGGCCGGGCCTGGCGGCCCTTCACATCGCTGCGCGATGTGAGCCTGCGCCGCGAACCGCGCCCCCTGGCGCGCCTACGGCGCCGCCGCTGCGCGGCGCAAGCCGGCCCCGGTCATTCGACCGTGACCGACTTGGCCAGGTTGCGCGGTTTGTCCACATCCGTGCCTCTGGCGCAGGCGGTGTGGTAGGCCAGCAGTTGCAGCGGCACCACGTGCAGCAGCGGCGAGAGGGCGCCATAGTGCTCCGGCAGGCGGATGACGCGCAGCCCCGGGGCGCTTTCGATATGGGTGTCGCTGTCGGCGAAGACGTAGAGCTCGCCGCCGCGGGCACGCACTTCCTGCAGGTTGCTCTTGAGCTTTTCCAGCAGCGCGTCGTTCGGCGCCACTGTGACCACCGGCATCGCGCTCGTCACCAGCGCCAGCGGCCCGTGCTTCAGCTCGCCGGCGGGGTAGGCCTCGGCGTGGATGTAGCTGATCTCCTTGAGCTTGAGCGCGCCCTCGAGCGCAATCGGGTAGTGCAGCCCGCGGCCGAGGAAGAGCGCGTTCTCCTTGCGCGCGAACTCCTCGCTCCAGGCGATGACCTGGGGCTCCAGCGCCAGCACCGCCTGCACCGCCACCGGCAGGTGGCGCAGGTCGCGCAGCTCGGCCGTCTCCTGCTCGGGGCTGAGGCGGCCGCGCACCTGGGCCAGCGCCAGCGCCAGCAGGTACAGGCCGACGAGCTGGGTCGTGAAGGCCTTGGTCGACGCGACCCCGATCTCCGGGCCGGCGCGGGTGACGAAGCTCAGCGCGCACTCGCGCACCATCGCGCTGGTGGCGACGTTGCAGATGGTCAGGGTGTGCGGCATGCCGAGTGCGCGCGCGTGCTTCAGCGCGGCCAGCGTGTCGGCGGTCTCGCCGCTCTGAGAGATGGTGACGACCAGGGTGCGCGGGTCGGGCACGCTGTCGCGGTAGCGGTACTCGCTGGCGATCTCCACCGCCGCCGGGATGCCGGCCAGCGACTCGATCCACTGCCGCGCCGCCAGGCCGGCGTAGGAGCTGGTGCCACAGGCCAGGATCAGCACGCGGTCGATGGACTTGAACACCCGGTACGCGCCCTCGCCAAAGAGCTCGGGGCTGATGCCGTGCACGCCGTCCAGCGTGTCGGCAATGGCCTTGGGCTGCTCGAAGATCTCCTTCTGCATGTAGTGCCGATAGGGGCCGAGCTCGGCCGCGCCGGAGTGAGCCTGTACCGTGCGCACCGGGCGCGGCGCCGGCTTCCAGCGGCCCTCGGCGTCGCGCGCGCTCACCCAGTGCTTGCCGATCTGCAGGTCGACGACGTCACCCTCCTCCAGGTAGGCGATCTGGTCGGTGACACCGGCCAGCGCCATCGGGTCTGAAGCGAGAAAGTGCTCGCCGGCACGCTCACCCGTGCCCACGCCCAGCACCAGCGGCGAGCCCAGGCGCGCGCCGACCACGCGCTGCGGCTCGTCGCGGCAGAACACGGCGATGGCGAAGGCGCCGCGCAGCCGCGGCACGGCCTGCTGCACGGCGTCGAGCAAATCGCCCTCGTAGTGCTGGTGCACCAGGTGGGCGATGACCTCGGTGTCGGTCTGGCTCTCGAAGACGTAGCCGCGCGCGCGCAGCTCGGCGCGCAGCTCGTCGTGGTTCTCGATGATGCCGTTGTGCACCAGCGCCACCAGACCGGGCCGACCTGCCGCCGCACCCGCGCCCCCTGCCGCCGCCGGCCCGCTCGAGAAGTGCGGGTGCGCGTTGCGCACCGCAGGCTCACCGTGCGTGGCCCAGCGCGTGTGCGCGATGCCGGTGCCGGCGGCGATGGCCTCGTCATCCACCTGCGCCTGCAGCTCGGCCACGCGCGCCGTGCTGCGCGCGCGCCGCAGGCCGCCACCCTGGTGCACGGCCACGCCGCAGGAGTCGTAGCCGCGGTACTCCAGCCGCTTCAAGCCCTCGACGAGCAGGGGGACGATGTTGTTCGCGCTGACCGCGCCGACGATGCCGCACATGACGCTGCTCCGGGGGCTGGATGGGTGGGATCTGGCAGCAGATGCTAGCCCAGGCCATGTGCACAAGAATTGCGAAACAAATATGGAATTGCAACAACGTTGCGTTTACAGTGCAATACAAGCATTTGTTCCAAAAAAGATCCATCTGTGCAATCTGAATTCAACACTGAATCCCGATCAGCCACCGACCTCGACCCGGTCGACCTGCGCCTGCTCGCGCTGATGCAGCAAGACGCCGCGCAGTCCAACCTCGCGCTGGCGCAGGCCGCGGGCGTGTCTGCGGCCACGGCGCTGCGGCGCCTGCGCCGTCTGGTGGAGACCGGCGTGATCGAGCGTCAGGTGGCCTTGCTGTCGCCGCAGGCCGTGGGCGTGCCGCTGGCGGCGCTGGTAGAGGTGACACTGGACCGCCAGGGCGCGGAGCACCTGGATGCCTTCGAGGCCCGCGCCGTGGCCGAGCCGCGCGTGCAGCAGGCCTGGCGCGTCTCGCCCGGGCCGGACTTCGTGCTCGTCGTTCAGGTGGCCGACATGCCGGCCTACCACGCGCTTGCGCAGCGCCTGTTCACCCAGGACGCCAACGTGCGCAACGTCAAGGCCTACTTCGGCGTCAAGCGGGCGAAGTTCGAGACCGCGCTGCCCTTGCCCGGCTGACGCTCCCCGCGCACGGCCAGCGCCGACGCCGGGCTCGGCCTCGCCATCCGCGGGGCCTCAAGCCGCGGTCTGACGCCGCAAGGGGAAGCGGACGGTAAACAGCGAGCCGGGGCCGTGCCCGGGCTGGACCGGGCGAGTGTGGGCGGTGCCGATGGCGATCTCGGCCTCGTGGCTGCGACAGATCTCCTGCACGATCGCCAGCCCGAGACCCGTGCCGTCCACCCCGGTGCCCAGCGCCCGATAGAAGGGCTGGAAGACGAGCCCACGCTCGGGCTCGGGTATGCCGGGCCCGGAGTCCTCGACTTGCAGCACGAGCACCTGGCCGAAGGGGTCCGGAAGAACGCGCGCCGTCACCGTGCCGCCGGTCGGGGTGTATTGCAACGCGTTGTCGACGAGGTTGCGCACGAGCTCGCCCAACAGCACCGGCTGGCCTGGCATCAGGGCGGCACCGCCCGGCGCCGCGCCCTCGTAGCCGAGGTCGATGCGCTTGTCCTGCGCCTTGGGAAACAGATCGTGCACCGCTTCCTGCGTCAGCATGGCCAGGTCGACCGTCTCGACCCGCAGCGCACGCGCCCGATCTTCTGCGCGCGCCAGAGCGAGCAGCTGGTTCACCGAGTGCGCGGCACGCTGGCTCGACAGCGCGATCTGGTGCAGCGCCGCCTTCAGCGTCTGCGGGTCGCTGCGGCCGGCGTCGATCTCACGCCCGACAAGCTCGGCCTGCATCCGCAGTCCAGCCAGCGGCGTCTTCAGCTGGTGCGCAGCATCGGCCAGAAACCGCTTCTGCAGCACGAGAGACTGGTCCAACCGCTGCAGCAGGTCGTTGATCGAGGCCACCAAGGGCCCGACCTCCTCGGGCGCGTCGCGCTCGTCGATAGGACCCAGGTCCCCGCTGTCGCGTTCGCGGATGCGGCGCTGCAACTCCTTCAGCGGTCCGAGGCCCTTGCTCAGCGCCAGCCACACCAGCACCACTGCCACCGGCAGGATCAGGAACTGCGGCAGGATCAAGCCCTTGACGATCTCGGTGGCCAGGCGCGAGCGCTTGTCCAGCGTCTCGGCGTACTGCACCAAGGCGCCGGCGGTGTCGCCATGGCCAGGCAGCGGCAGCCACAGGTAGGCCACGCGCACCAGCTCGTCACGCATCTCCTCATCGCGGAAGCGCAGGGTCCCATCGGCCGCGGCTTCCTCGGCGGGCACCGGGAGGTCGCGGTCCCCCGAGACCAGTTCGCCGCGCACACCCAGCACCTGGAAATAGACGCGATCGGTGTCGTCGGACCGCAGCAAGTCCCAGGCACGGTCCGGCCTCAGGCGCACGAGCGGCAGGTCACCGGCGCGCGGAGCTTCCTCGATGACGATCTGGCCGGCGAGCAGCCGCGCCAGCTCGCCGAGCTCCCGGTCGTAGGGCAGATTCGCAATCTGCTGGGCCACCAATGCGGTCAGGCCCAGGCTCATGGGCCAGAGCACCAGCAGCGGGACGAGCATCCAGTCCAGGATCTCGCCGAAGAGAGAGGTCTGCTCGCGGCGGCGACGCATCGGCGTTCAGCGATGAGGAACGCCAGTCGCCGTGATGCCCCGCGCTGCGCGTGCGCTGCTGCTCAAGCGGGGATCTTCTCTAGACAGTAGCCCAGACCTCGGACCGTCGCGATGCGCACGGGCCCGTGCTCGATCTTCTTGCGCAGGCGGTGGATGTAAACCTCGATCGCGTTCGTCGAGACTTCCTCTCCCCACTCGCAAAGGCGCTCGACGAGCTGGTCCTTGCTGACCAGCCGCCCGGCGCGCTGCAGCAGCACCTCCAGCAGGCTGAGCTCGCGCGCCGACAGCTCGATCATGCGGTCCTCGAAATAGGCGACCCGCCCGGTGGCATCGAAGGTGAGCGGTCCGTGGCGGATCAAGGCTGATGCAGAGCCCAAGCCGCGCCGGGTCAGTGCGCGCACGCGCGCCTCGAGTTCCTGCAGCGCGAAGGGCTTGGCCATGTAGTCGTCGGCGCCGAAATCCAGGCCCTTGACCCGCTGTTCGAGGCTGTCGGCCGCCGTCAGGATGAGCACCGGCACCGTGGAGCCCCGCGCTCGCATGCGCCGCAGCACCTCCAGCCCGCTCATGCGCGGCAGCCCAAGGTCGAGGATCAGCATGTCGAACTCGTGCGAGGCCAGAGCAGCATCGGCCTCGACCCCACTGGCAACCTGATCAACGGCATAGCCCGCGGCGCGCAGCGCGCGAAGCAGCCCGTCAGCCAGCACCTGGTCATCTTCAGCGATCAGAATGCGCACGGCGGTCTCCTCCGGGAAAAACGGCTTCTGGTGCCCGCCCGGGCGGAATTTGCGCAACCCGGCGCAAGCCGCTTCGCCCTGGTCAACCCCACCTGATTCTAGGAGGGCCAAAGGGCACCAGGCTGGTCAATTGAACGCTGCGGCCGCCGCATCCCCCATCCGGGGGAACCCGGAAGAGGGTCCCGGACGCCCGCCAAGACCTGTACATCCATCCAGTTTCTGCGATACTGAACCATGGCACTCAACCCCAAAGACACGACCAGGAGCTCGAAGATGGACGCACCGGTGAAGGCACTGAACACGGAAAAGGCCAAGGCGCTGCAGGCCGCGCTGGCGCAGATCGAGAAGCAGTTCGGCAAGGGCTCGATCATGCGCCTGGGCGACGGTGAAGCCATCGAGGACATCCAGGTCGTCTCCACCGGCTCTCTCGGCCTGGACATCGCGTTGGGCGTGGGTGGCCTGCCGCGCGGGCGCGTCATCGAGATCTACGGCCCGGAGTCCTCGGGCAAGACCACGCTGACGCTGCAAGTCATCTCCGAGATGCAAAAGCAGTCCGGCACCTGTGCCTTCATCGACGCCGAGCACGCGCTGGACGTGCAGTACGCGCAGAAGCTCGGGGTCAACCTGCAGGAGCTGCTGATCTCACAGCCCGACACCGGCGAGCAGGCGCTCGAGATCGTCGACGCCCTCGTGC
>CAIRBF010000305.1 GCA_903876715.1 uncultured beta proteobacterium
CCCACCCAGCGAGGCGGCCGCAGGGCCAGCAGGTGCTCCACCCACGCACTGTCGACGACATCGATCAGCACCGGCGACGGCGCTGCGCTCGCCGAGCCCTCCGCGGCCGAACGCGCCGACCAGGCATCGACCAGCGCGGCGAGCAGTCCCTCGGCATCGGGCTCGCGCGCACGAACCGAAGGCATCAGCCGAATCCGCAAGCCGGACCAATCGTGCCAACGGTCCACCAGCGGCGCGTAACCCAGCACGAATTGATCGAGGACGGAGGACTTTTTCATGCAACCCGTTCCAGCGGAGTCACACCGGGTCGGCCGCAACGACGGCGGCGCCAGTGGCTTCAGCGGATGTACTCGAACAGCGACAACCGCTGAACCATGGAATACGCCTTCAGTGCTGCATCGTAACTTGTCTGACGAACCTGAAAGTCAGAAACCGCTTGCGCAAGATCCACGTCCTCGGCCGCGCTGCGCGCGGATTGAGTGCTGATGCGTTGATCCGCGAGTCGGGCGTCCAGACCGTCGATCTGCCCCAGCACGGCGCCGAGACGCGAGCGCGAAGCGACCAGGGTCGCCATCACGGCGTCCAGATCGCGCAAACCCGACTGCACGGTTTGGGTCACCTGGGCCGGATCCAGGTCGGTTGGTGCCAGCCCGGCAACGACGTGATCGATGGCGTCGAAGAGCGACAGATCGCGCCGCGATGGCGCAATCTCGAAGCGGTCGCCGGGCTTGGGCTCGCCGTGGACCGTGACCGCCAGCCCATCGAATTCGATGGCACGTCCGGTCGCGTACGGTTGCGCCGACGCGGGCCCGACGTCGGGTGCCGGGACCACCTGCCACGTCAGGCCGCCGCTGCCGTCGTCGGCGAACTCGATGTCATGGGCGCGCCCGGTGAGAAGCGCCGGGTCCGTCACCCGGCCGGCGTCGATCCAGGCGCCGGCCTGGTTTGCGGCCGCCGGTGACGTCACGAACACCCCATTGCCCGAGGCCGACCGCATCCAGGCCTCCTGCCCGTCAATGGCCAGGGGGAGCGCCACGCCCGCGGCCTGGGTGCCCGCCGGACGGCCACGGAAAACGACGCCGGCGGCTGTATCCTGAAAGGGAGCAGACGAATCGGCTGCGCCCCCGAAGAGGTACCCACCCGCGCCGTCGGGACGGTTCGCGACGTCGAACAACTGCTGGCGCAGCACACGCAATTCCTCCACGAGCGCCTTGCGCGGCTCGGGACCGAAGGTCGGATTGCCGGCCTGCAGCACCAGTTCCCGCACTCGCTGCATCAAGCCGGAGGCGTCGCCGACGGCCGCCTCGGTGGCGGCCATCGACTGCCGGCTGGCCTCCAGAGCCCGCAGGTCGGCATCGATGCGGTGCTGCTGCACCATGGCCCGCTCGGCGCGCACCGCCGCGATCGGGTCGTCGCTCGGCCGCAGCACGCGCTTGCCGGTGGCGATCTGCTCCTGCGACGCCTGCAGCGCCTGCTGCCGCTGCTGCAAGGTCTGGACGGAGCGCTCGAACTGGCTGGCGGTGCTGACCCTCATCGTGCCTCAGCCTTCATCTGTCCGCCGTCTGCAGCAAGGTATCGAACACCGCCTGCGCCACCTGCAGGACCTTGGCCGCGGCCTGATAGCTCTGCTGGTACTGGATCAGCCGTGCGGCCTCCTCGTCCAGACTGACGCCCGAGCGCGCCGCCCGGCGGCCCTCGGCGTCATCGGCCACCCCCTGCGAGATCTGCGCCGCCGACTCCGCGGCCTGCACCTGCACGCCGGAGCGCGACAGGATCGCCGTCCAGGCCTCGGTGAGCGTGCTGCCACCCTGCAGACCTCCCTGCGCGTCAGCGACCAGGCCGAACAGGCGCGAATCCCGCAGGTCGGCCAGCGCCAGCGCGTTGGTGTTGTCGCTGGCCACCGGTACCGGTCGGGAGAGCGAGAAGACGTCACCCGCGGCGGGCTCGCCATCGATCACGAGTTCGAAACCTGTCAGCGCCGGGTCGGCGACGTCCCAGGCCAGGGGCTGGCCCGAGGTCCATGCGGCCGTGGCGAGCACGCTGCCGTTGGAGCGGTCGCGCAGCTCGAACACGCCATTGCCCGCGAAGGCGACCTCGGCGTCGAGCGTAGAGGACATCTGCGCGTCCGTGACACGCAGGCTGGACACCGACGCCGTGCCCTGGTTGTCCTGGCCTGGAACCGCGGCGAGCAAACCCGCCGCGGCCAGGGCGCGCGGATCCTGGACCGCCAGGCGCAAGCCGGAGGCTGCGCGCGAGACACCCTGCAGCAGGAAGCGGTCATCCTTGGCGGGGGCGGCGGGGCCGAAGTCGATGCGCAGGCCGTCGAACTCGCTGCCGCTGGTGATGCCCTCGAACGTGGCCCCGTCCGACAGCCGCTCGACGGTCCAATTGCCGGCAGCATCGGCGCGCAGCGCGTAGTCGCTGGCCTGCAGCAAGCGCGGGTCGACCACCTCCATCCGGACCGACGCGACGAAACCACCCGAAGCATCGCGTTCGTTCGTCCGCGCCGGTTGGACCAGCGGGGCCGGAACGTCGAACAGCGCGGCGCCGCGGCCGGCAGGCTGCCGCAGGTCCAGTCCGCGCGCCTGCTGGTCGTTGACCGCGCCGGCCAGCGCCACGACCATCTGCCCCAGCGACGCGCGCGCCTGCTGGAGGTCGGCGCCCTGGAACCTGAGCCATCCGGCGATGGATCCACCGCCGAGGTCGGCAGCGTCGATCGCGCGCATGTTGCCGTTGTCCCCGACCTCGAGCGCCACGCGCATGGGATCGTCAGGGTCGGTCACCACCTGCAGCTCCGCGCGCCGCGAGCCGTTGACCAAGGCCGTGCCGCCGGCAAAGAACACCGACAGCGAGCCATCGGCCGACGGGATCGTCTTCACCTGCACGATCTCGCTGAGCCGGCTGACCAGCCGGTCACGCTCGTCGAGCAGGTCGTTCGCAGGCTGCGCCTGGCCGGCGGACTGGATGCGCACGTTCAGCTCGGCGATGCCCCGCACGAGGTCGTTGGCGCGTGCGACCGACTGCCCGACCGAGGTTGCGACGTCCTGCTGCAAGGCATCGAGCTGAGTGCCCGCCGCTCGGATGCGCTCGGTCACTGTCGCGGCCCTTGACAGCACCACCTGCCGCGCAGCCAGATCCGCGGGCCGGCTGGCCATGTCGACCATCGCGTTCAGGAAATCGCTGGCGGCGTAGCCGATGCCCTGCTCTCCCGGGCGAAAGACCTCCTCCAGGTGCTTCAAGGACTCGAGCCGGGAGGCGTCCATCGCCGCCAAGGCCTGGGCGTTCGCCGCCTCGCGGGTCAGGAACTGGTCGTGCGCACGGGTCACGGTCTGCACGTCCACGCCGCCGCCGATGAAGCCGCCGGCTGTGGCGCGCGCGCTGGCCGTGGCCGTCTCCACGCGCTGCCTGGAGTAGCCCTCGACCCCGGCGTTCGCAATGTTGTGGCCGGTCGTCTGCAGCGCGGCGTAGTTCGCCGCCATGGCGCGCGAGCCGATCGACAACAGCGCGAAACCGCTCATGGCTCAGGGCCTCAGTCTCTCAGGCCATCGCACGCTGCAGGCGCAACGTCGTGTTGATCACGCCCGTCAGCTTGCGTGCGTACTCCGGATCGGTCGCGTAGCCCGCCTTCTGCAGGCCCTCGGCGAAGCCGACGGCATCGGTGCGGCGTGCCATCACGCCGGCATACCGGGGGCTGTCCTTCATCAAGCGGGCGTAGTCAGCGAAGGACTCCTCGAAACTCGAATAGGCCCGGAACGCCGCCTTGACGCGCTGCGGCCGGCCATTCACATACTCGGTGGTCCAGACCTCGGCCACCGGCCCCTTCCACTGGGGCCCGGCCTTGATGCCGAACAGGTTGTTCGATGGGCTCCCGTCGGCGTGCCGGATTTCCTTGCGGCCCCAACCGGTCTCCAGCGCCGCCTGGGAGATCATGAACTCGGCCGGGATGCCGGTCTTCTCCTGCACCGCGCGGGCGGCCTCGGTGTGATGCTGGACGAAGGCCGCCGCCGCGGTCTGCGGAATGCGCACCGGCGGCGGCGCCTTGCCGGCCGGCGTCAAAGGGGCCGCCACCGGATTGGCGCTGGCCGTGCTCGGGATCGGCCCCGGGTTGAGCCCCATCTGGCGCTCGAGCTGGCGCGCGATGACGTCGGACAGGCCGCCCGGCATGCCGGCCATGCGCGTGGCGAGCTGGCTGTCGAGCAGTTCGGTGCCCAGCTTGCTGCCCTCGTTGTCGAGCATGCCGCTGGCCATCGTCGACGCACGCATGCTCTTCATCAGCTCCTGCGTGAACAGGGCTTCGAAGGCCTTCGCCGCGTCGCGCGCGGCGGCCTTGGGGTCGGCGCCGGACTTCAGGCGCAGCGCGTCGAGCGAGCGCGTGTCCGCCGCCAGGGCGGTGGTCGGAATCGCGGGGGGCATGGCGGCCATCGGCAGGTGTCCTCAGATGACCTCGATCTCGGCCTTCAGCGCCCCGGCGGTGCGCATGGCCTGCAGGATCGCCAGCAGGTCCTGCGGCGTGGCGCCCAGGGCATTCAAGGCGCGCACGACATCGGCCAGACGCGCACCGGCCGGCAACTGGATCAGCGACCCGGGCTGCTGCGCCACGGTGATGTCGGCCCGCTCCGTCACGGTGGTCTGCCCCTGGCCGAAGGCATTGGGCTGGCTCACCATCGGCGTCGTGCTGATCGTCACCGACAGGCTGCCGTGCGCCACGGCGCAGGGGCCGAGCGTGACGCTCTCGTTCAGCACGATCGAGCCGGTGCGGGCGTTGAGCACCACGCGCGCGCTGGGGCTGGCCAGTTGCACCGGCAGGTTCTCGACGTCGGCCAGGAAGGCCACACGCGCGCCGGACTCGGGCGGCACGCGAACCGACACCGTGCGGCCGTCGCGCGCCACCGCCGTGCCCTCGCCCTTGGCGGCGTTGATCGCCTGCGCGACGCTGCGCGCGGTGTTGAAGTCCGAGGCCCGCAGGTCGAGCTGGATCGAATCGCCCTGCAGCAACGGCGTAGGCACGGCGGCTTCCACCGACGCGCCGTCCGGGATGCGCCCGGCCAGCAGGTGGTTGATCTGCACCTTGGACCCCGCGGCCGAGGCGCCGGCGCCGCCGACGATGAGGTTGCCCTGGGCCACCGCGTAGATGCGGCCGTCGGCGCCCTTCAGCGGCGTTGCGATCAGGGTGCCGCCGCGTAGACTCTTGGCGTTGCCGAGCGAGGAGACGTTGACGTCGATGGCCTGCCCCGGCTGCGCGAAGGCAGGCAGCTGCGCGGTGACGATCACCGCCGCCACGTTGCGCAGCTGCATGGCCGTGCCGGCGGGCACCGTCACCCCGAGCTGCTGCAGCATCGCCTGCAGGCTCTGCGTCGTGAAAGGGGTCTGTGTCGTCTGGTCGCCCGTGCCGTCGAGACCGACCACCAGGCCATAGCCCGTCAGCGCATTGCTGCGCACTCCCTGCACCGAGGCCAGTTCCTTGATGCGCATCGCTCCAGCCTGCGCCGAGGCGAGGAGGAGAACGAGCACGAAGCCGATGGCGAAGGCCAGTTCGGCGATGTTGCGGCGGGGTGCGGCAGTGGGCGGGTGCGGGCTGTGCATGGTCGGCGTCGTTCGGCGGTGGCGCTCGAGGCCCTGAGGTCGCGGCACTGGAATGCAACCGCGGCGGGTCTCCCTGTCGACCGATTCTTCGAGAACTTCAGACCGGCCAAAGGCTCAAGAAGAACCGGGAAAGCCAGCCAACTGAGGTCGTCTCGCCCTGCGCGCCGCGCCCGCGGTGCTCGACGCGCACGTTCGCGACCAGGGCGCTGGGCACGACGTTGCCGGGCTGGATCGAGCGCGGGTCGACCTGCCCGGTGAAGCGCAGCACGTCCACGTTGTGGTTCACGCCGATCTGCTTCTCGCCAGCGATCTGGAGGTGGCCATTGGGCAGGACACCGGTGACGACCGCGGTGATCGTCCCCGAGAAGTCGTTCGTGTTCTCGGTGGCGCCCTTGCCTGAGAAGCCGGCAGCGGACTGGGCTTTCGCGCTGGCGCGGGCGAAGGAGTTGGCGCTGACCAGCGGCAGGCTGCTGATCGAGGCATCGATGCTGCCGTTCTTGTCGAGCGAGCTCGTGCTCGACTGCGCCGCGCTCACGCGCTCGACGATGTTGACCGTGAGCGCATCGCCGACGACCCGGGCGCGGTGGTCTTCGAACAAGGGACGGTACTGCGAGGCCTGGAAGAGAGCACCGTTGACCGGCGCCGGCGCCGCCGGCGCGGCCACCACGGGCGGCATCCGGGTGTCGGCCATCTCCACGCGCGGAGCGCTCACGGTAGAACACCCCGCCCCGGCGACGATCAGGACGAAGATCAGCACGAAGGACGGGCTCCGGCCCAGGGCGTGGCACGACCGGCCCGGCTGGCGATCGACCATCAGGTTCATGGACATCTGCATGGCGGCGTTCCTGCAACGATGGGCTTCAGACCTGCGACAGGCGCTGCAGCATCTGGTCGCTCGTCTGGATCGCCTTGGAGTTCATCTCGTAGGCGCGCTGCGTGGTGATCATCGAGACCAGCTCCTCGACCACATTGACATTGCTGCCCTCGATGTAGCCCTGCTTGAGGCCGCCGATACCGTTGGCGCCCGGCGCGCCGGTACCGGGCGTGCCCGACGACGCCGTCTCGGCGTAGAGGTTGCCGCCAAGCGGGTCGAGCCCGGCGGGGTTGATGAACTGCGCGAGCTGTAGTTGCCCCACGGCCTGCGGTGCGGACTGGCCGGCCAGCGTCACGGACACGACGCCGTCCTTGGCCACCGTCACGCTGCGCGCACCCTGCGGGATCGTGATCCCGGGCTGTACGGTGAACCCTGCACTGGTGACGATCTGCCCCGCGCTGCTGACCTGGAAGGCGCCATCACGGGTATAGCCGGCGGTCCCGTCGGGCATCTGGACCTGGAAGAAACCCTGGCCCTCGATCGCGATGTCGAACTGTCCGCCGGTCTGCGCCAGATTCCCCTGGGAGAAGTTGCGCGAGGTGGCCGCCGTGCGCACGCCCAGGCCGAGTTGGAGCCCGGTGGGCAACTGCGACTGCTCCGAACTCGCGGCGCCCGACTGGCGCAGGTTCTGGTACATCAGGTCCTCGAAGACGACCCCGGCGCGCTTGAAACCGTTGGTGGAGACGTTGGCGAGGTTGTTGGCGATGGCATCCAGCTTGGTTTGCTGGCCTTCCATGCCGGTCTTCGAGATCCACAGCGATCGCATCATGGCGGGCTCTCCTGCCTGGCGGCCTCCGAGGCGGGACGCATCCCGCCCGCCCGAACGGACGGATGAGTTCCGCCGGGAACGCCCCGGCGACTGCTCATGAAGCCACGGTCATGATCGCGGGAACTTGAGGTGGGCCAAGGGGCGAAAAGACCGGTCAGAGCGCATCAATTGACGGGCCGCTTGGCGCCGGCATCGCCCGCGCAGCGCTCACTGCGACGCCAACAGTCGAGCTGCGGCCTGCTCCTTCTGCTCGACACTCTGGATCGCCTTCATCTGCTGCTCGAACTGACGCGCCGCGGTGATCATGGCGACCATGGTCTCGATGGCGCTCACGTTCGAACCTTCGAGGGCACCGCTCTGCAAACGGGCGTTCGGATCGGCGGGCAGGTCGCCCCCGTCGCCGCGGAACAGGCCGTCGGGACCGCGCTGCAGCGGCGCCTCGGGGGTCACCATCTTCAGGCGTCCGACGGGCTGCGGCGCACCACCGCCGGCACGCGCGGTCACGATGCCGTCGGCTGCGATCTCCACGGCGGCGTTCGCCGGGACCGTGAGCGGGCCGCCGTCGCCCAGCACCGGGCGGCCGCCGACATCGACCAGCACACCGTCGGCGCCGACTTCGAGTGAGCCGGCCCGCGTGTAGGCCTCGGTGCCATCGAGCGCCTGCACGGCGAACCAGCTGCCGCCGCGCGCGGCCACATCCAGCGCCCGGCCCGTGGTCTGCACCAGGCCCGGCGTGGCGTCGTAGCCCACCGTGGTCTCGAGCGCGTAGACGCGCGTGCTCGCGCCGTCGCCGCGCACCGGCACGGCGCGCAGCGCGGCCATCTCGGCGCGGAAGCCGTTGGTCGAGACGTTGGCCAGGTTGTGCGACAGCACCTCCTGGCGGCGCATCGTCGCCTGCGCCGCCGCCATCGACAGATAGATCATGCGGTCCATGGCCGGGCTCCAGCGGGTTGGCGACGTCGCTCAGGGCGGGGTCAGGCGAGCGTCAACGCATGTTGACGAAGGTCTGCAGCACCTGGTCCTGGGTCTTGATGGTCTGGGCGTTGGCCTGGTAGGTGCGCTGCGCCGTGATCAGGCTCACCAGCGCCGCCGTCAGGTCCACGTTGCTCTCCTCCAAGGCCCCGGCCGAGATCTCGCCCAGGTTGCCCGAGCCGGGCACGCCGGTGTACTTGGCGCCGGCGTCCGGCCCCTCCGACCAGACGTTGCCGCCGATCGAGATCAAGCCCTGCGGGTTGCGGAAGTTGGTCAGCACCACCTGCGCCGTCTGCACCGTCTTGCCGTTGGAGTATTCGGCCGTCAGGATCCCCTCCTTGTCGAAGGAGAAGCCCGTCAGCGTGCCGCGGGCGAAGCCGTCCTCGGTCTGGTTCGTGATGGCGAAGTCACCGGCGCGTTGGGTCGCCCCTTTCAGGCCCGAGACGTCGTTCGGCGAGAAGCTGATGTCGATCTGCGGGTTCGGCCGGTCGTCGGTCACGGCACCACCGAAGGCATACGTGATGCCAGACCCCGCGGACAGCGTGTTGAGCTGGGCGCTGAAGGTGTCGTTGTCGATCACGATCGGCGAGCCCGACAGCAGGGTGCTGCCATCGGCGCTGAACTTCAACTCGGGGCTGGCGGGCGTGGTCTCCACGCGCACGTTCTTTCCCGGCTCGGCCGGGTTCGGCGTCGTGACGTAAACCTCCCAGGTGTTGGCAGGGGTGGCCTTCTTGCGGAAGTAGTACTCGAGCTCGACCGACTGGCCCGAGTTGTCGAACACCTTCAGCGTCGAGGAGTAGTTGTAGGTCGTCTCGTCGACGTCCGAGAACGGCACGGTCGGGGTCGGTGCCTTGGCGCCGGCGTCCAGGTTGACCTCGAGCGCGATCTGGGTCGTCGGGCTCGGGGCGAGAACAGCGTCGGGGACGGTCAGCGGCACCGGCTTGCCCGAAGCCGTGATCACGCCCGCCTCGGCCTTGTAGCCGAGCAGGCGCAGGCCATCGTTGGTGATGATGTTGCCCAGGCGGTCGGACTTGAACTGCCCGTTGCGGCTGTACATCACAGGCGCATCGCCGCCATCGGACACCGCGCCGAGGTCGGCGACCTGGAAGTAGCCCCCGCCGTTGACGGCGAGGTCGAGGTTGTTGCCGGTGGTCGTGATGCTGCCCTGGGTGTGGTCCTGGGTGACCGCGGACACGCGGGTGCCGATGCCCACGCTGCCGCTGCCGCCCGCGGCGCTGGAGTACATGTCGGAGAACTCCGCGCGCGACGACTTCGAGCCGATCGTGTTGGCGTTGGAGATGTTGTTGCCGATCACCTCGAGGTTCTTCGAGGCGGCGCTCAGGCCTGACAGGCCCTGTTGGAAGCTCATGGTGTTTCCTCGTCTACGCTGGGAGCTGGGTGGGAGACCCCGGGGCCAAAACGGTCGCCGACGGGTCCGGGTTTCAGTTGAAGGTCTGGATCTGTGCCAAAGGTGTCGTGCCGCCGCGAAGGAGTTGGACCACAGCGCCACCGCTGCCGGTGGACACGGACTTGACGACATCGGCGGCGTAAAGGTCGGCCTTGACAGCCGCTGTTCCGGCGGTGGCCCGGACGCGGTAGGTCAAGCCCTCGGCGGAAACGCCCTGCGGGACGGACCAGCTGAAGTCGGCGCGGCCCTTGGCACGCGCGCCGAGGTCCACCTGTCCGAGCACCCGTCCCGCTGGCCCGAGCACGTCCACTGCCACGGCACTGGCGGAGGAACCCAGATCGAAGCTGCCGCGTGCGACCCCGTCACGCACCTGCAGCGCATTGCCGGCGACCAGAACGTCCCGGCCGACCAGGCCCGCGGCTTGCACGGTCTGCGACTGCCGCATCTGCCCGGAAAGATCCTGAATGGAGCCCTGGAGCCCGCTCAAACCAGCCAGGTTGTCCAGCGCGGACAGCCTGGTCAGCATCTTGGTCATCGAGTCGTTCATCTTCTCGATGCCGCCCACCGTGTTGATCTGCGCCATCTGGGTCGTCAGTTGCGCGTTGTCGAGCGGGTTCATCGGATCCTGGTTCTGGATCTGGACCATCAAAAGTTTCAGGAAGCGCTCGCCCATGTCCTCGTTGGCCTTGGCCAGTGACGGCGAGCCGGCCGAGCCCTGGGCGGTGGGCGCGGCGGCGCTGGTGGTCGGGCTGATGGTGCTCATGGCGGGCTCGAGGGCAGGGTCAGGTCATGAAATGCAGGGACAGCGCGGGGCCGCTCACTGCCCCAGCTGCAGCGTCTTCAGCAGCAGGCTGCGGGCCGTGTTCATGACCTCGACGTTGTTCTGGTAGGAGCGCGAGGCCGAGATCATGTTGACCATCTCCTCGATCGCGCTCACATTGCTGTAGGTGACGTAGCCATCGGCGTCGGCGGCCGGGTGCTTCGGGTCGTGGACGCGCCGGCCCGGCGTGTCGTCCTCTCGCACCGTGCTGACGCGTACCCCGGCGGCGCTGTCGGGCCCGAGCGCTCCGCCGGCGCCCATCAGCTCGGTCTGGAACACGACCTGGCGCGCCTTGTAGGCCTTGCCATCGGGGCCGGCCACCGTGTCGGCGTTGGCCAGGTTGGACGCCACGGTGTTGAGGCGCTGGCTCTGCGCGCTGGCCGCGCTGCCGGCGATGTCGAAAACCCTGAACATGCTCATGGTGGCGCCTCCTACGAGCTGTGGTGACTCTTCATCGCGTCCAGCATCGTGCGCACGCTGCCGTTGATGAAGCGCAGGGTCGCTTCATACTTGACGCTGTTGTCGACGAAGGCCGCGCGCTCGCGGTCCATGTCCACGGAGTTGCTGTCCAGGTTGGTCTGGGACGGCGCGGCGTAGCGCAACATGGCCGCAGAGCGCCGAGACGGCGCGCCGGCACCTTCGGACACCGATCCGGCCGTCGCCTCCCGCAGGGCCTGCGAGAAGTCGAAGTCGCGCGCCACGTAGCCGGGCGTGTCGGCGTTGGCGATGTTGCTCGAGATCAGGCGCTGACGTTCCGAGCGCAGCACCAGGGCCTCGGTCTGAAAACTCAACGTGTCGGTCAGGCGGTTGATCATTTGGGACGGTGCCCTGGCAGGACTGCACGGTTGGTGCTTGGGCGTCGATTCTCGGCAGCAGCCCGGTGCGTCATCGTTCGAATAGCCCCCTCGAAAGGGCACATTTCCGGCGCCTCAGACGGCGACTTGCCCGCAACATTCGCAGCGTGACATCGAAACCGAAGCCCATTCCCGAACCGCGCGTGCGACGCGCTGTGCGTGCCCTGCGCGCCTGCCTGCTGGTACTGCTGCCGCCCGCGGCCGCAGCCGCGCCGCTGGACCCGGCTTGGCTGGCGCAGGTCGAGCGCATGGCCGGCGAGGCGGCGCGCCAGGCCTTCGGGGCCCGCACGCCAACCCGGGTGGAGGTCAGCGCGGGCCCTCTGGATGCACGGCTGCGCCTGGCGCCCTGCGGGCGCATCGAGATCTATTGGCCGTCCGGCCATCGCCCTTGGGGACGCACCCGGGTCGGGCTGCGCTGCGCCCAGGGGCCGGTCGCGTGGAATGTCACCGCGCCACTGACCGTTCAGGTGTGGGCCCCCGCCCTCGTGACCACCCAGCCCCTGCCGGCGGGAACACTGCTGGAGGAACGGCACCTGCGCATCGGCGAGACCGACTGGGCCGAGCGTGACGCGCCGGTGTTGCTTTCAGCCGAGGAATTGCTCGGCCGCGCCTTGGCCCGGCCCATTGCCGCCGGGTCTGCCGTGCGCGCCGACGACCTGAAGCGCCGGCAGTGGTTCGCTGCCGGTGACAACGTCAGGCTGCAGGCCGTCGGCCCCGGGTTCTCGGTCGGCGGCGAGGGCACGGCCATCACGCCGGGCATCGAGGGGCAGACCGTGCGGGTACGCACCGAATCCGGCCGCGTGGTGTCGGGCACGGCTGTCGGCGACCGGCTCGTGGAATTGCGCCTGTGAACACGCCATGCCCACAGCCCAGAACGGGGCGGGCTCGACCCCGCCCATTGCATCGAAAGCCCTACAGTTCGACCGCGTTTCAGCCGATATGACGTCGCTAGGCAAGTAAAAATCGTCGGTAACTCGGAGCACACCATGAAGATCGGACCGCTTGACACGACGATCGCCGCCCCGCCGCCGGCCAGTGATCGCAAGTCCCCGGCGGCTGCGTCCAAGACAGCGGCGCCCGGCACGACCGTGGAGCTTTCCCCGCTGGCCACGATGAAGCTCGACGCGCAGGGCGAAGGCTCGTTCGACGCGGCCAAGGTGGCGGCGATGTCGGCCGCCATCCGCGAAGGAAGATTCGTCGTCAATGCCGAGGCCATCGCCGACAAGCTGCTGGCCAACGCCCAGGAATTGCTGGATCGCAACCGCCGCTGAGGCGATTGCACACCGTCTAAACGCCCATCCGCCAGGATCAGCCGATGTCCTCGTTGACGCGCCTCCGTCACCCCGCTCCCCGCCCCGAAGACCTCGAGACCCCTCTCGGGCGCGTCGAAGATCAGTTGCACGAACTGCAGGCCGCCCTGCGGGGTGAAGACGCCGACGCCCTGGAGTCCGCCGCCATGGGGCTGCACCGCGCCCTCGCCGCTGCCGTCGAGCACTTCCGGGTCGCCGCGCGCCATGGCGGCATTCCGCAGCCCATGCGGGTGCGGCTGGCCAGCGCCAGCGCGCGCGTCGCGGCGCAGCGCGAGGCCTTGGCGCGCGCCACCGCGTCGCTCGACCGAGCCATCGAAGTGCTGCTGCCGTCGGTGGCACCGACCTACGGCGCTGACGGCACGGCGGCCCGCCCGGCACACCGCGGCTCGATGCTCGCCTGATCGCCCGACAGCCCTTTGCCGGGTCGACCGACCCCGGCCCTGGCTGACAATCCCGCATCCGCGCCGCCCCCGCGCCGCACGCCCGGCGTCGCCGGTTCGCGCATGTCCTACATCGGTCGCTTCGCGCCCTCGCCCACCGGTCCGCTGCACGCGGGCTCGCTCGTGGCCGCCCTGGCGAGCTGGCTCGATGCGCGCGCGCATCGCGGTCGCTGGCTGGTCCGGCTGGAGGACGTCGACACACCGCGCTGCCCGCCCGGGGCCGACGCCCACATCCTGCACCAGCTCGACGCCCTCGGCATGACGCCGGACGAGCCGCCGTGGCGGCAGTCGCAGCGCGGGCACGCTTACGCGAAAGCGCTGCAAGGACTGCTCGAACACAAGGACGCCTATCCCTGCGCGTGCACCCGCAAGGAGATCGAGGCGGCGCTGGCTGTGGCGGGATGGGCACACGCAGCGCACGCCGAACTCGTCTATCCGGGCACCTGCCGCCGCGGGCTCGGGGGCCGGGCACCGCGGGCTGTGCGGCTGCGCACCTGCGACGGGCACGGCCGGGACATCGTCGTCGACTGGCAAGACCGCCACGCCGGGCCGCAGCAGCAGAACGTGACG
Organism: uncultured beta proteobacterium; assembly: GCA_903876715.1. Taxonomy (GTDB): domain Bacteria; phylum Pseudomonadota; class Gammaproteobacteria; order Burkholderiales; family Burkholderiaceae_C; genus Rubrivivax. The sequence goes on from CAIRBF010000305.1 coordinate 13,601, forward strand.
CGTGCGGTAGGCGACTTCGTGCTGCGCCGCGCAGACGGCCTGTGGGCCTACCAGCTCGCGGTCGTTGTCGACGACGCGGCGCAAGGGATCACCGACATCGTGCGCGGCGCCGATCTGGCCGACAACACGCCGCGGCAGATCCTGCTGCAGCGCCGACTCGGGCTGCCGGCGCCACGCCACCTGCACGTGCCGCTGGTCCTGGGTCAGGATGGCCGCAAGCTCTCCAAGCAGCATGGCGCGGCGGCGATCGACGTGCGAACGCAGGACGCCGCCCTGCGGGCGCTGGCCCAGGCGGCAACGCACCTGGGCCTGCCGGTCACCGTGGGCGCGCGTCCTTCGGCGGGTCCGACGGCGGTGTCGGATTGGCTCGCCCAGGCCGTGGAGGCCTGGCGGGAACTGCACCGGCCCGCCGAGCCGCCACCTGCCGTCACCCGAGCCTAGTGCAGTGTCCGGCGCCAAGCGGCGCTTATCGGCCAGCGGATCAGCACCGAGCACTGCGCCAGAAGCGGCAGTTGACCGCTGACTTCCGCGAGCAAGTACTTGATGACCCGGAGGGTTCTTGCCACGACCGACTTCACCACCAGGGTCAGGATGCTGCACACCCGAGCGCGCCCAACGGCCGGGGCCAGGCTGAGACGACAATGGCGCCCCCGGAGCCGCGCAAGATGCCCGGCCTCCTGTTCGATGACCTACCAAGGAGCTCCCATGCCGACCACCCCGTCCGGCCTGCAATACGAAGACACCGTGCCGGGCACGGGCGCCACGGCCACCGCCGGGCAGCGCGTGCGCGTGCACTACACCGGCTGGCTGTGGAATGACGGCCAGCAAGGCCGCAAGTTCGACTCCAGCAAGGACCGCGGCCAGCCCTTCTCCTTCCGCCTGGGCGGCGGCGAGGTCATCGGCGGCTGGGACGAGGGCGTGCAGGGCATGCAGGTCGGCGGCACGCGCGTGCTGATCATCCCGCCCGAACTCGGCTATGGCGCCTACGGCGCTGGCGGCGTGATCCCGCCGAACGCGACGCTGAAGTTCGAGGTCGAGCTGCTCGGCGTCTGACCTCGCAGCGGGCTCAACCGCTGCGCGATTTTTCCGCCAAGCCCGAAAGGCGCGCCAAGACGAGCCGTCACCAGGCGCAAACCGAGACCAAGGCTCGGGCTCTGGCGAGGAATCTCACCACCGATGCATGATGTCTTGGCGTGCGGAGCGGGCGTGGTGGAAAGGCGTTCGGCCTCTCACTTCAGCAGGTGGGCCCGGTAGTGCAGCAGCTCGTCGATCGACTCGTGGATGTCGGCCAGGGCGGTGTGCTTCTGCGCCTTCTTGAAGCCCTCCAGCACCTTCGGCGCCCAGCGCCGGGCGAGTTCCTTGAGCGTGCTGACATCCAGGTTGCGGTAGTGGAACCAGGCCTCCAGGGCCGGCATGCCACGCACCAGGAAGCGTCGGTCCTGGCACACGCTGTTGCCACACATCGGGCTCTTTCCCTTGGGCACGTGGTGACGCAGGAAGTCCAGCACCCGGGTCTGGGCCTCGGCCTCGGTCACCGTCGATTCGCGCACTCGCTGCGTCAGGCCGCTCTTGCCGTGCGTGCTGCGGTTCCAGTTGTCCATGCGCGCAAGGGCGTCCTCGGCCTGGTGCACGGCGATGACCGGCCCCTCGACGCGCAGCGTCACCTGCGGGTCGGTGACGACGACGGCGATCTCGATGATGCGGTCTTGGTCGGGGTCGAGACCGGTCATCTCGAGGTCGATCCAGATCAGGTTGTGCTCGCTCGGCGTCAGCACGCGGGTCGGTGCCGCGCCATCGGCGGGGATATCGCGGTTGGAGGCTTGGGGATTCGTGGACATGGCAGGGTGGTGGGACGCGCCTGGCGCCAACGCGCGGATTGTCTCAGCCCTACACTGCTCCTCAGATGACTGCCCAAGCCTTCACCCTGATCTTCAGCGCCTGCCTGCTGGCCTGGCTGCTGACGCAGTTCTGGCTGTCCACCCGCCAGATGCGCCACGTGGCCGCGCACCGCGACACGGTACCGCCCCCCTTTGCCGGCACGGTGACGCTGCAGGCCCACCGCAAGGCCGCCGAGTACACCCTGGCCAAGGGCCGATTCGGCTTGTTGCAGCAGGCTTTCGGTGCCGTGGTGCTGCTGGGCTGGACGCTGCTGGGCGGGCTCGATGCACTGAATGTATGGGTGCTGGAACTCGCTCTGCCCACGCTCGGGCCGCTGGGCTACCAGCTCCTGCTGGTCCTGGCCTTCATGCTGATCTCCGGCCTGCTGGACCTGCCGGCACAGTGGATCGCCACCTTCCGCATCGAGCAGCGCTTCGGCTTCAACCGCATGACGCGGCGCATGTGGGTGGTCGACCAGCTCAAGGGCGCGGCGGTCGGCGCGGTCATCGGCCTGCCGCTGTTGGCGCTGGTGCTGTGGCTGATGGGCGTGGCCGGCTCCGGGTGGTGGCTGTGGACCTGGGGCGCCTGGATGGGCTTCAACCTGCTCCTGCTGGTGATCTACCCGACGTGGATCGCTCCCCTGTTCAACCGCTTCGAGCCGCTGCGCGACGAGACCCTGCGCCTGCGGGTGCAGGACTTGATGGGCCGCTGCGGCTTCTCGACGCAGGGCTTGTTCGTGATGGATGGCAGCCGGCGGTCCGCGCACGCCAACGCCTATTTCACGGGCCTGGGCAGCGCCAAGCGGGTGGTGTTCTACGACACCTTGCTGGCGCGGCTGAGCGCCGCCGAGGTCGAGGCGGTCTTGGCGCACGAGCTCGGCCACTTCCGCCACCGCCACGTGCAGCAACGCATCGTCACGCTGTTCGCCTTCAGCTTCGCCGCGCTCGCACTGCTGGGGACGCTGAGCACGCACAGCGCCTTCTACACCGGCCTGGGCGTGCAGCCGAACATGGCGGCCCCGAACGACGCGCTGGC
>CAIRBF010000306.1 GCA_903876715.1 uncultured beta proteobacterium
AACCAGCTCCACCGCAGCGGCGGGCGCTACGCGCTGTGCACCCTGTGCATCGGCGTCGGGCAGGGCATCGCCTTGGTGCTCGAGCGCGTCTGAAGGCCGCTTCGGCGGGCTGGCGCTGCCGGGCCCGGCCGTGGCGCGGCTGGGCGCTACAGCCTGAAACGTGCCGGCGCGTAGCGCGTCGGCTCGATCTGCGGCTCCTTGCCGGTCATCAGGTCCGCCAGCAGGCAGCCCGAGCCGGTGGCCTGGGTCCAGCCGAGGTGGCCGTGGCCCGTGTTCAGGTACAGACCGGGCACGCGCGTCGGCCCGATCAGCGGCACCCCGTCGGGCACCATGGGGCGCAGGCCCGTCCAGGGTGTCATCGCCGACTCGGGCGTGTTGCGCAGCACCTCGGGGTAGATGCGTGCGAGCAGGCGCTTCAGGTTGTCGATGCGTGCCGGGTTCAGGCTCAGGTCGTGGCCGGTGAATTCCGCCGTGCCGGCGATGCGCAACCGGTCCTCGCCCACTGGCACCACGGCCACGTGCAGCGTGGCGTCGCCGAGTGCGATGCGCGGCAGCGGTGTGGTCGGTGGCGGCTTCAGCGTCAGCGAGTAGCCCTTGGCTGGGCGCACCGGCAGGCGCAGCCCGAGCGGCCGCGCGAGCGCGGGGCTGTGGCTGGCCGCTGCCAGGACGACGGCGTCGCAGTCATGTGACCGCCCCTGGCCATCGATGAGTCCCGTCACGCAGCCCTGGCGCCAGCGCAACTCGCGCACGTCACAGCCGTAATGCAGCGCCACGCCGCCCTGCGTGAGCAGCCGGGCCAGGCCGAGGCAGAAGCCGTAAGCGTCGCCACGTTCGTCTTCGGGGTTGAACAACGCGCCGGCCAGGTCCCCCGCCACCGGAGCGAGCGCCGGCTCGAGTGCGACCGCCTGCTCGACCGACCAGCGCTCGAAGCGCCGTCCGGCAGGCGCGAGTGCGCGGGCCCAGTCTTGCGCGGCCTGAAGCGATGCCCCGTCGCGCAGCAACATCAGCGAGCCGGTGGCGTGGTGGCTGTAATCGACGCCCGCGGCGCGCAGCGCCGGCATCTGCGCCACGCTGTAGCGTGCCAGCGCGAGATTGGCCAGGGTGTTGGCCAGGTAGCGCGCGCGTGCCGATTCGCGCACGAAGCGCAGGCCCCAGCCCAGCAGCGAGGGCAGCGCATGCGGGCGCAGCAGCGCGGGCGCATCTTCGTTGCCCAGGTTGCGCAGCAACTCCCCGAACACGCCCGGCGAATTCCAGGGCTCGACCAGGCTTGGGTGCAGCAGGGCGCCGTTGGCGTAACTGGTCTCGAGGCCTGGTCCCTCGCGCCGCTCGAAGACGCTGACGTCCGACACGCCCCGCTCGCGCAGCGCGTAAGCAGCCGACAGGCCGGCCAGGCCGGCACCCACGATGGCGACTTTCATCGCTCGGATTCCTTTTTGCGGTTTCCCCGCTCCGGATCTGGATGCTACAGACCCTGAACGCTGGCGTGCGTGCATCCCGGCAGAATCTCTCGGTCCGTACATGAGCTTGACAGCGCTTCCCGACCCTGACGATGAGCAAGGCCTTCACGCGCGAGAACGACGCCGCCCCGGTTGACGACGACGAGGACCCGTCGCTGCCGCCGCTGCCGGCCGGCACGCGCAACTACATGACCCCGGCGGGCTACCGGCAGCTGCGTGAGGAAATGGTCGCGCTGCTCGACGTCGAGCGCCCCAAGGTCGTCGAGACCGTATCCTGGGCGGCGAAGAATGGTGACCGCTCGGAGAACGGCGACTACCTCTACGGCAAGAAGCGCCTGCGCGAGATCGACCGCCGCATCCGTTTCCTGACGCGCCGACTCGAGCAGGCCGAGGTGGCCGATCCCTCGGCGCACCATGGCAGCGACCAGGTCTTCTTCGGCGCGACGGTGACCTACGCCAACGCCCGCGGCGACGAGCGCACGGTCACGATCAAGGGCATCGACGAGGCCGACAGCCTGGCCGGCGAGGTGAGCTGGATCTCGCCGATCGCCCGCGCGCTGCTGAAGGCCCGCGAGGGTGACGAGGTGCGGCTCCTGACCCCCGGCGGCGTGGAGACGATCGAAGTGCTGCAGGTCCGCTACCCGGCGCCGGGGTGAGCCGGGGCAGGGTTCCGGCCTGCGGGGGCAGCATCCCGGCAATGACGAGGAGGCGTCCCGCCGGGGTACAGACGCTCAGGGCTTGACGCGCCAGACCTTGACCACCGGCTGGGCGCGGCGAAGCGCACGCATCACCTCGGCCAGGTGCACGCGGTCACGCACCGCCACCAGAAGCCGCAGTTCGGCGACCTCGTTGCCGCCTTCGTGCCCCATGTCGATGCGCGTGATGTCGGCCTCGGCGTTGCTGATGGCCGAGGCCACCTGCGCCAGCGCACCCTTGGCGTTGCCGACCTCGACGACGAGCGCGGTTTCGAAGGCGCGCACCGGCTCCTCGGCCCATTCGACGTGCATCCAGCGCTCGCTGTCGCGTTCATGGAGGCGGCGCCCGGTGCGGCAGTCGGCCGTGTGGACGAGCAGGCCTTCGCCCTTGCCGAGGTAGCCGGTGATCGTGTCGCCCGGGATCGGGCGGCAGCAGCTCGCCAGGCGCACCGTGCTGTCCTGGCTGCCGTCGATGAAGACCACCCCCTGCTTGTGCGCCGCGTCGTCGGGCGCGTAGTGGCCCAGCGTCAGCGTCACGGCGTCGGGGCGCACGCCGCGCTCGGCCATCATCTGCGCCAGGCGCTTGGCCACGATCACGGCGATCTTGCGCCCCAGGCCGATGTCCACCAGCAACTCGTCACGATGGCGCACGCCAGCCCACCGTGAGAGCTGTTGCCACAGCGCCGCGGCCTCCTCGTGGTCGGGGTCGTCGGGCGGCAACTGCAGGCCCTCGGCACGCAGCGCCTGCGAGAGCATCTTCTCGCCCAGCGCAAGCGACTCCTCCTGCTCCATCGTCTTCAGGTAATGCCGGATCTTGGCGCGGGCCCGGCCGGTGCGTACGTGGTTCAACCATGCCGGATTGGGACGTGCGCCCGGCGCGGTGATGATCTCCACCACGTCGCCGCTGCGCAACTCGGCGCGCAGCAGCACCGCCTCGCCGTTGACCTTGGCGGCGACGCAGCGGTTGCCGATGTCGGAGTGGATGGCGTAGGCAAAGTCCACCGGCGTGGCCCCGCGCGGCAGTGCCAGGATCTTGCTGCGGGGGGTGAAGACGTAGACCGCGTCGGGAAACAGGTCGACCTTGACGTGCTCCAGGAACTCGGCCGAGTCGCGTGTGTCGTCCTGGATGTCCACCAGCGACTGCAGCCAGGTCGCACCCAGGGTCTGCGCATCCCGGCCCGGCGCGTGACCCTCGGGCCCGAGCTTGTACATCCAGTGCGCGGCGATACCGTTCTCGGCCACTGCGTGCATGGCCTCGGTGCGGATCTGGATCTCCACCGGCGTGCCCAGCGGACTCATCAGCGTGGTGTGCAGGCTCTGGTAGCCGTTGGCCTTGGGAATGGCGATGTAGTCCTTGAAGCGGCCCGGCACCGGCTTGTACATCTGGTGCAGCACTCCCAACGCCAGGTAGCAGTCCGGCAGCGTGGGCACCGTGATGCGAAAGCCGAAGATGTCGTTGACCTGGGTGAAGCCCAGGTGCTTTTCGCGCATCTTGCGGTAGATGGAGTACACGGTCTTCTCGCGCCCGGCGATCGCTATGCGCATGCGTGCGGTCCCGAAGGCGTGCTCGACGTCCACGCGCACGCGTTCGACGATGTCACGGCGGTGGCCGCGCGCGCGCTGCAGCGCGCGCTCCAGCGCGGCGTGGCGCCACGGGTGCAGGTGCCTGAACGAGAGTTGCTGCAGTTCCCGGAAGGTCTGGTTCAGACCGAGGCGGTGCGCGATCGGGGCGTAGATGTCCAGCGTCTCGGCGGCGATGCGCTGGCGCCGGGCAGGCGCCATGGCCTCCATCGTGCGCATGTTGTGCAGGCGATCGGCCAGCTTGATCAGGATGACGCGCACGTCGCGCGACATCGCCATCAGCATCTTGCGGAAGGACTCCGCCTGGCTTTCCTCGCGCGTGTTGAAGTGCAGCCGGTCGAGCTTGGTCAGCCCGTCCACCAGCTCCGCCGAGGGCGCTCCGAAGCGCTGGATCAGCTCCGGCTTGGTGACGCCGCAGTCCTCCATCGCGTCGTGCATCAGCGCGGCCATGATGGCCTGCGCGTCCAGCCGCCATTGCGCGCACAGCCCGGCCACCGCCACCGGGTGCGTGATGTAGGGCTCGCCGCTGGCGCGGTACTGGCCCAGGTGGGCCTCGTCAGCGAACTTGTAGGCCTCGCGGACCTGTTTCAGGTCGGCCTTGGAGAGGTAGTGCAGGCGCTCGGTGAGCGCGGCAAAGGTGGCTGGAGCCTCGGCATGCTCATCCACGCGCGGCGGCGCGGCACGCATGGCCTGGGGCAGCAGATCGGCGGCGAAGGAGCGCAATCCCATGCCCCGAATCTACCGCACGGCCCGGGAAAACAAACGGGCTCCCCAGGGGAGCCCGTCATGTTGTGGGTGGTGCCCGCTCGGTCAGACGGGCACCTTGCGCAGCATTTCCACGCCGACTTCGCCGGCGGCGATCTCGCGCAGCGCGGTCACGCTGGGCTTGTTCTTGGACTCGATCTTGGGCGTGTGCCCCTGGCTGAGCATGCGGGCGCGGTAGGTGGCGGCCAGCACGAGCTGGAAGCGGTTGGGGATCTTCTCGAGGCAATCTTCGACGGTGATGCGGGCCATGGCTTGGAAATCCTCGAGGGGGTGGTCAGAGAAGGCCGAGCGCCGCGAACACCTGGGATCGGTTTCGGATCTGGGTGACGTAGCGCAGACGCTGCGAATGAACGACCGCTTTCAGATCGAAAAGCGCCGTGTCAAATAAGCCATTGATTATAACGAAGTCGAAGTGGCGGGCCTGCGCCACCTCCACGCGCGCATTGGACATACGCGTCTCGATCACCTCGGGCCCGTCCTCGCCGCGGCGCGTCAGGCGCTGGTGCAGTTCCTCCCAGCTCGGCGGCAGGATGAAGATCAGCACCGCGTGCGGGAACAGGCGCTTGATCTGCAGCGCGCCCTGCCAGTCGATCTCGAGGACCACGTCCTCGCCGCGCTGCAGGCGGGCCTCGATCGCCCGGCGTGAGGTGCCGTAGAGGTTGCCATGCACCTGCGCCCACTCGAAGAACTCGCCGCGCTCGATCATGGCGCGGAAGGTGGGCTCGTCGGTGAACCAGTACTCGCGCCCGTCCTGCTCCTGGCCGCGGGGCTTGCGCGTGGTGTGAGACACCGAGACCGCCAGGCGTGCGTCGAGTTCGAGCAGCGCCTTGACCAGGCTGGACTTGCCGGCCCCGCTCGGGGCGGCGACGCAGAACAGGTTACCGGGGGTTTCCGTGCCGTTCATGGCCCTTTTCCGAGGCTTGCGACCCGGGCGTGTGATGCAGAGTGCAGTCTAGCTTCGTCAGGCTCGCAGGCGGATGGCCCGCGAGCCGGCGTGATGTCGGCAGCACAGCGCTACAGATGGGTGCGTTTGTGCCGATAAACCGATCCCGGGTGCTGCCTGCGGCACCCCGAATGTCCCTGATGCCTCGACCAGCCTTGCCACGCTTCCGCTGCACGTTCGTGACCGATGCCGGCCGCTCGCGCCGATGCGGCGCCATGCCGGCGTGTCGGCACACGCTTGTCCGGGCGGTGGCTACCTGGTCGGCGGCGATGTGGGCCCTGACCTGGGTTCTGGGCTTCGGACCCGCCCAAGCGCAGGGGGCGCCCGTGGCTTCTGCGGCCGGCGCCACCCCGGCCACGACTTCCGCGCCGATGCGACGGACCGAGGCCAGGACGTTGATACGGGAGGCCCTGGACACCCACCCCGCCGTTCTCGCCGCGCGTCAGGCACAGGACTCGGCGCGTTTCGAGGTCGAGGGCGCACGCTGGCAGTTCTATCCCACCCCGTCGATCGGCTACGAGGCGGCCAGCCGGCAGACCAGTGCGACGGCCAACCAGCGCTCGGGCGTCATGCGCCTGCAGCAGCCCTTGTGGACGGGGGGGCGGCTGACTTTCCAACTCGACCGTGCGCTCGCCAGCGAGCAGGTCAGCGGCAGCGCGGTCGAGGTCGAGCGGCGCGATGTGGCGCTGCGCATCATCCAGGCCTTGGGCGAGCTGCGCACAGCCGCCCTGAAGCGCGCAGCCTATCGGCGCAGCGGGGCGCTGCACGTCGAATACCTGGCGCTGGTCCAGCGCCGGGTGGCCGAGGGCCTGTCGCCGCAGGGTGACGTTGTGCTCGCCCGCTCCCGCCTGGTGTCGGTGCGCGCCGACCTGGAGGCGGCGGAAGTGCAGCAGGCGCAGGCCCTGAACCGGCTCGAACTGCTGCTCGGCCGCACCCTCGAGCTCGAGGAGTTCACCGGCATCCTGGCCGACGCCCGCGACGATGCCGCCACCGACTGGGTCAATCCTGGACTGGATGCCTTGCTGAGCCGCGCCACGCAAGCCAGTCCGGCGCTGCAGCGCGCGATGTCCGAGCTCGACGTCCGCCGCTCGGAGGTCGACCTCGCGCGCAGCAGTCTGGCGCCGCAGGTCTCGCTGCGTGCCGAGCACGTTCGCGGCAGCACCGCGTCCACCGGCTCGGCCCTGCACCTGAGCGTGGCCAGCAACTTCGGCCCTGGCCTGTCTGACCGCTCGGGCATCAGCGCGGCGCTGCGCCGGGTCGACTCGAAGCAGGCGGAGCTGGAGTCGCGCCGGCGCGACGTCGCCGACCAGGTGCGCGCCGATCATCTGACGGCCGAATCCAGCGAGCGTCGCATCCAGGTGCTGTCGGATTCGGCAGACCTGGCCGCTGACGTGCTCGTGACCTGGCGCCGGCAGTTCCTTGCGGGCCGCAAGACCTGGCAGGACCTGATGAATGCCGCCCGCGAGAAGGCCCAGGCCGACGTCCAGCTCGCCGAGACGCGTTCGGTGTACTGGGCGGCGGTGCAGCGCCTGCGCATCGCCGCGGAGGGCCTGGATGCCTACCTCGACGGTCCCACCGCGGCGGCCCGGCCGGCGACGCTGCCGCACGCGGATGTCGGGCCTGCTTTCCCATCTTCTATCGAGGGCGCACGATGAACCTGGACACCGCCGCAGCCACGGCGCCGCGAGCCAATCTGCGCGCCCAGGCCGCATTCGCGGCTGTCATGCGCCTGGCCCAGCTGCGTCGCGAGCCGGTGGACGGCCTGGAGATCCGGGGTGTGCTCGAGGGCTTCGGCGCCGAATGGACCGAGGTCGAGATGGTCGAGGAACTCTCGCGCCAGCTCAACCTGCCGATGCCGGTGTGGGGCAAGGTGCCTGACGACGGACGGCTGCCCATGCTGGCCTTGTCGCCCGAGGGGGGCTGGGGCGTGGTGACGGCGCGCAACGGCGACGGCCATTGGGTCACGAGTTGGTGGGATGGCGGTGAGCGCAAGTTCCGTGAGGAGACGGTCCAGGACTTCGCCAAGGGCCACCGGTTCGCGCGCTGGAGCGTCGCGGCGCGCTTCATTGCCAGCAAGAGCCCGACGCTGCGCCTGGTCGTCAGCGAGATCCTGAACCAGAAGCGCAGTCTGCTCGATATCGCGGCCGGCACGCTGGCCATCAGCGTTCTGGCCATGGGTGCGTCCTTCTACTCGATGCAGGTCTACGACCGGGTCGTCCCGACGCAGGCCGAGTCCACGCTGATGGTGCTGACCATCGGTGTCACGATGGCCATCCTGTTCGAGATGCTGGGCAAGTGGATGCGCTCGCACATGCTCAACCGCATGACGGATGCGATCGACCAGCGCCTGGCGCGGGCGATCTACACCCGCTTCCTGTCCTTGCGGCTGGACCAGCTTCCGCCCAGCGTCGGATCGACCTCGGCGCGCATGCGCAGCTACGAGAGCGTGCGTGGCTTCCTCGTGGGTATCGCCACGCAGGTGATCGTCGACATCCCGCTGGCCCTGCTGGCGCTGCTGGTGCTGGCCATCATCGGCGGCAAGGTCGCGCTGATCCCCGGCCTGTTCCTGGTGTTGGGGTTCGGCATCGGCGTGGTGTTTCGCGGGCGCACCGAGCGGCTGGCCCGGCTCGGGACGCCCACGCACCATTTCAAGACCGGCCTGCTGGTGGAGAGCATCGAGGGCGCCGAGACCATCAAGTCCGGGCAGGGCGGCTGGCGCATGTTGTCGCGCTGGCTCGACCTCACCGACCAGGCGCGCCAGCACGACATGGCCATGCGCGACATCGCCGAGCGCTCGCAGCATGCGGTCGCGACCCTGAACCAACTCGCCTACGTCCTGATCGTCGCCCTCGGCGCGATGCAGGTGGGTCAGGACAGCTTCACGATGGGGGGTCTGATCGCCTGTTCGATCCTGGCCGGCCGCATCCTGGGTCCGGTGACGATGCTGCCGAGCCAGTTGACGCAGTGGGCCAACACCAAGGTGTCGCTCCAGGACCTGGACCGCCTGTGGGCGCTGCGGCAGGACCACCCGGAGGACGTGCGGCCGCTGCAGATCGACAACCTGCAGGGGCGCTACGAGCTGGCCGACGTGCGCTTTAGCTACGGTGGCAGTCTCGGCCTGCTCGCGCCGCGGCTGCAGATCCAGCCCGGCGAGCGCGTGGCCGTGCTCGGCGGCGTGGGCAGCGGCAAGACGACGCTGCTGCGCGTCCTGTCCGGCATGTACAAGCCCCAGGAGGGCCGGGTCACGCTGGACGGTGTGGACATCGACCTGATCGCCAAGAGCTCGCTGGCGCACCGCACCGGCTATGTGCCGCAGGACGGTCGGCTGTTCGCCGGCACGCTGCGTGAGAACCTGGTGCTCGGCCTGACCGATCCGGGCGACGACCTGATCATGCAGGCCGCCGCCCGCTCGGGCCTGCTCGATGCGGTCATCGCACCCGATTCGCGCGGCCTGGAGCGTCCGATTTCCGAGGGTGGCATCGGTCTGTCCGGTGGACAGCGGCAGCTCGTGCACGTGACCCGCGCCCTGCTGCGCCTGCCGACGATCTGGCTGCTGGACGAGCCCACCGCGTCGATGGACCAGGGCCTGGAGGTCAAGGTCATCCAGATGCTCCAGGACGAACTCAAGGCCCGGCCTTCGAGCACCCTCGTGCTGGTGACCCACAAGCCGCAGATGCTCGTGCTCGTCGACCGGGTCATCGTCTTCGCGCAGCAGCGCATCGTGATGGACGGGCCGCGTGACCAGGTGCTGCAGAAGCTGATGGAGAAGCCCGCCACGCCCGAACCCGCGCCGCAGGCTCGCGCCCCGTCGCCGGCTCCAGTCTTCGGCGGTCTGTCCGTCGGCCACAGGAGGGTCGCATGAGCGCCACCGGCGGGCTTTGCAGGGGGTCACTCCGTGACGGGAGGGTCGTCCGATGAGGCGCCTGAACTTCGGGGCCTGGACCGGAGGGCTGTTGCTGCTGATCGTCAGCGCCTTCACGCTTTGGGCGGCGTTGTTCGAACTGGATCAGAGCGTGCGCGCCCAGGGCCAGGTCATCCCCGAAGACCGCACGCAGGTGATCCAGGCTGCCGACGGCGGCGTGCTGCAGTCGCTGCTCGTCAGCGAAGGCCAGCGCGTGCGCAAAGGGCAACTGTTGGCCAGCCTGGAGAAGGACCGCGCCTCGGCCGCAGTCGACGAGGTCGAGAGCCGGATCGCCGGGCTGTCGATCAACCGCATCCGCGCCCTGGCCGAGGCCAGCGAGACCACGCCCGACTACGGACGCTTCGCGCGCACCCACGCCGACGCGGTCGCGGTGCAGCAGGCTTTGTACCTGCAGAACCTGTCCGCGCTGCGCACGGAGCTCGAGGCCCTCGGCGGGGCCCTGCACCTGGCCAGTGAGGAGTACGAGCTGACCCAGCGGCTGTTCGACAACGGCGACGTCAGCCGCGTCGAGCTGATGCGCGCAGAGCGCCAGGTGGTGGAGTTGCGCCAGCGGCGTGACGGTGTGCGTCAGAAGTTCCGCACCGATGCACGCAAGGAGATCGCCCGCATCGACGAGGAGATGAACAGCCAGCTCAGCAAACGGCGCGAGCGCCAGTCCATCCTCGGGCACACCGACATCCTCGCGCCGCTGGACGGCGTCGTGAAGTACCTGCGCATCAACACGCTGGGGGGCGTGTTGCGGGCCGGTGACGAGCTGATGCAGATCTCGCCTACCGAGGGCGGCTATGTCATCGAGGCCAAGATCAACCCCGTGGACATCGGGAAACTCAGGCTCGGGCTGCCAGTGGCTGCGCGCTTCGATGCCTTCGACTACACGGTCCACGGCACGCTCAACGGACGTCTCACGTACTTGAGTTCTGACACATTGGTTGAGCAGGGAGCAGGTGGACAAAGTAACATTTACTACCGAGCCCACATTTTCATGGAACCACAGCAGATCAACCCGAAGTTGTCCCTGGGTCAACTCAAGCCCGGCATGACGGCCACGCTGGACTTCCAGACCGGCAAGAGCACGGTGCTGGCGTTCATCGCCAAGCCGATCCTGCGCGCCTTCAGCGGCGCGCTGACCCAGCAATGAGGCCGCGCACCGCGCCCGGCCGGGCGGTCCGGTCGCGCGGGTGATGAAGTCCGAGACCGGATTCCAGTTCTGGCCTGGCTATGTGGCTGCGATCAGCTGCCTCGTGCTGGGCCTGTTGCTCGTGGCCTCCGTGGTTGCTTCCTTGACCACGCAACTGGGGCTGCTCGCCGCCGACTACAACGCTGCGTTGTTGGCGCAGGCGTTCAGGCGCGCGGCGGCGCGGGCCGAGGCGCAGGCCGGCGCTGATGTCGCCAAGGTGCCGCGAGCCGTGGCTGTGGCGCCTGCGGTCGCCTCGGGCTCGGCCACCGCCGCTGCGCCGCCGGCCGAGGCGCCCATCGTCCTGCCGCCCGGGCCGGCTGCGCCTTCGGTCCAGCCGCAGGTGCCTGTTGAAAACCACCTGACCTTGATCTTCGGCGAGCAGGTCTCCGGTATCCCGCCCGAGCGGCGTCCCGAGATTGCCTCCGCACTGCGGGAACTCACGGCCGCGCCCGGCACGTCCTGGCGAGTGTGGGCGACAGCCCCGGACGGCGAACTCGTGCGGCGCCGCAGCACGTTCAGGCTCATGGTCGCGGTGCGCACGTTCCTGGCGGAACAGGGTATTCCCGAGCGTGCAGTGGAACTGCGCCTGCTTGACGGCCCTGTCGCCGACAACCCGGGTGACATCGTCGTGCGGGTCGGTCCGGCGCAGGCTGCTGTTCCGACCCCTGCTGCTGCCGCGGCGGCGCGCCCGTGACATCTGGTCATCCCATGGAGAGCGGCGCCATGCAGAACCGGGTGATCAGTCGCGAGGAAGTCGATGCCCTGCTCGGCTTCGAGGCAGCCCGGGACGCGGCGCCCGAGGACGGGCGGGATGGCACGGTCCTGACGCCCGGGCGGCGCGTGGACCTCCAACTCGACCTGCCGGCACCGCCGCCGCGCACACGGGCGAGCCGACGTGCCGCCGTACGCCCGATCGACAGTTGGCCCGAAGCGAAACTGCGACCCGCCGCGGTCGCCGTCTGGCTGCGACGCCCCACGCAAGGGCGGGCATCGGAATCAGCCGGGGTCGACTTCTGGCCCGCCTATGCGGACGTCCTGTCCAATGTCGTGCTCAACCTGTTGTTCCTCGTCGGCACACTGACGCTCGGTCTGGTCGTGTTGAACCAGGAAGTGGTCGGATTCCAGAAGCGTCTGGCCGAGTTGGCATCCCAGGGATTGCCCCCGCCTTCGCGCGCTGCGCAGGCGGCACCGGCCCCTGTTGGGCCGGCGCCGGGCGCTGTGGCGCCAACGGCTGCGCCGCTTCCTGCTGCAGTTGCGGCCTCGGCCGCGCCTGCGTTGCCGGTCCCTGCCACGACGACCGCGCCCCTGGCTGCCCGTCCTTCCGTGGCCCAGGAGGCGGCACCGCGGCCCCAGCGCGAGTTCGCCATCCGCAACGAGGCCGCGGCGCCGTCTTCGGGGCCCGCGGGGGGCGGCGCCGTGACGACCACCGATCGGCGACAGATCGCCCAGTCGGCCGCCCAGACCTTCGTCGGGGGGCGCCACGCCGCCACGCTCGTCTTCGACCTGCGCGAGACGCGCTGGCCGCGGTCGCGCCCCATCGTTGGGGCCGAGCAACTCGGGCCTGGCGATCGCCGCGCGCTTGTGGCCTTCGCCCCCGTGGGTAACCGGCGCCTGATGGCCGAGGCCTTCAGCCGGCTGGCCTCGGTGCGCGAGGCCATGGTCGCCTCTGGGGTGCCTGCCACCCAAATCGACCTGAGGATCGCTCCAGTGCCGCCCGAACTGGAGAACGACGACAGCGTGTCGGGCAGTGTCTTTGTCATCAACCTGGGAGGGTCCTGAACGTCCGCCGAAGCGGACGCGCCAGGACTTGTGAACGCCATGGCTGCAGTGCTGGAAAACCTTTCGACCACGCCCGACCAAGACCTGGAAGAGGACGCCGCCGTGCGCCCCGCGCACGGCGGGTCGACCGCCATGCCGCTGTCAGGGCCTCGTCGTGACCTTGCCCGCGATTGGGTGTGGGTACTCGCACCCTCGCTGATGCTCGCGCTGGCCGTGATGTGGCTGTTTCGAGACGCCTTTGTGTATGCGCTCACCTCGATGCCCGGCAGCCAGATCGTGCAGGTGATCGTCGCGGCGTTTTTCGGTGGCTTGGCCTTGGTGTGCGCGGCGCTGCACCGTTTCGGCACCGAAAGCGCGCTGCTGGCGCAATGGCGTGGCGCGGTCTCTGCCGACGCGCGCGAGCGCTTGCTGGACAGCTGGCGTCGCCCGTCCTGGGTGCTGCCGCTGCTGCGAGCGCTCGGCGCTCGCGAGACGTCTGTGTTCGAGCGTCAGGTCCGGCTCGACGCCGAGCTCTCAGCGTTGCGCGAGCGCCTGGCCGGGCGCCTGACAGCGCCCAATTACCTGGCCGGCTCCCTGATCGGACTGGGCTTGGTGGGCA
>CAIRBF010000307.1 GCA_903876715.1 uncultured beta proteobacterium
CGGCCCCGACGAGACCCCCTTCGAGGCCGGCCTGGCCTATGCGGTCAGCCTGGACAAATTGGGTTTCGTCGGCCGCGAGGCCCTGCTGGCCGCGCGCGGCCAGCCGCTGCGCAAGAAGCTCGTCACCATCGTCCTCGACGACCCTGCGACCTATGCCTGGGGCGGTGAGACGGTATCGATCGGCGGTGAATCCGTGGGCGAGCTCAGCTCCGCCGGCTGGGGCTGGGCCGCCGGCCGCTGCGTCGCGCTGGGCTACGTGCGCGGCGATGCCGCTGCCGTGGCCCACGCGGGCACGCCGGTCACGGTCGACCTGTGGGGTGAGACGGTGGGGGCGCGGGCATGGGATCGGTGGAGCTCGCAGGCCCGGTGAACGAAGGCGCCCATCCTCGGGTTGGGCGGACCCTCGATCGGCCTCCCCCATCGGGGTGATCCACACGGGGGTGGGCATGCCCGGCGATCCGAACGACGCTGTGCGGCCCCGGACTGCGCCGCACCCCTACCGTGTCGATCGCCCGCCGGCGGTCTGCGCGCGCGGGATCTTGCGCGGCGCAGCCCGCCCAACCCCACCGGCTCCGCCACGAGCGCCACCGCCCCGAGCAGACCACGCTGTACCGCCTGGTGCAGCAGCATGCGGCCAGCTTCGTCGCCCATACCGAGGCCAGCACCGGCGCCGAGTTGCCCCGGTTCATCAGAGACGAGTTCGACGCCTTCCTCGAGTGCGGCATCCTGGCCCACGGGTTTCTGAGGCTGCGCTGCGGCGAGTGCGGCCACGACAAGCTGCTGGCGTTCAGCTGCAAGCGGCGCGGCTTCTGCCCCTCGTGCGGGGCTCGGCGCATGTCACAGACGGCAGCGCACCTGGTGGACCACGTCGTCCCGCACGTGCCGGTGCGCCAGTGGGTCCTGTCGCTGCCGATTCCGCTGCGCGTGCTGCTGGCCGCGCAGCCCGAGCTGGTCACGCCGGTGCTGCAGGTGGTGCAGCGGGTGGTCGAGCGGCATCTGCTGGATCACACGGGGCTCGAGAGCGACGAAGGTCAGGGCGGCGCGGTCACCTTGATTCAGCGCTTCGGCTCGGCAGCCAACCTGAACATCCATCTGCATTGCCTGGTGCTGGACGGCGTGTACCGCTGCGACGGCGACGGCGCGCCCAGCTTCGTCGAGGCGGGTGCGCCCACCGACGAAGAACTGCACGCACTGCTGCAGACCGTCATCGCCCGGCTGATGAGGATGCTCACGCGCCGGGGCGTGCTGGTCGAGGACATGGGCCAGACCTGGTTGGCTGAACCGGATAGCGACAGCGAAGAGGCGCGCACACTGCGGCCGCTGCAGGCCGCGGCCGCCACTTATCGCATCGCATTTGGCCCTCGCGCCGGCCAGAAGGTGCTGACCCTGCGCGAGCGCGGCCTGCAAGGCACGCCCCGCGAGGACCGGACGCGCCAGCCGCTGTGCGCCGACATCGACGGCTTCAGCCTGCATGCCGCAGTGCGTGTCGAGGCGCACGACCGCAAGCGGCTGGAGCAGCTGTGCCGCTACATCACGAGGCCCGCGCTGTCGGACGAGCGGGTGCAGCTCAACGGCGCGGGGCAGGTCGAGCTCAAGCTCAAGACGCCGTGGCGTGATGGAACCACGCACCTGGTCATGAGCC
>CAIRBF010000308.1 GCA_903876715.1 uncultured beta proteobacterium
ATGTTGAGCTTGTCGTCGATGTCGAAGAGCTTGTCGCAGATCGACTTGAAGACGATGCGGCCGACGTAGGTGCGGCCGAAGGTCGGATCGAGGACGTCGGGGTCCTCGGCCAGGCCGATGCGCAGTGTCGACTGCGCCTGCGCAGCCACGCTGGCGCCAATCAGCGCGAACGCGATCGTCAGGCGTTTCAGGGCGGGGGAGAACTTCATGAAGGAGCTCCTGGTCAAGGGGATGATGAGAAAGGGGCGGGCGCGCCGCGCTCGAACGCGGCCTGCAGGTGCTGCAACACGATGCGCTGACGCCGTTGCCGTGCGCCATCGTTGCTGGTGTCGGTGCCGGCGTCCGGCCCCGGGCCCGCGGCCGCCGGCTGCCGGGCCGCGATCTGCTCGGCATGCCAGCAGGCCACGGCGTGGAGGGTCGCCGGCAGGGGCGGGGCCTCCTGCCGGCAGCGGTCGTCCGCGTGCGGGCAGCGTGTGTGGAAGCGGCAGCCCGGCGGCGGCGCCAAGGGGCTGGGCACATCGCCGGCCAGGACCACGCGACGGCCGCGCCGCGCCGGGTCGGCGACTGGCACGGCGCCCAGCAGGGCCTGGGTGTAAGGGTGGCGGGGACGGGCGAACACCTGCGCCGCAGGGCCGGTCTCGACGAAGCGACCCAGGTACATGACCGCCACCTCGGTGGCCACCTGGCGGACCACGGCCAGGTCGTGCGAGATGAAGACGTAGGCCAGACCGAGCTCGCGCTGCAGGTCGGCGAGCAGGTTGAGGATCTGGGCCTGGATCGAGACGTCCAGCGCCGATACCGGCTCGTCGCAGACCAGCACCTTCGGCCCCGCGGCGAGCGCGCGGGCGATGGCCAGACGCTGTCGCTGTCCGCCGGAGAACTCGTGCGGGTAGCGCTGTGCGGCCTCGGCCGGCAGGCCCACCTGGTCCAGCAGGCGCCGCACGCGCGCTGCGCGTTCGCTGGCAGGTACCACCGCGTGCAGACGCAGCGGCTCGGCCAGCGTGTCACCCGCGCTCATGCGCGGGTTGAGCGAGCCGAAGGGGTCCTGGAAGACCATCTGCACATGGCGCCGGGCGCGCAGCAGCGAGCCTTCGTCCAGCGCGCGCAGGTCCTGACCGTCGAGCTCGATGCGCCCGTCGTCGGGCTCGATCAGGCGCAGCAGCAGCCGCGCGAGAGTGGACTTGCCGCACCCCGACTCGCCGACCACGGCCAGCGTGCGTCCCGGCGCCACTGCCAGCGACACGCCGTCGACGGCGCTGACGACACCGCGGGCGCGCCCGAACAGGCCACGCCCGACTTCGAAGCGCTTGACCAGGCCTTCGGCGCGCAGGACGGCGGGCGCGCCGGTCATGCGCAAGCCTCCTCGGCCTGCGCGAGCGGCGCGGCATCCGCCGCCACCAGGCTCTCCAGCGGCGCCTTCCAGCAGCGGCTGCGGTGCCCGGGGCGGACCTCGTGCAGGGCCGGGGCCTCGCGCCGGCAGCGCTCGTCGGCGAAAGGGCAGCGGGGCGCGAAGCGGCAGCCGGTGGGCCAATCGGTGGCGGCGGGTACGCGGCCCTCGATGGCCGCCAGGCGCCCGCGGGGCGCCGCGATCGACGGGATCGCGCCCAGCAGACCCACGGTGTAGGGGTGCTCCGGCGCGGCGAAGAGCTCGTCGACGGGCGCCTCTTCGACCACCTGCCCGGCGTACATCACCGCCACGCGGTCGGCCATCTCGGCCACCACCCCGAGGTCGTGGGTGATGAGCAGGATGGCGGTGCCGGTGTCCGCGCGCAGGGCGCGCATCAGTTCGAGCACCTGGGCCTGGATGGTCACGTCCAGCGCAGTCGTCGGCTCGTCGGCGATCAGCAGCGCGGGCTGGCACAGCAGTGCCATCGCGATCATCACGCGCTGGCGCATGCCACCCGACAGCCGGTGCGGGTACTCGTCGAAGCGACGTTCCGGCGCCGGGATGCGCACCCGGCGCATGGTCTCGAGGACTTCGGCGCGCGCGGCGTCGCCGCCCAGGCCGCGGTGCCGCTGCAGCACCTCCATCAACTGGCGCCCGACCGTGTGCGAGGGGTTCAGCGAGGTCATCGGCTCCTGGAAGATCATCGCCAGGCGGTCCCCGCGCAGGTCGGCCCATTCGCGCGGCTTCAGCGCGAGCAGCTCGCGACCGTCGAAGGCGATCGAGCCTTCGACTCGGCCGGCGGGCTGCGGCACCAGCCCCATGATCGACAGCGCCGTCATGCTCTTGCCGCAGCCGGACTCACCGACGATACACACGGTTTGGCCGGCCTCGAGCGTGAGGTCGATCCCATCGACCGCGCGCGCCGGACCGCGCGGCGTCTGGAAGCTCACGCGCAGGCCGCGCAGCGCGAGCAGGGAGCTCAACGGCCGGCTCCGGGCGGTGGCGGCTCGGTGGCGCGCGGGACCTGGCCCGCGGTCGTGGCGTCCGTGGCGCGCGAGCGGCTCGGCGTGCCGGCAGCGGCTCGCGTGGCCGCGCCGACGCCGGCCTCGATCACGGCGCGGTCCCAGACGCCGCCCGGCGCCTCGCGCGTGGCGAAGAAGCGCGCGAAGTGCACGAAGCGTTCGCGGCTGACGGCCTCGAGGCGTTCGAGCTCGGCCAGCGGGTCGTCGTGATCGTCCACGCGCAGGTCGAGCGCGGGGTATTCCTGGTCCGTGTGGATGCGCAGCGCGGCGGACTGGCGGCCGCGCTTGTCGCCACCGGCGGCTTCGCCGGCGCGCATCGCCTGGACCAGGCGCTGGGCGAAGGGAAGGTCTGCCAGGCGCTCGTAGGCGGCGGCCGTGTCGTCCAGCACCTGCGGGCCGGCCAGCATGTTGCCCGCCACCGAGTAACCGTGGCGCAGCCGGTGGCCACACCAGGGAATGCAGTCGGCGCCGGTATGGGCGGCCATGCCGCCGCGCGTGTCCTGCACGTGCAGCTGGCGCGTGGCGGCACCGGGGTCGGCGGCGACGAGCGTCTGGACCACCTGCGAGGCGTCCAGGCCCTCGCGCAGCAGGCGCAGCCCGCGTGATCCGAAGGTCGGGTTGATCAGCGCCTGCGTGGCCAGGGCGCCGACATTGCCATCGGCGTGGGGGCACAGCGCGCCGACGGCGAAGAAGCGTGTGGCCACCGCGACGCCAAAGGCGCCGGTGGCGGGATCGCGGGCAACGAGGGACCAAGTCATGGGGGGCAGGGCGGCAATGGAGGCCGGAAGGTATCGGAAGCCGCGCTCCGAGCGGCTTGCTCGGTCATTCGGCCGCGCGCGCCCGCCTGCGAAGTTCGGGGACGGTTGGCCGGGGCGGGCGGAACGCCTGTGCCGTTGGAGCCTGCTGCGTTGCCGGATGCGATGATGGCGTGTCGTGAGGTTCCCCGGTCATGTTTGCGCCCATGGCGATCTGCCCCCACCCTGAACCGCCGCCGCCCCGGTTCGTCTGAGAGCCTGAGAGTCCTTCCCCATGCCCGCCTTGCACCCCAAGACACCCCGTCTCGTCGTTGCAAATCCTCGCCCCAGCCCGAGCCATGGCTGTGGTTTGCGCCTGGATCCGGGGCGCCTTGGCGCGTCCTTCGGGCACGGCGGAACAACTCTCGGGCTCTGAGCGTCGGGGCTGCCCATGTACCCCTTCCTGCAGGGATCGCGCGTCGTCGAGTGCGCCTCGTTCATTGCCGCCCCCTCCTGCGCGTTGCACCTGTCGCAGCTCGGCGCCGAGGTGGTGCGCATCGATCCGGTCGGCGGCGGGCCCGACTTCGGCCGCTGGCCCCTGGCGCGCAACGGCGCGAGCCTGTACTGGGAGGGCCTGAACAAGGGCAAGAAGTCGGTCGCGATCGACCTCTCGAAGCCGCGGGGCCGGCAGCTCGCGGCGGACCTGATCACCGCGCCCGGGCCGGACCGCGGGGTGTTCGTCACCAACTTCCCGAAGGACGGCTTTCTGGCCCATGGCGCGCTGGCGCAGCGACGCCCGGACCTGATCACCGTGCGCGTCATGGGCTGGAGCGATGGCGGCTCCGGCGTTGACTACACCGTCAACGCCGCGGTCGGCCTGCCCTTCATGACCGGCGACGCGGCGAGCGCTGACCGTCCCGTCAACCACGTGCTGCCGGCCTGGGACCTGATGACCGGCGCCTACGCCGCCTTCGCCGTGCTGGCCGCCGAGCGGCACCGCCTGCGCACCGGGCAGGGGCAGGAGGTTCTGCTGCCCCTGTCGGATGTGGCGCTGGCCTGCCTCGGGCACACCGGGCAGATCGCCGAAGTCCTCGAGGACGGCGACCGGCCGCGCCTGGGCAATGCCTTGTATGGCGCCTTCGGCCGGGACTTCCTCACGCGCGACGGCGAACGCCTGATGGTGGTGGCGATCACGCGGCGCCAGTGGACGGGCCTGGTGGCGAGCCTGCAGTTGCACGAGGCGGTGGAGTCGCTGCAGTCGGCACTGCAGGTGTCCTTCGAGCGTGACGAGGGTCAGCGCTTCACGCACCGCGAGGCGCTGTTCCCGTTGGTCGAGCGCGCCATCGCCGAGCGCCCGCTGGCCGAGGTGGCCGCGGCCTTCGAAGCCCACGACGTGTGTTGGAGCCGTTACCGCACCCTCTCGCAATCCCTGGCTGAGGATCCGCGCCTGTCGCTCGACGCCGAACTCTTCACCCGGCTCCAGCAACCGAGCGGCCTGAGCTACCCCGCGCCGGGGGCGATGGGCACTTTCGGGGGTGCGAGCAGGCGACCAGTCGTGCGTGCGCCCCACCTCGGCGAGCACACCGACGAGGTTCTGGCCGAGGTGCTGACCCTCAGCGCCGCCCAGATCGGCGAGCTGCACGACGCAGGCGTGGTCGCAGGTCCGGCCTGAAGGGTTTGGGGAACGCTGCTGCCTGCCTGGCCGTGTCCGCGCCGAGACCCGCCTTACCAAGACATCGGAAGCAAGACTTGAGCACTTCAGACGCATGCCTCCAGCACCTCCGGTCGGTCACCGCCGAGACCCGGGCCTACGACGACCAGGTGCGCAGCGCGGTGGCCGCGTTGTGCGCGCCCGGAGGCCGCGCCGACGCCCACCTGGTGCAAGAGCACCAGCGCGCTGTCCACGGACTGGCCTGGGTGGCGACGACGGTCGAGGCCATCGCCAGCGCGGTCCGGTGGGGCGAGCGGCTCGC
>CAIRBF010000309.1 GCA_903876715.1 uncultured beta proteobacterium
CCAGGGCGACGTGCTCGACCCCCGCCCGCGCTTCCGGCGCGAGGCGGTGGCGGCGTGAGGGGCGTGCGCCGTGCGGCAGGCTCCACGGGCGGCGAAGTCGTGAGCGCCTGCCCCCACCCCGTGCTGCTCGTCGGCGCCGGCCCGGGCGACCCCGAGCTGCTGACGCTGAAGGCCGTGCGCGCCATCGCGCAGGCCGACGTGCTGCTGGTGGACGACCTGGTCGACCGGCGCGTGCTCGCGCACGCCCGGCCCGGCGCGCGCATCGTCGAGGTCGGCAAGCGCGGCGGCTGTCCGTCCACGCCGCAGGCCTTCATCGAGCGCCTGCTCGTGCACGAGGCGCGCGCCGGGCGGCGCGTGGTGCGGCTGAAGGGGGGCGACCCGATGATCTTCGGCCGCGCGGGCGAGGAGCTCGACGCGCTGCGCGCCGCTGGCCTCGAGGCCGAGGTCGTGCCCGGCATCAGCGCCGCGCTCGGCGCCGCCGCGAGCCTGGGCCTGTCGCTGACCGACCGCCGCCACGCCCCGGGCGTGGCCTTCGTCACCGGCCACGCCCAGCCCGGCGGCGAGGAGCCCAACTGGGCTGCGCTCGCGCGCAGCGGCCTGACGCTTGTGGTCTACATGGGCATCCGCCGCGCGGCGGCGGTGGCTCGGTCGCTCCTGGCCGGCGGCCTGGCGGCCGACACCCCGGTCGTGGTCGTGCGCCGGGCGACGCTGCCCGACGAACAGCACCGCCTGGCCACCTTGGAGGCCTTGGCGCAGGCGGCCGAGCGCGCGGCGGGGTCGGTGGTGCCATCCGCCGATGCTGCGGGAGCGCCCACGGCCGCCGTCCCGGCTGCGGGCGAGCGCTGGGCTGCTCCCGCCGGCCGTGCCGCAGTCGATCTCGCCGAGGCGGCTGCGCCGGGCCTGCTGATCATCGGCGACGTCGTCCGCGGCCTGCAGGCGCTGGCTGCAGACGCCGAGGCCGCGTTTGCGACCGGTCCGGACGCGTCCGAATCGACCCACCTGGAGCCCGCATGGCACGCGGCCTGATCCTCTTCGCCCACGGCTCACGCGACCCCGCCTGGGGCGAGAGCCTGCATGCGCTCGCGCGCGAGATCCAGGCCGTCGAGCCCGACCTGCAGGTGCGCTGCGCCTTCCTCGAGCGCCTGGCGCCCGACCTGCCCACGGTCCTGGCCGAGCTCGCCCCCGGTGCGAGCCGGCTCGACGTCTGCCCGGTCTTCTGGGCCGCCAACGGTCACGTCCAGCGCGATCTCCCCGCGCTGCTGGACGAGGCGCGGGCCGCGCACCCGGGCTTGGAACTGCGGCTGCTGCCGGTGCTGTCGGCGTTGCCGGGGATGCTCGCCTTCCTGGCGCGGACGGTGGTGGGGCTGGCCGGCGAGGCGACGGCCGGGTCGGCCCACGCGCGGTCGTGATCCCACCGCGGGGGCACGGGCAGGCCCTGGGCTGCCCGGAGCCTGCCGGCCCCCGGCCAGGGCTGCGTCTCAACGCCGCCGAGCCTCGGCCTCCAGGAATTCGGCGAAGCGGCTGGCGCTGTCGCGCGCGCCGATCGCGGGCCTGAGGACACCGATCGGCTCGAGTGCGAGGTCGGCCCGCACCTCCAGCGCCCCGAGCTCGCCCCGCTGCACCTGGGCCCGCACGGAGCTGTGGGGCACGAAGCCGAGCAGCCCGTGCTCCCGGATCAGGCTCGAGGTGACCGAGATGATGCGCGTCACCACCGGGAAGACGTCGGCGGGACGCGGCCAGTCGCTGCACAGCTGCTCGAAGCGCGCGCGCGCCTTCGTGCTCACCGACGACAACACCCAGCGGCGGTGCTGCAGGTCGCCCCAGCCCAGGCCCTGACGGGCCCGCAGCGGGTCATCCGGGGCGCAGACGACGGTGAAGCGGTCGGGCACCAGGTCGGTGAACGCCCAGCCGGCCGGGACGGCGGTCGGGTGCCGGCACACCACCAGGTCGGTCTCCTGGCGCGCCACCGCGAGCAGCAGATCGTCCCCCTCGGCGTCGCTGAGTTCGATCCGGACGTCCGGGTGCTGCCGCACGAAGCGGCTCAGGGCCGGCAGCAACAGGCCCTGGGTGCCCGAGTCCGAAGCCAGCAGCCGCAGCGTCTGGCGCCCCTGCTGCTGCGCGGCAGCCAGCGACTCGGCGCCCTGGGCCACGCCCAGCATCAGCTGGCGCACCGTGGGCAGCAGTTCCAGGCAGGCCGGCGTGGGCAGCACGCCGCGGGCGTGGCGGATGAACAGCGGCATGTCGAGCAGGCCCTCCAGAGCGGCCAGCGTCTGCGACACGCCCGACTGCGTCATGCCGACCACCGCCGCGGTGCGCTGCACGCTGCCGAGCTCGGCCAGCTGGAGCAGTACCTGCAACTGCCGGAGCTTGCCGCGCGCGAGCAGGCGGTTCAGCAGCGAGGTGGCATTGGGCAATGACATATCAGAGTTCGTGATGGATCACGCTGAATTCTGGCTTGTCACTGAATGCTGACGCACTGAAGATGGCTCATTCGAATGGAGGAGACACCATGAAGCACGCCCTGCCTGCGGCGCGGATGCGTCGCGCATTGACCTTCGTCGCCTTGGGCGGTCTCGCCCTCGGGCCGCAGCTGGCTGCCGCGCAGCAACCCTACCCGAGCCGACCGGTCGTCCTGATCGTCGCCGCGCCGCCCGGGGGGCCGTCGGACAACGTCGCCCGCCAGCTGGCCGAGGGCCTGGCCAAGGAACTGGGCCAGCAGGTGGTCATCGACAACAAGCCCGGGGCCAACGGTGTCATCGCGGCCGAGGCCGCGCGCCGCGCCGCGCCCGACGGCTACACGCTGCACATGAGCTGGATCGGCAACGCCACCAGCCGCGCGCTCAGCCCCAAGGCCACGGTCGAAATCAACCGTGACTTCGTCCACATCACGCAGATGGTCTACGCGGCCAACATCCTGGTGGCGCACCCGGCCAGCGGCTGGAAGACGATGCAGGACTTCCTTCAGCATGCGCGCGCGAACCCCGGGCGCATCAGCTACGCCAGCTCGGGCAACGGCAGTTCGGGGCACCTGGCGATGGAGATGCTGAAGCAGCGCGCCGGGCTGAACCTGGTGCACGTGCCCTACCGCGGTGGCGGGCCGGCGCTCAACGACGTGCTCGCCGGGCAGTTGCCGGTGATGTTCATCAACCAGGACGCCGTGATCCCGCACGCCGCCACCGGCAAGCTGGTGCCGCTGGCCATCACGAGCCCGGCGCGCAACGCGGTCTTCCCCGGCCTGCCCACCGTGGCCGAGGGTGGACTGCCCGGCTTCGAGGCCACGGCCTGGGCCGGGCTGTCGGCGCCGGCGGGTACGCCGCGCGCCATCGTCGAGCGCCTGCACGCGGCGGCCGTCAAGGCCATGCAGGGACCGTTCCGCGCGAAGCAGGAGGCCACCGGCGCCGTCGTCGTCGCCTCCACGCCCGAGCAGTTCACGGCCTTCGTCCAGAAGGAGACCGACAACTGGACGCAGGTGATCCGCGCCGCCGGCATCACGGCTGACTGATGACTCCGCAGACCATCGGCCTCGGCGCCTGGCGCCTGGCCAGCGGCCTGACGCTGCCCGACCTGCGGGTGGCCTACGTGCAGTTCGGCCGCCTGAACTCGCGCGCAGACAACGCCGTGCTCGTTACCCACGGCTACACCAGCGGGCCGTCGATGCTGACGCCCGGGCACCACACGGCCGAGGGCAGCTGGGCGCCGCTGCTCGGCCCCGGCCGGCCGCTCGACCCCGAGCGTCACTTCGTGGTCTGCAGCAACATGCTCGGCTCGTCCTTCGGCACCACGGGGCCGAACACCGTCCGCGCCGACAGCGGCAGGCCCTGGGGCGGTGACTTCCCGCGCATCGAGCTGTCGGACATCGTCGGCGTGCAGCACGCGCTGCTCGAGCGCCTGGGCGTGCGGCGGCTGAAGGCCGTGGTCGGCCCGTCCTACGGCGGCTGGCAGGCCTTTCAGTGGGCCGTGCAGTACCCCAACCAGGTGGATGCTGTCGGCGCCGTGTGCTCGGGCCCGACGCACCCGCCGGGGCTGAGCGCGCAGGCGCATCGCGAGCGCTTCGCCGCCTGCGACGACTGGCACGGCGGCGACTTCTACGCCCACGGCGGCATGCGCCGCACGCTGCAGGCCCTGCGCTGGCAGACCATGCAGGACTACGGGCTGGAGCGCCTGTACACCGACCGCTATCCCGATCCCGCCGAGCGCAAGCGGCGCCTCCAGGCGCAATGCGACCAGTGGGCCGAACGCTTCGACCCGCACAGCATGATCGTGCTGGCCGACGCGGCCGAGCGCTTCGACCTGCGCGAGCGGCTGGGCGAGATCCGCTGCCGGCTCTGGCTGGCCGTGTGCACCACCGACCGCATTTTCCCGCCCGACGCCGACGTCGCCGCGCGCCTGCAGGCCCTGACCATCCCGGTGCGCCACCAGGTCATCGACAGCCCCTACGGCCACATGGCCTCCGGCGTCGAGTGGCGCCAGATCGAAGAGCCGATGCGCTGGCTGATCGACGGCGCGCCGTGAAGACGCGCCGGCCCGGGCCGTGCCCGAGCCTGGCGCCACCGCACGCTGCCGGCCCCTGGACCGACCCTGACCACGAAGGAGACCGACCGATGACCGTCCTCCCACTTCGACTGCTGCGCTGGATGCTGGTCGCCCTGCAGGCTGCGGCCTGCGCCGCCACCCTCGCCCAGGCCGACTGGCCGACCAAGCCCATCCGTATCATCGTGCCCACGCCGCCGGGCGGGGCCTACGACCGGATCATCCGCCCGGTGGCGCAGGACCTGTCGGCCACGCTGAAACAGCCGTTGATCATCGACAACCGGCCCGGCGCCGGCAACATCGTCGGCACGGCCGCGGCCGCGAAGGCCGCGTCCGACGGCTACACGTTGGCGATGACGGGCATGGTCAACACGATCTCCGGCGCGCTGTTCGACAAGGTGCCCTACGACCTGCAGAAGGACTTCGTCCACATCGGCAGCCTCGGCGAGGGGCCGCAATGGTTGGTGGTGCGCAGCGACCTGGGCATCGGCTCGCTGGCGCAGCTGCTGGATGAGGCGCGCCGCCAGCCGGGCCGGCTGAATTACGCCACTTCCGGCGCCGGCAGCACTGGCCACCTGATGATGGAGCAGTTGCAGCGCGCCACGCGCACGCAGATGACGCACGTGCCCTACAAGGGCGGTGCACCGGCGCTGCAGGACGTGCTGGCCGGCGTGGTCGGCATCACCGTCATCCCGCCGGCCGGGGCCGAGGTGCACGTGCGCGCCGGCAAGCTCAAGGTGTTGGCGGTCTCGAGCGAGCAGCGCACGCCCACGCACCCGGACGTGCCCACCTTCGCCGAGCAGGGCTACCCGGCGCTGACGGCTTCGTCCTATGCCGGGCTCTCGGCGCCCGCGGGCACCCCGCCGGAGATCGTCCAGCGCTTCTACGCGGCGCTCAAGGCCACGCTCGACAAGCCTGCGGTGCGCGCGCAGCTGCAGGCCGAGGGCGTGGTGCCGGTCTTCCTCGGCCCCGAGGCCTACACCCGGCTGCTGCAGGCCGACACCGAGCGCTGGGGCCAGCTCATCCGCGCGCTCGACCTGAAGGCGCAGTAGCCATGCCCTGGATTCGCCGCGAGGGCCAGGCGCTCTACCACCAGCGCCACGGCCAGGGCCCGGCCTTGGTGCTGCTGCACGGTGCCGGCTCGAACGGCGCCACCTGGTGGCAGCAGCTCGGCGCGTTCTCGGCCGGCCACACCTGCCTCGTGTCCGACCTGCGCTGCTTCGGCCGCTCGGCCGCGCCGCTGGAAGGGTTCCGCCTCGAGGTCTTCGTCGCCGACCTGATCGCGATGCTGGACGCCGAGGGCGTGGCGCAGGCCACGCTCCTGGGGCAGTCGCTGGGCGGCATGGTCGCGCTGCGCGCCGCGCTCGACCATCCTGACCGTGTGCGCGCGCTGGTCTTGTGCGACAGCTCGCTGGCCATCGACCACCCGCAGCAACGCCAGGTGTTGCGCGACCGGCTGACAAGCGTGGGGGGGCTGAGCATCGAGCAGCGCTCGCTCGGCGCCTGGTTCCTCGAGCACCGGCCCGCCCTGGCGGCGCTGTACGCGCAGATCCAGCGCTTCAACCCCAGCCACCTGCAGCACCCGCCGGCGCAGTGGCAGGCGGCCCTGGCGCGCCTGAACGAGCCCCCCGAGCTGACGCCCATGGCGCGCCTGCGCGAACTGCGCTGTCCCACGCTGCTGCTGGTCGGCCGCGAGGACTCCATCGTGCCGCTGGCGGTGATGCAGCAGGTGCAGTCGCTGGTGCCGGGCAGCGAGCTGTGCGTCGTCGAGCAGGCCGCGCACTCGGCCTACTTCGAGCAGCCCGAGGTCTTCAACGCCCGCGTGCTGGAGTTCCTGGCCCGGCTGGGGTGACGGGCGCGTACCGGTCGCCCCGGCGTGTCGCAACGAGCGCGGGCGCCAGCGCTGCGGCGCGGCCGAGAATGCGGGGAACGGGCGCCGCCTGCCGCTGCGGCGCCTCGAGCCCGAATGACCACGGACCCGACCATGAACACCACGCCCCCCGCCCTCCGCCTGCGCCCCGAGGACCTGCGCAGCGCGCGCTGGTTCGCGCCCGACGACCTGCGCAGCATGGGGCACCGCTCGCGCTTCATGCAGATGGGCTACGGGCCGCAGGACTGGGTCGGCAAGCCCGTCATCGCCATCGTCAACACCTGGAGCGATGTCAACCAGTGCCACTCGCACTTCAAGCAGCGCGTGGACGACGTCAAGCGCGGCGTGTTGCAGGCCGGGGGCTTTCCGGTGGAGTTGCCGGCGCTGAGCCTGTCCGAGCCCATCGTCAAGCCGACGACGATGCTCTACCGCAACCTGCTCGCGCTCGAGACCGAGGAACTGCTGCGCAGCCACCCGGTGGACGGCGCGGTGCTCATGGGCGGCTGTGACAAGACCACGCCGGGCCTGGTGATGGGCGCGCTCAGCATGGGCCTGCCCTTCGTCTACCTGCCGGCCGGGCCGATGCTGCGCGGCAACTGGAAGGGCCGCCCGCTGGGTTCGGGCTCCGACACCTGGAAGTACTGGGACGAGCGCCGCGCCGGGCGCATCACCGACGCGCAGTGGCTCGAGGTGGAGGCCGGCATCGCGCGCAGCCACGGCACCTGCATGACCATGGGCACGGCCGCCACGATGATGGGCATCGCCGAGGCCTGCGGCTTCAGCCTGCCGGGCGCGAGCTCCATCCCGGCGGCCGACGCCGGCCACATCCGCATGAGCGCGGCCTGCGGGCGGCGCGCGGTCGAGATGGTCTGGGAGGCGCTGACGCCGGCGCGCATGCTCACGCGCGAGCACTTCCTCAACGGCATCGCCTGCGCGATGGCCATGGGCTGCTCCACCAACGCCATCATCCACCTGATCGCGATGTCGCGCCGCGCCGGTGCGCACTGCGCCGTGACGCTGGACGACTTCGACGCTGCCAGCCGCCGCGTGCCGGTGCTCGCCAACATCCGCCCGAGCGGCGACACCTACCTGATGGAGGACTTCTTCTATGCCGGCGGCCTGCCCGGCCTGCTCGAGCGCATCCGCGGCCACCTGCACACCGCGGCGCTGACGGTGAACGGCCGCAGCCTGGGCGAGAACATCGCCGGGGCCGAGGTGCACCACGAAGACGTCATCCGCCCGCTGGAGCGGCCCATCTACGCCGAGGGCGCGCTGGCCGTGCTGCGCGGCAACCTCGCCCCCGACGGCGTGGTCATCAAGCCCAGCGCCTGCGCGCCCCACCTGCTGCAGCACACCGGCCGCGCGCTCGTGTTCGACGACTACCCGAGCCTGAAGGCCGCCACCGACGACCCCGACCTGGACGTCACCGCCGAAGACATCCTCGTGCTGCGCAACGCCGGCCCGCAGGGCGCCGGCATGCCCGAGTGGGGGATGCTGCCGATCCCGGTGAAGCTGGTGCGTCAGGGCGTGCGCGACATGCTGCGCCTGTCGGACGCGCGCATGAGCGGCACGAGCTACGGCGGCTGCCTGCTGCACTGCGCACCCGAGGCCTTCGTCGGCGGGCCACTGGCGCTGGTGCGCACCGGCGACCGCATCACGGTGGACGTGCCGGCGCGGCGCATCCACCTCGAGGTCGACGACCAGGAACTCGCCGCCCGCCGCGCCGCCTGGACCCCGCCGCCGCCGCGCTACGAGCGCGGCTACGGCTGGATCTACGCCCGCCACGTGCGCCAGGCCGACCAGGGCTGCGACTTCGACTTCCTCGAGACCGACTTCGGCGCCCCAGTGCCCGAGCCGGTGATCTATTGAAGAGGGCCGGGGCCGAACGGAATCTCGCCACCCGCACCGCACCCGCGGCGCCCTGGCCTGTCCTACCCGATGGGTGGGGCCTCTCCCTTCGCCGCCTCGTGCAGGTGACGAACCAGGGTTGACGCGGCGTCAGACAACTGTTCACCCTTTCGGGTCAGGACACCGAATCCCCGGAGGTCCTTTCCGACCGAGATCGGAAGCCTTCGCAGCAGGCGCCCACGCACGTGATCGCGAACCACGGACTCGGAGACCACCGAGACCGCGTCGGTCGATTGCAGCAGTTGGAGGATCGCGAAGACCGACGAGCACTCGACCACATTGCGTGGCGTACCGAGGTTGGCCTTCGAGAACTCTTCCTCGAGCAACTGGCGGGCAGGGCTTGCGAGCGGCTGCAGTATCCAGGGCCAGTCCATCAATGCCTTCAGGTCGAGCACGCGCCGTCGCAGGAGCGGGTGGCCGCTCCTGACGACAACCTGCAGGGTCTCATTGGCCAGCGGACTGAAGTCCACGCTGTCATGCTGCAAGGAGTTCGCGAGCCGGCCCACGGCCAGCTCGATCTCCCGGCGCTCCAGCAGGAGGGCGATCTGGTCGCTGGTCTCGCCGACGATTCGGACTTGCAGCAAGGGCCGCTCGGACTTGATGCGCGCCACGGCCTTGGCCACGACGTCCGGGGCCGCACCCATGATCGCGCCCATCACCAGTTGGCCGTGCCCACCTCGACGCTTGCTCTCGAGGTCTTCGATGAAGCGTGACAAAGCGGCCTGTGCATGCCGCGCGTGGCCCACCACATGCTCGCCCAGGGCGGTTGCGCGCATCCCGCGCGGATGGCGCTCGAAGAGCCGGAAGCCGAAGGCGGTCTCGATGTCGGCCAGCATCTTGGTCGCGGCGGGCTGCGTGACCGCGATGCGCGTGGCGGCCGCATTGAGCGTGGACGACTCGCCCAGTGCAGCCAGCAGGGCCCAATGCTTCTGTCGCAGACGATTCACCAGACGCGGCAGCGACGATTCGCCGAGGTCTCCCGCGACTGGAGTTGGATATTCCAATTTCATATCACGCATTCAAAATTTGTGATTTGACTGGAATATCGCATCTTCCTAGAGTCATTCGAGTCCCTGCTTCCATCACCCCGTGCGCACTCGGTGTCGCAACGACCGCATGAACCAACTCGATCTGAACGGCCGCGTCGCGGTCATCACCGGCGGCGCGCAAGGCATCGGGCTTGCCGTGGCGAAGCGGATGCTGGACTCAGGTGCCGGTGTGACGCTTTGGGACGTCGACGGGACTCGCCTGCAGCAGGCGTTCGAGTCCTTGTCCGGGCATGGCCCCCGTGTGAGCCACTGCGTTGTCGAGTTGACCGACGAGACTGCGATCGCTGAAGCCACCGCGCAGACGCTGGCCACACACGGTCGTATCGACATCCTGGTCAACAACGCAGGCATCACCGGGGGCAACGGCCCGACCTGGGAGTTGTCCCCTGAGGTCTGGCGCCGCGTCATCGATGTCAACCTTGTCGGCCCCTACCTCACCTGTCGCGCCATCGTGCCGCACATGGTCCACCAGGGCTATGGCCGGATCGTCAACATCGCGTCGGTCGCGGGCAAGGAGGGCAACCCCAATGCGTCGCACTACAGCGCGTCCAAGGCGGGCCTCATCGCCTTGACCAAGTCCCTGGCCAAGGAGTTGGCCACGAAGGGGGTTCTTGTCAATGCCGTCAGTCCGGCCGCGGCCAAGACCGCCATCTTCGACTCGATGACACCACAGCACATCGAGTTCATGCTTTCGAAGATCCCGATGGGCCGGTTCCTCCAGGTCGATGAGGCGGCCGCCATGATTGCTTGGCTGGCGACCGAGGACTGCGCCTTCAGCACCGGGGCGGTCTTCGACCTGTCGGGCGGACGCGCCACCTACTGATTTGTCCGGAGCCAAGGCCATGACCATGCCCACGATCCGACAGGTACGCGCATTCACCGTGCGTGGTGGTGGTGCCGACTACCATGACCAGGGCGACGGGCACTGGATCGACGACCAGATCGCCACTCCGATGGCCAGGTACCCGGAATACCGCACGAGCCGCAAGAGCTTCGGACTTGACGTGCTGGGCACGCTCGTCGTCGAGGTCGAGGCCAGTGACGGTACCGTCGGTCTGGGCGTCACCACGGGTGGCGAGATCGGCTGCTGGATCGTGGAGAAGCACCTGGCGCGCTTCCTCGAAGGGCGCGCGGTCACGGACATCGAGAAGATGTGGGATCAGATGTTCAACGGCACGCTGTTCTACGGCCGCAAGGGCATCGTGATCAACACGATCTCGGCGGTGGACCTCGCGCTGTGGGATTTGCTGGCCAAGGTACGCAAAGAACCCGTGCACGCCTTGCTCGGTGGGCCGGTGCGCGACGAACTGGTGTTCTACGCCACCGGAGCGCGGCCGGACCTCGCCAAGGAAATGGGCTTCATCGGCGGCAAGATGCCGCTGCAACACGCGCCGGCCGAGGGCGAAGTCGGGCTGGCGCGCAACATCGACAAGCTCGCGTCGATGCGCGAGAAGGTCGGCCCGGACTTCTGGCTCATGCTGGACTGCTGGATGAGCTTGTCCGTGGACTACGCCACGCGCCTGGCGCACGCGACGCGCGATCACGGGTTGAAGTGGATCGAGGAGGCGCTGCCGCCGGACGACTATTGGGGCTATGCGCAGCTGCGGCGGCACATGCCGCCCGGAATGCTGGTGACCACAGGCGAGCACGAGGCCACGCGCTGGGGTTTCCGCATGTTGCTCGAAATGGGTTGCTGCGACATCCTCCAGCCCGACGTCGGCTGGTGTGGTGGTCTGACCGAGCTGATCAAGATCTCGGCGCTGGCCGATGCCCACCACGCGATGGTGGTGCCGCACGGCTCGTCGG
>CAIRBF010000310.1 GCA_903876715.1 uncultured beta proteobacterium
CCGCGCCAGCGGTGCCGGCGGCCAGCACATCAACAAGACCGACTCGGCGCTGCGGCTGACCCACATCCCGACCGGCATCGTCGTGCAGTGCCAGAACGACCGCAGCCAGCACCGCAACCGCGACGAGGCCTGGGCCATGCTGCGCAGCCGGCTGTACGAGCACGAGATGCGCAAGCAGATGGAGGCCCAGCAGAAGCTGGAAGACTCCAAGACCGACGTCGGCTGGGGCCACCAGATCCGCAGCTATGTGCTCGACCAGAGCCGCATCAAGGACCTGCGCACCGGCGTGGAGATCAGCAACACCCAGAAGGTGCTCGACGGCGACCTCGACCCCTTCATCACCGCCAGCCTGAAGCAGGGCCTGTAGGCCCGCGGCCGGCGCATCCGGCAAGACCCCCTCTTGGAGAATCCCCATGCGTGAAGGAAGCGCCCCCGTGGTGGTGCGCCGCGCCGAATATGCGCCGCCGCCGTTTCGCATCCGCGCCGTCGAACTGACCTTCGACCTCGACCCGGCCAAGACCCTGGTGTCGAGCCGGCTGACGATCGAGCGCGACCCGGCTGCCGCTCCGGGCCAGCCCCTGCGCCTGCACGGCGAGGAATTGACGCTACTGCGTGTGCTCGCCGATGGCCAGAGCGTATCGTTCCGGCACGAGGACGGCCTGCTCGTCATCGACAACCCGCCCTCGGCACCGAGCTTCAGGCTGGAGATCCGCAACACCTGCGCGCCGGACAAGAACACCCAGCTGTCGGGCCTTTACACCAGCGGCGGCGGCTTCTTCACGCAGTGCGAAGCCGAGGGCTTCCGCCGCATCACCTACTTCACCGACCGGCCTGACGTGATGGCCGTCTACACCGTCACGCTGCGCGCCGACCGCGCGAAGTATCCGGTGCTGCTGAGCAACGGCAACCTCGTCGAGCAGGGCTCGCTGGATGGCGGGCGCCACTACGCGAAGTGGCACGACCCCTTCCCCAAGCCGAGCTACCTGTTCGCGCTGGTGGCCGCCGACCTGGTGGCGCGCGAGCAGCGCGTCCGCAGCCGTGCCGGGCGCGAGCACCTGCTGCAGGTCTACGTGCGGCGCGGCGACCTGGACAAGACCGAGCACGCGATGCGCTCGCTCGTGGCCTCGGTGGTCTGGGACGAGGCCCGCTTCGGCCTGCCGCTGGACCTGGAGCGCTTCATGATCGTCGCCGTGGGCGACTTCAACATGGGCGCGATGGAGAACAAGGGCCTGAACATCTTCAACACGAAGTACGTGCTGGCCAGCGCCGCCACCGCCACCGATACCGACTTCGCCGGCATCGAAAGCGTCGTCGCACACGAGTACTTCCACAACTGGACGGGCAACCGCATCACCTGCCGGGACTGGTTCCAGCTCTCGCTCAAGGAGGGCCTGACGGTCTTCCGCGACCAGGAATTCAGCATGGACATGGCGGGTGAGGCCTCAGCCCGCGCCGTGCGCCGCATCGAGGACGTGCGCGGCTTGCGCGCAGCGCAGTTCCCCGAGGACGCCGGCCCGATGGCCCACCCCGTGCGCCCCGACAGCTACGCCGCGATCGACAACTTCTACACCGCCACCGTCTACGAGAAGGGCGCCGAGGTGGTACGGATGATGCAGACGCTGGTGGGCCGCGAAGGCTTCCGGCGCGGCATGGACCTGTACTTCCAGCGCCACGACGGCCAGGCCGTGACCTGCGACGACTTCGCACTCGCCATCGCCGACGCCAACCCCGGCAGCGCCCTGGCGCAACGCCTGCACACCTTCCAGCGCTGGTACGCGCAGGCCGGCACCCCGCGCGTGCAGGCGCGCCTGTCCTGGGACGCCACCGCCGGCACCTGCACGCTCACGCTCGCGCAGCACTGCCCGGGCACGCCAGGCCAGCCCCACAAGGACCCCTTCGTCATCCCGGTGCGTGCCGGCCTGCTGGCGCGCGACGGGCGCGCGTTGCCGCTGCAATTGGCGGGCGACGAAGGCGCGGCGCCCCAGGAGCGGCTGCTGGTGCTGGAGTCCGCGGAGCAGTCCTGGACCTTCACCGGCCTGCACGGCCTGGACGGGGCGCCCGTCCCCTCGCTGCTGCGTGGCTTCAGCGCCCCGGTGGTCCTGGAGGTGCAGGACGGCGCGCTCGACGCGCCCGCCCTGCGCGTGCTGCTGTCGCACGACGCCGACCCGTTCAACCGCTGGGAGGCCGGCCAGCGCCTGCTGCTGGAGACCATGTTGGCGGCGGTGCGCGGCCAGGCGCCGGCGGCACTGGACGAGCCGACCCTGCAAGCGCTACGTGGCGTGCTGCGTGACCCCGCGCTGGACGCCGCGTTCAAGGAACTGGCGCTGCAGCTGCCCACCGAGGGCTACGTGGCCGAGCAACTCGACATGGTCGACCCGCAGCGCGTTCACGCCGTGCGCGAGTCGCTGCGCGACCAACTCGCCCGGGTCCTGCACGACGACTGGCTCTGGGCCTGGGAGGCGCACCAGGTGCGTGCGGGCTACGAACCGAGCCCGGCCCAGTCCGGACAGCGCGCGCTCGCTGGCCTGGCGCTGGCCTACCTGTGCCGCCACGCCGTGCGCACCGGCGACCCGGTCTGGCCCGGCCGCGCCTACCAGCGCGTGAAGGAGGCGTCGAACATGACCGACCGCCATGCCGCGCTGGCCGCGCTGGTGGAGTCGCACGCTGAACTCGCCGCGCCCGCGCTCGAGCGCTTCCACGCCCTCTTCAAGGACGAGCCGCTGGTCCTGGACAAGTGGTTCATGCTCCAGGCCCGCGCCCCGGAGCCCGTGGGGGCGGGTGCCGGCGCCACCCTGGCGCGCGTCAAGGCGCTGATGCAGCACCCTGACTTCACGTTGAAGAACCCGAACCGGGCGCGCAGCCTGCTGTTCGCACTGTGCATGCACAACCCGGCGGCCTTCCATCGCACCGATGCCGCAGGCTATGTCTTCTGGGCCGAGCGCGTGCTCGAGCTCGATGCCTTCAACCCGCAGGTGGCCGCGCGCCTGGCGCGCGCGCTCGACCGCTGGAAGGCGCTGGCCGAGCCCTGGCGCGGCGCGGCGCGCGAGGCGCTGGCGCGCGTGGCCGCGCGAGCGGATCTGAGCAGCGCCACGCGCGAGATCGTAGGCAAGTCCCTGGGAGAGTGAGGCGGCGCGCCTGCCGGCCAGCCACACCGCCGCTGCGACAGCGAGCCCGTCGTGGAGATCCGGCAGCTCCAGTGCTTCCTGGACGTCGCGGCGACGGGCAGCTTCTCACGTGCTGCCTCGCTCGCAGGGACGAGCCAGTCCACGGTCAGCAAGTGCATCTCGGAACTGGAGCGCGACCTCGGCGCGCGCCTGTTCGAGCGCACGGGGCGCGGCGCCACGCTGACACCGGCCGGGGTCGACCTGCTGCCGCAGGCCGAGGACCTGGTGGGCGACAGCATCCGGCTCAAGGCCTGGATGTCCGAGCGCCGCGGGCAAGTGTCCGGCACCGTCAGACTGGCCATCCAGCCCGGGCTGAGCTGGCCCCTGCTCGAGGCCGTACTGGCCGACATCCAACCCAGGCACCCAGCGCTGGGGCTCCAGGTCAGCGAGGGCACGACCAACCAGATCGAGGAATGGCTGGGCGACGGGCGGGTCGAGGTCGGCGTCCTGTCACGGGCGCCGTCGGCGAGCAGCGCGCAGTCCTGGCCCCTGTTCTCGCTGCCCTTGCTGCTGGTCGAGCGCGGCGGCACCGCCGGCACGGCCACCGGCGCCCTGCCCTTCGACCGCTTGCGGGATATCCCGCTCGTGCTGTCGACGGCCCGCAATGGCGCACGCCTGCTGGTTGAAGAGGAGGCACGCCGACGGGGGTTCGAGCTGCGGGTGGATCTCGAGATCAACGCCCTCGGCCTGATCAAACAAGTGGTCGCGCACGGCGGCCTGTGCACGATCGCGGCCTGGCCGGCGGTCTACCAGGAGGTGCTGCGCGGCGAACTCGCGGTCCGGCGCCTGACCGAGCCCGAGTTCCGCCACACCTACCACGTCGCCGTCGCCTCGCGCCGGCAGCCGACGCCGGCCATGCGCTGCGTCGCCGACGCCATCCGCCGGTTCGAGCCGCCGCCGGATTGGCAGGCGACCGGGGCGCGTTGACACCCCGCCCGGCCGCCACGCGCCGCCCCTGCCGGCCGCGCAGCGATGGCCACGGCGGCCGTCAGGCGACGGCACTCTGGACGGTGTAAGCGCTGGTCAGGTTGTGGGTGTGGACGTGCTCGCCGGCGGCGATCGCCTGCGCGGCGAACCCGATCGGCTGCCCGTACTTGATGACGGCTTCGCCGCGGGCGATCGCGCGCAGCGCGAACTTGTGGCACAGGGCCACCGGTTCGCGCACGACGACCGCAGCGGGATCGGCCGCGCCGATCGGCCGCACGGCCGCGTGCGCCTCCAGCCGGCACAGGGCCGTGGCGACGTTGTCCCGCGGGTCCAGGACGAGGGCCCGCTCCCCCAGGGATGTCGACGACGATGGAGAGGCGCTCACAGGGCCTCCGCCATCCGGCTGACGACCTCATCGCCCTCGCCCAGGACCTCGCCCCAGGTCAGGCTGCCACTGGCGATGTCGACCACCAGCGCCACCAGGTCCCGCGCCGCATCATCGAGCGTGCGCGTGCCGCGGAACACGTCGCTGGCGTCGAAATCCAGTTGTTCGCGCAGGCGCAGCGCCGCATCCGGGTTGGCCGACAGCTTGATGGTGGGGGCCAGGAGACTGACGTAGCTGTTGCCCACGCCGGTGGAGAACAGCATCAGCTGCGCGCCCGCCGCCACGAAGCCCGACAAGGACTCCGGCGAGTAGGCGGCCGCGTCCATGGCGTAGAGGCCCGGTTCGTCCACCGGCTGCCCGTAACGCAGGAGGCCGCGAATCGGCGCGCTGCCGCTCTTGGCGATAGCGCCCAGGGATTTCTCCTCGATCGTCGACAAGCCAGCCGCGATGTTGGTGGGCCCGGGGTTGTGGCCCAGGAGATCCACACCCTGACTCGAGGCCAGACCCAGCCGCCGCTGCACCGTCTGGCGCAGCGCGTCGGCTACCGCCGGCGTTGTCCCCCGCTGCGCCAGCAGGTGCTCGGCGCCCAGCCACTCCAGGGACTCGCCGAACACCGCCCGCCCGCCTTCGGCGACCACACGGTCGGTGACCTTGCCGATCAGCGGATTGGCCACCATCCCCGAACTCGGGTCGGAGCGGCCGCACTCCAGGCCGAGAAAGAGCCGCGCCAGCGGCATCGGCACGCGCCGCTGCCGCGAGAGTTGCAGATGCAACAGCGCGCCGGCCCGTACCGCCCGGTCGCTCAGGGTCAGGCTGTCATGGCCGCAGTCGTCCAAGCAGACCGAGGCCAGGAGCTTGCCCTTGGCTTCGACCGCCCGGCCGAGTTCGCGCAGCTTCGGGGGGTCGCTGCCGATCAGCAGCACCGCGCCGACGTTGGGATGGCAGGCGAAGCCGGTCAGGGCGCGCAGGTGCTGCGCCTGGTCTTCGCCGATCAGTCCTCCACCGAAGGGCATGGTGACGAGCACCGACCCGGGCAGGGCCTGGGCGACGCGCCTGGCCACCGGGCCGGTCAGCCCCGCCACCGACAGCACGAGCAGGTGGTTGCGAACGCCGGCGCCGCCGTCAGGACGCTCGTAGCCGAGAAACTGCAGCACCTTTCCGACTCCCGTAGTCGTCGATCCGCGAAAGAGTCCGCCGCGCCGTACGGTCGGTCAGTCGGCCTTCGCGCCCGATTCCTTCACCACCTTGGTCCACTTGACCGCCTCGCCGTCGAGCCATTCGCCGAACTGCGCAGGCGTGTTGTCCACCGGGTCGGCCCCGAGCTGGCTCCAGCGCGCGCGCACGTCGGGCAACTGGATGATGCGGGCGATCTCCCGGTTGAGCGTGCTGACGACCTCCCGGGGCGTGCTCTTCGGCGCGAAGACGCCCTGGGCGGCGATGGATTCGAACCCCGGCAGACCCGCCTCGGCCACGGTCGGGACCGAGGGCAAGGCGGACATGCGCCGGGAGGTCGTGACCGCGATGGCCTTGAGCTTGCCGGCCTGCAGCAAGGGCATCGCGGGCGGCGAGCCGATGAACATCACGTCCACCTGCCCGCTCATCACATCGGCGAGCGCCGCGCCGCCGCCCTTGTAGGGAACATGATTGAGCTTGGTGCCGGCCACGCTGTTGAGCATCTCGGCGGTCAGGTGCGTGCTGGTGCCGTTGCCCGAGGAGGCCACGTTGGTGCTGCCCGGCTTCGCGCGTTCACGCTGCAGCAGGTCTGCCATCGACCCGAGCGGCGAATTCGGCGCCGTGATGACCACGTGCGCGAAGGTCGCCAGGTTGATCACCGGTGCCAGGTCGGCCCGCGCATAGGGCAGCTTCGGGTACAGGGCGGGGGCGATGGTCTGCACGGCGACATCGGCCAACAGCAGCGTGTAGCCGTCCGGCGCCGCCTTGGCCACGATGTCCGCCCCCAGCGTGCCGCCGGAGCCGGCCTTGTTCTCGACGGTGACCTGCTGACCCCAGCGCTCGGCCAGCTTCTGCGCCAGCACCCGCGCCAGGATGTCCGACGCGCCGCCGGGCGCATAGGGCACGATGATCTTCACCGCCTTGTCGGGGTAGGCCTGGACGCCGGACGCAGCCAGCAAGGTGGCGCCGAGCGCCACCAGGACGCGCAGGGATCGGAAAATCATCGATGGCTCCTCGCTGATCATGGACGATGGCCGAGTCTAGGAAAGCGCGAGGATCCACGGAAGATCGATAGGTGGATATCAGCTATTCGATTTTTCATTCACTGACGCGGCCGGGCCGGGCGCTCGCGCCCGGCCAGCGGCATTGGAGCGGCGAGGCAACTTTGCGTTCGAGGTACGTGGCACCGTGACCACGCACCATCGCTCAATTGCTGCGCCCACATCGCGGCCCACGCCTCGCCACCCGGGGACAATAGCTGCATCTTCTTGCCGCCCACCCACCGCAGGACCCTCCCATGGCCAAGCGCATCAGCCTCACGCAGTACCTCGTCGAGCAGGAACGCCAGCACGGCCACATCCCGGGGCAGTTGCGGCTGCTGATCGAGGTCGTCGCCCGCGCCTGCAAGCGCATCGCAATCTCGGTCAACAAGGGCGCGCTCGGTGACGTGCTGGGCAGTGCCGGCAGCGAGAACGTGCAGGGCGAGGTGCAGAAGAAGCTCGACGTGATCGCCAACGAGGTGCTGGTGGAGGCCAACGAATGGGGCGGCCATCTGGCGGCAATGGCCAGCGAAGAGATGGACTCCATCCACGTCGTGCCCAACCGCTACCCGCAGGGTGAGCACCTGCTGCTGTTCGACCCGCTGGACGGCTCGAGCAACATCGACGTGAACGTCAGCATCGGCACCATCTTCAGCGTGCTGCGCAAGGTCGGCCACGCGCGCGGCGTCAGCGAAGAGGACTTCCTGCAGCCCGGGCGCCACCAGGTGGCGGCCGGCTATTGCGTCTACGGCCCGCAGACCACGCTCGTGCTGACCGTGGGTGACGGGGTGGCGATGTTCACGCTCGACCGCGAGCAGGGCTCGTGGGTGCTGACGCAGGACGGCGTGCAGATCCCGGCGGACACCAAGGAGTTCGCCATCAACATGAGCAACCTGCGCCACTGGGCCCCGCCGGTGCGGCGCTATATCGACGAGTGCCTGGCCGGCCGGGAGGGCCCGCGCGGCAAGGACTTCAACATGCGCTGGATCGCCAGCATGGTGGCCGACGTGCACCGCAGCCTCAGCCGCGGCGGCATCTTCATGTACCCCTGGGACCAGCGCGAGCCCGACAAGCCGGGCAAGCTGCGCCTGATGTACGAGGCCAACCCGATGGCCTTCCTCGTCGAGCAGGCTGGCGGCAGCGCCACCAACGGCAGCCAGCGCATCATGGACATCGTGCCGACCAAGCTGCACGAGCGCGTGAGCGTGATCCTCGGCTCGCGCAACGAGGTCGAGCGCGTGACGGCCTACCACCAGCCGGGGGGTTGAAGCCCCGCCGGCATCGCCCGCGGCACGGCCACCGTGCCACCGTGTTCAGCGCAGCGTGAACAGGCGCCCGCAGCCGCTCGCCCGCGCGTCCCAGCCGCCCAGGCGCACCACGTCCCAGAAGCCGGCGGGCGAGCTGGCTGTCACCGGCACGCCCAGGCGGTCCTCGAGCTGGCGGATCGCGTCGAGCGTCAACAGCCCGCCGCAGGAGATGAAGATCCCGTCGGCGCTGCGGTCCTGGCTGTACACCTCGGTCGCCAGGTCGACCAGCGTGCGCGTGCTGACCTGACCCATCGCCTCGACCCCCGTCATCTGCAGGCCGCGGATGGCGCTCACCTCGAAGCCGGCGGCGCCGAGGTAAGCCACCAGGCGCTCGTTCAGCGCGTCGATGTAGGACGTGGCCACCGCAACGCGCCGGATCTCCAGCGCGCGCAGGGCATCGACGATGGCGTGGCTCATCGTCGTGCAGGGCAGGCCCGTGGCCTGCGCCATCGCCTGCCGCAGGCCGTCGGTGTAGGCCGGGCCGCGGTAGAAGCTGATCGAGGTGCCCATCAGCGAGATCACCTGCGCGCCGTCCCGGCGCAAGGCCTCGGCACGCTCGATCACGGCATCGATCACCGCGTCGAAGCCCTCCGGAGACACCGCCGGGATGCCCACGCCACGCGCGATGAAGCGAATGCGCCCGGCGTAGAGCTCGACCGCGTCCTGCGGCACCTGGCCGTGCGCCGGCGGCACGACCAGACCGATGCAAGGCGTCCCACTCATCGCGCTCATTCGGCCGTGATCTTCTGCTGCCGGATGACGTCGGCCCACTGCGCGGTCTCGCGGGCCATCGCGGCGCCCTGCGCCGGCGGCGGCAGATAGGCGGGGATCACGCCGGCCTGGGCCGCCGCCTGCGCGAGGTCGGCGCTGGCGAGCACAGTGCGGATCGCCTCGCCGAGGCGATCCACGACGGCCGCCGGTGTGCCTGCCGGAGCGAGAACGAAGACGCTGGGCGCCACGTCGAAGCCCGGCAGCACCTCGGCCAGCGCGGGCAGGTTCTCGGCGCCTGGAAGCTTGCCGGTGCTCAGTTGCGCCACCGCCTTCAGCCGCCCGGCGCGCGCCTGCGCCATGCCGGCGGCCACGCTCACCACCGCCAGCGGGATCTGGCCGCCCATCACGTCGGGCAGGATCTGCGAGGCCCCGCGGTAGGGCACGTGCACAGCCGAGGCGCCCGTGCGCGCCTTCAGGATCTCGAAGCCCAGGTGGTGCACCGTGCCGATGCCCGAGGTGGCATACGAGTAGCGCCCCGGGTTCGCCTTCATCAGCGCCACGAGTTCCGCCGGCGACGAGGCGGGCACGCCGTTGTGGGCCACGATCATCAGCGGCGCCTGGAAGGCGCCGGCCACGGGCGTGAAGGACTGGATCGGGTCGTAGGGCACCTTGGTCCCGAGGAGCGGCGATACCAGCATCGCCGTGTCGCCCACGAGCAGGGTGTAGCCATCGGCAGCAGCCTTGGCCACGGCGTCCGCCGCGATGGCGCTGGCGGCGCCCGGGCGGTTTTCCACATTCACCTGCTGCGCGAGCAGCGGCGACAGACGGGTGGCCAGCATGCGCGCCATCGCATCGACACCGCCACCCGCGGCATAGCCGACCAGCATGCGCACAGGACGGCTGGGAAAGGACGGCTGCTGCGCCAGCGCGGGCGCGGCAGCCAGCGCCAGGGCGCTGCCCAGGACGTCGCGACGCCGCAGCGCAGGGATCTCTCGGGTCATGGAAGTCTCCTCGATGAAGGGGTTGGAGCGTGTCACGCCTTGCCGACCCCGCGCGACCCCGGCCGGCGCGCGAGTTCGGCGACGCGCGCCCGGTTCGGCCGGAAGCCCAGACCGGGTGTCTCGGGCAGCGTCAGCACACCCTGGCTCGGCTCGGCCAGGTCGTCGAACACCAGGCGGCAGCACTCCAGCGCCGCGGCGTGGTACTCGACCAGGCCGCCATGGGCCAGCCCGGCGTGCAGGTGCATGTTGTG
Source organism: uncultured beta proteobacterium (assembly GCA_903876715.1). GTDB lineage: Bacteria > Pseudomonadota > Gammaproteobacteria > Burkholderiales > Burkholderiaceae_C > Rubrivivax. Next base: position 9,960 of record CAIRBF010000310.1, read on the forward strand.
GTGCGGCCAGGCGCCGCCGTTGGCGAACTGCGCGTTGTGGGCGTAAGCAAGGGCAGCAACCCGCTGGCACTGGGTGAAGCCCCCCGTGATGCAGGCGTTGGGCTGCACCACGTCGACCGCCTGGGCCACGAGCAGATCGCGGAAGCGGCTGGCCAGGGCCTCGTTCTGCCCGGCCGCCAGCGGGATACGGGTCTTGGCCCGCAGCTTGGCCAGCGTCGGCACGTCGTTCTGCGACACCGGTTCCTCGAAGAAACCGATGCCCAGGTCCTCCGCGCGCTGCGCCAGCCACAGGGCGTGCGTGTAGTCGAGGCTGCAGTTGGCGTCGATGAACAGCTGCACGTCGGGACCGACGGCCTCGCGCACGGCGCGGATGCGCCGCAGGTCCTCGGCCACCACGTCCGCCAACGGCCGCGGCTCGTCGCGCCGCTGCAGCGCGTGGTGGCCGACCGTCATCTTCAGGCGCGGGAAGCCACGCTCGACCCAGGCCCGCGCCGCCGCCGCCAGCTCGTCACGGTCGAAGAAGACGAAACCGAAGGTGGCGTACACCGGCACCTGGGCACGCGCGCCGCCCAGCAGCCGCCAGCACGGCTGGCCCAGGATCTGGCCCTTCAAGTCCCACAGCGCGAGGTCGATCGCCGCCATCGCATGGCTGGCGTAGCCCGACTGCCCGCGCGGCGTGAGCAGCCAGTACAGCCGGTCCCAGGCCTGCTCATGGCGCAGCGGGTCCATACCCACCAGCGCGTGCGCGGCGATGTCGTTGACGATGCTCGCGATCACCTCCTCCTCGGTGATGCCGGTCATGCCGGTGCCCACGCGCCCGTCGTCGAGCTCCACGTCGACCAGGCACAGCGACAGCGAGGTCGACTTGCGCTGCCCCGAGGGCAGGGGCAACTCCACTGGCAGGTTCAGGGGCGTGGCGCGAACGGAGGCGATCTTCATGCCGCACAGTCTGGGCAAGGCGCCCACCCCTGGCAAGGGGCTGCGGCGAACAGGGTCTTCGCGAAACGCGAAGACCCGCCTTCAGTCCCCGGAGCTCCCACCCGGGAACCCTGTGCCAGGGCACCAGCCTTCAGCCCCTCGCCCTCCACGGCAGAGCCCTGCACTTCAGCCCCTCTCTCCTCGCGGGAGAGGGGTTGGGGCGAGGGGGGAACAGAAAAGCACCTGCGGTCCTCGCAGCCCGGCTGCGGAGCGCCCGTCGGCGGCGCCAACGGCGCCGCATGGGTCGGTCCCGCGCCCCACCGAAGACCGAGGCAGGACGGCCCGCGGCTCCATCGCCTCACCCTTGCGCCAGAGCCTGCATCAGCGTGCGGGCAGCCGCGCTCGCACCGGCGCCCGCGCGCAGGGTCAGGTGGTGCGTGCGCCGGGCCCAGGCTTCGTCGATCGCGACCGCGCGCAGCGGCAGGTGCGCCAGCTGCGGCGCCAGGGCCTGGCGCGGCATCACCGACACCCCGTTGCCGGCCGCCACCAGACGGCAGGCGGCGTCGAAGCTGCGCATGCGCATGCGCACGTCCAACGAGCGCCCCACCAGTGAAGCCGCGTTGAACAAGCGCGTCGACACCGCGTTGACGCCCTCGAAGACGATGAAGGGCTGCTCCAGCAGCACATCCAGGGATACCCGTTCCTCGCCCGCCAGGGCGTGAGAGGCGGCTACGACGAGCACCAGGTCGTCGCGGCAGAAAGGCACAAACTCCAGCCCCTGGGCCGGACGCCCTGCGTCCACGATGCCCACATCGGCACGGCCCTCGGCCACCTCGCCGAGGATGTGCAGGCTGGTGCCCTCGGCCAGGTCGACACGGATGCGCGGGTGCGCGCGCGAAAACGCTTCCAGCCGCTGCGGCAGCGCCTGCAGCAGCGCCGAGGCATTGGCCAGCAGGCGCACGCGTCCGGCCAGACCCTGGCCCCAGTCGCGCAACTCGGCTGCCAGGCGGTCGGCCTCGGCCAGCACCTCGGCACCGCGCTGCACGAGCCGGCGGCCTGCGGCGGTCAGCTCCACCCCTCGGGGCGAGCGCTCGAAGACGCGCACCCCCAGCGCCGACTCCAGCGCCGAGATCCGCGCACTCGCGGCGGCCAGCGCCAGGCCCAGCCGCTGGCTGCCGCCGCTGATGGAGCCCGCCTCCGCCACGGCCAGCACCACACGCAAGGTCTGCAGATCCAACGGTCCGTTCACGCCTTGCTCCCACTGCTCGTTCAAGCACGGCTAGAATAATGGTTTTCGCCGGTGTAGCTCAGTTGGTAGAGCAGCGCATTCGTAATGCGAAGGTCGGGAGTTCGACTCTTCTCACCGGCACCACATCACCGCAACGGGCCGGTTCCTCGCAGGAGCCGGCCCGTTGTTCATTCTGACCGCCGAAGCGACGAGCGTTCGCGGCATGGCGTCTTCCCGGGGCGGCTCCGCCCTGCCGGGCACCGCCGCCACCAAGGCGCCGCTGCGCCGCACATCGCATCCGGGGCCCTCCGAGGGCATGCTGGACGACTGCGAGCTGCCCCGACCTGGCCCACCTTCCTGAAGAGAGCCTTCCATGAGACCACCCCTCCTGCCCGCCGTCCTGCTTTGCGGCGCCTTGGCGCCCTGGCCCGTCCTTGCCCAGGGCGCCGATGCCGGCTCCAGTCCCGAGGGCGTGTGGCGTGGCACGCTCGCCTGCACCGAGGGCACGGGGCCGACGGGGGCGCTGCAGCCGTACACAGTGCCGCTTGCCTTCACCGTGACCGGGCGCCTGGCCGTGGTCAAGACGGACACGGACGAGCTCATCGAGCAGACCGCGGTCTGGTTCGAGAGCCGGTCGGCGGTCCGTGTCGAGGTCGCGGGCCTGCGCAAGAACGCGCCTGACCGCAGCTGGTCGATCCGCGCCGACGGCCCGGTCGGCAACGGCAGGTTCCGGGTCGAGGCGCCGATGTTCCGCGCGGACGGCCGGACCCTGGTGCGCCGCTCCTGCATCTTCGACATGCGGCATGCCGCGGCCGATGGCGGGGCGGCAGCGGCGCCAGCGCCCGGCCCCGCCCCAGTGGCAACCTCCAGCGCCGCAACGCCCTCCGTTGCCGCAGGCCGGGCTGCGTCGCGTTCGACGGCACCGACCCCTGCCCCCGCGCCTGCGCCTGCTGCGGGGCCTGCGCAGGCTCCGGCCGCGGCACCATCGGCCATGCCGGCGACGAATGCCCTCAGCGCCGAGGACTGGGGCAGGCTCATGGCCCAGGGCACCCAGGACCCGAGACGCCAGCAGGAGTTGACGGACTTCTTCGCCAGCGCCGATGCGGCCCTGCGCGACCGCAACACCAGCCGTGAGCAGTTCGACCGCATCACGGCACAGGAAGCGCGCGTGGCGCTCGCCTTGCTGAACTCGGCGCGGGCGCTCGACCTGAACGTGCACCTCGACAAGCAGCACCCCGGCTTCAAGCGCGACCTCTCAGGCTCCGCCACCCTGGGGGACGGTCGCACGCCCGTGCGGGTGCTGCTGCTCGACGCGCGCACCCGCGTGGCCACGCGCACCCTGGTCGACTCGGCCGCGCTGACCCTGCTGATCGACACCGAGCCCGCCAGGCTGCAGCAGGACGGCCGGGAAATCATCACGCAGGGCGGCATGTCGACCCGCGACAACCCGGCACGCGCGCAGGACCAGCGGGTCTATCTGGCGCTGCTCACGCAGAAGCTGCGCGAGCTCCTTGCCGCCAAAGGCATCAAGCTGGCCAGCCTGCCGGAATCCGCCCGGCCCAGCGCCGAGCTGAGCTTCACCGTGGCCGATGCGAGCGAGGGCGCAAGATCCCAGGGGCTGCAGGGCCTCGGGCGAGACCATCCGCTGGTGATCACCTTCAATGCGCACCTCGAGCCCAAGCCGGTGGTCGAGTCGGTGCTCCTGCGCTCGCCGGGCCGGCCCGGGGAGAACGCGCGCGAGCGCGCTGCGCTCGCGGAGTTGACGCAGACGCTTCAGGCCCGACTGAGCGAGCCGCGGTTCGAGGCGCTGGCCTCGATCCCGGCCACCGAACTGGCGGCCGTGCGGACGCAGCAGCTCGAGGCTTCACGCAAGGAGTCCGACCGCCTGCGCCAGGAGATGGTCGAGCGCATCGACCGCATCAAGAACGCCGTCGCGCAGAAGACCGAGCTGGCAGGCGCCATCCGCGTCTACCGCAGGGGCAAGGCCTTCGCCGGCAAGCCCGAGGACGCCTTCTGCACGGTCAAGGCCAGCGATGCGCTGGTCCTGCTGGGCTTCGTACGCTCACCGGAGTTCCTGACCTGGTCGAAGATCCCCAAGGGCAAGGGTTTCAGCACGGTCTATGACAGCGCTGACGAGTTGTATGCCGCGATCAACCAGGACAAGTGCCACATCGTCGCCGACAACGCCGCCAACCTGAACCAGTACATGACCGCGATCGGTCGCGACGGGCAGTTCGCCTACAACATGGGCCCGTCCATGAACCGCGTCGAGGCGCGCGAGCCGTTCGCGATCTCGCGTGGTTTCGAGAGCTTCGCGGACTACGAGTTCGCGCAGAAGGTCGGCAGCGCAACGCCGGCGCAGGTGCGAGCGCTCAAGGGGTTCGGCGCCGACACGGCCGAAGCCTTCAAGGCGGCCGCGGCACGCATGAACAGCAGCGGCTACAGCGCCGAACCCGGGCCGTCTCCCGCCGCACTGCTGGACTTCCTGGACGACGAAGTCAAGGGCCGCAAGGTGGGCAAGAGCGCGCTCGACTATCGGCGCGCCGAAGACAAGCGGGTGGCGGAGGAGGAACGTCTGCGCGAGGAGCAGGCGGCCAAGGAACGC
>CAIRBF010000311.1 GCA_903876715.1 uncultured beta proteobacterium
CATCGAACTCGCGCAGATCCGGCGGAGCGGTCATCCGGCGGATTCGCATCCGGGCCCCGGCCTCATCGATCAGGTCGATGGCCTTGTCGGGCAGAAAGCGATCGGTGATGTAGCGATGGCTCAGCTCAGCCGCGGCGACGATGGCCGGGTCCGTGATCTCCACGCCATGATGGACCTCGTACTTCTCCTGTAGGCCGCGCAGGATGGCAATGGTTGCCTCGACGCTGGGCTCATCGACCAGCACCTTCTGGAAGCGGCGCTCGAGCGCGGCGTCCTTCTCGACGTACTTGCGGTACTCGGCGAGCGTCGTCGCCCCGATGCAGTGCAACTCGCCGCGGGCAAGCGCCGGCTTGAGCATGTTGCCGGCGTCGATGGCGCCCTCGGCCTTGCCGGCGCCCACCATCGTGTGCAGTTCGTCGATGAACAGGATGATGCGCCCTTCGTCTGCTGCCACCTCCTTGAGCACAGCCTTCAGGCGCTCCTCGAATTCACCGCGGTACTTGGCGCCGGCGAGCAGTCCGGCCATGTCGAGCACGAGCACGCGCTTGTCGCGCAAGGTGTCTGGCACCTCGCCATTGACAATGCGCTGGGCGAGACCCTCTACGATGGCGGTCTTGCCCACGCCGGGCTCACCGATCAGCACCGGGTTGTTCTTGCTGCGCCGCTGCAACACCTGGATGGCGCGACGAATTTCGTCGTCGCGGCCGATCACCGGGTCGAGCTTGCCCATGCGCGCGCGCTCGGTCAGGTCGAGCGTGTACTTCTTCAGAGCCTCACGCTGGCCTTCGGCATCGGCAGAGTCCACCTTCTGCCCGCCGCGCACTGCCTCGATCGCGGCCTCCAGCGCCTTGCGTGTCAGACCGTGGCCGCGCACCACGCCGCCCAGGTCGGTCTTGCTGTCGGCGAGCACGAGCAGGAACATCTCGCTGGCGATGAAGTTGTCACCGCGCTTGCCAGCTTCCTTCTCGGCCGCTTGCAGCAGCGTGACCAGGTCGCGTCCGGGCTGCACCTGCCCGCCACCCTGCACGCGTGGCAGCGCCCCGATGGCCGTGTCCATGGCGGTCTTCAGGGCTGCCGTGTTTGCGCCGGCGCGATCGAGCAGCGCCTTCGGGCCGTCGGGCTGCTGCAGCATGGCGGCCAGCACGTGGACCGGCTCGATGTAGGGGTTGTCGCGCGCCACTGCCAGGCTCTGGGCCTCGGCCAGGGCCTGCTGGAAAGCGGTGGTCAGCTTATCGATGCGCATGGGTTTCTCCTCGTCACTGACAACGAGTTGGGGTGACCCTTCGTGGTTTCAAGTCGCGGGCACGGTTTGACGATGCCACCGGGTCAACATTTCGCGCCGACCCTAGAATCGCGCCGTGGACATACACCAGATCCAGGTCAAGTACGACCCGGTGCAGGATCGCCTGCTGATGCAGGTGCGCACCCGTGACGACCAGCTCTTCGGGCTGTGGTTGACGCGCCGCATGGTCATGCGCATGTGGCCGCCGGTGCGCCAGTTGATGACCGCCATCGCGGTGGACCGCAGCGCCCCCGGCGCCATGGCGGTGCCAGAGGCTCGCGAGATGCTGGCCCAGGCCGCACGCGAGCGCGCATTGAAGTCCACCGACTTCAAGACCCAGTTCAACCCGGCAGCCACCAAGCTCCCGCTCGGAGCCGAACCCATGCTGCCCGCGGCCATCGACCTGCGCAAGGCTCCCCGCGGCGCCATCGTGCTCGCGATCCGGGACGCCCAAGGGCGCAGCCTCGAGCTACAGCTCGGCGAGGATCTTGCCAACGGCTGGATGAAGCTGATCGAGAACGCGCTGGCCCAGTCCGACTGGGGCATCGAAATCACACCTCGGGCGCCCGAGTCTGCACCGACGCCGTCACCCTCGCGTGTGTTGAACTGAGCTTCGCGCCCGTGGCCTGGTAACACGGGACACGGCCCGACCAGCGGCGCAGTTCAGGTGTCCACGCTGAGCTGACGGTATGCGCCGCGGTGGTACAGCAAGGGCTGGCCCTCGCTCTGCGACGCGCGACGCACCTGGCCGATGAAGAGGCGGTGATCGCCCTCGTCGTGCCAGCCGCGCAATCCGCACTCGAAGCTGGCTACCGCGTCGGTGAGAACAGGCGCACCGCCGAGACCGGAGCGCCATTGCCCCAGTGCGAAGCGCTCCTCGGCCGGGCGACTGGCAAACTGGCTCGACAGCGCCAGATGCTCCTGCCGCAGCACGTTGACCGCAAAGTGCGGCGCCGCGCTGAAGGCCTCGAGTTGGGTGCTGCGCAGACGCAGCGACCACAGCACCAGCGGCGGCTCGAGCGACAGCGAGCTGAAAGAATTGACGGTCAGTCCGCAGGGCTGGTGGCGTGAGTCGAGGCAGGTCACCAGCGTCACGCCTGTGGCGTAGCGGCCGAAGGCCGCGCGCAAGACATCGACCGGTGGCGCCTCCGGCGCGGGCGCGGCGTCGGCCGCCTCCGGTGCCCCCTCATCAGGCCAAACCAAATCCTTGAGCATGGGTTCCCTGTGGGCAGTCACGGTGCGGCGTTTCTCCGGTCGATGCCCCAGCGCTGTAGCGCCGCGTCGTCGCTGACGCGCGCGTCGACCCAGCGCGCACCGTCGGGGCGGGTTTCCTTCTTCCAGAAGGGCGCCTGGGTTTTCAGGTAGTCCATCAGGAACTCGCAGGCCTGGAAGGCCTGCCCGCGGTGTGCGCTGCACACCGCCACGAGCACGATCTGTTCCAGGGGCTGCATACGCCCGATACGGTGGATGACGCGGGCGCCGCGGATGTCGAAGCGGGCAAAGGCCTCGTCGATCATGACCTCGATCGCGGCCTCGGTCATGCCTGGGTAGTGCTCGAGCTCCAGTTCGGAGACCCCCCCGGCCGCGCCATCGCGGTCCCGCACGGTGCCGACGAAGCTGACGACGGCACCGATACCGCCATCACCCGCGCGCAGCGCCTGGACCTCGGCGCCGAGATCGAAGTCCTCGTGGCGGATCTCGACGCGGCCTCCCATGCTCAGCCTCCCGTCACCGGCGGGAAAAAAGCCACCTCGGCGCCATCGCGCAAGGGCGCGTCGTCGTCGCACAGGCGTTGGTCGAGCGCGCAGCGAACGGCCCGATCGCGCCCGAGCAGGCGGGCGTGATCGGGCCCGCAGGCGATGAGGCGGTCGCGCAGCGCGCCTACAGTGGCCAGACCGGAAGCGTCGATCAGGGCCTCGGCCCCCAGCGCTTCCCGCAGCGCAGCGAAGTAACGAACGTGGATCAGCATGCGAGCATCATGCCCGAGCGCGGGCTCTCGGCGCGGGCGCGAGCCGCCCGGTCATCCGAGCAGTCCCTGCAGTGGCAGGTAGCGCACAACGTCGCCGCGCCGCACCGGCGCGCCGGCGGGCACATCGACCAGGCCGTCGGCCCAGACCGTGGAGGTCAGCACCCCGGAACTCTGGTTGGGGTAGAGCTCGAGGCCTCCCTCCCCATTCAGGCGCACGCGCAGGAACTCCCGCCGACGGTCCGGGCGCGGCCAGTCGAAATCGGCTCGCACCGGCAGGCCAGCATGGGGGGCGGTTGCGCCGCCGGGCTCTCGGCCCTGCAGCACGCGCAGCACCGGCGCGACCGCCAGCAGAAAGGTCACGAAGCTCGACACCGGGTTGCCTGGCAGCCCGATGTACAGCGCCTGCCCGCCCGAAGGCCGACGCACGGCGCCGAAGGCCAGCGGCTTGCCCGGCTTGATGGCCACCTGCCACAAGTCGAGCCGGCCTTCCTCGTGCATAGCCGGCTTGATGTGGTCCTCCTCGCCGACGGAGACGCCGCCGGAGGTGAGGATGAGTTCGCACCCTTCGGCCGCCTCGCGCAGGGCGGCCCGGGTGGCGTCGAGCCGGTCGGGCACGATGCCCAGGTCGCGTACCTCGCAGCCGGAAGCTTGCAGCAGGCCACTGAGCGTGAAGCGGTTGGAGTTGTAGATGGCGCCGGGCTTCAAGGTCTCGCCAGGCATCGCCAGTTCGTCGCCGGTGGAGAACAGGGCGACGCACGGACGGCGCACGACCGTCAGCACCGCCCGGCCGACCGAGGCTGCCAAGCCGAGCGCGTGTGGCGTCAAGAGGCAGCCACTACCGAGCACGACGGAGCCGGACTCGATGTCCTCACCGCGCCGGCGGATCCACTGGCCGGAGGTGGGCACGGTGTCGACACGCACGCGTCCGTCGTCCAGCGCGGCGCACTGCTCCTGCATCACCACCGCATCAGCCCCGGGCGGGATCTGCGCGCCTGTGAAGATGCGGGCCAGCGTGCCCGGTTGCAGAGGCGCGCCCACCACGCCCGCCGGGATGCGCTGCGACACGGGCAGCGCAACGCCTGCCGCGGGCACATCGGTGCAGCGCAGCGCATAGCCGTCCATCGACGTGTTGTCGGCCGGCGGCACGTCCAGCGTCGAGCGCACGTCCTCGGCCAACACGCGCCCAAGAGCGGATATCGTCGAAACCTCCTGGGTGGCGCTCAGCGCAAAGGGCGCAGCCGCCTCGATGAGGCGAGCCACGGCCTCGTCCAGGCTCAACAGCGGCGCTCTCGGCGCTGGTCCAGGATCAGGCATGGGTTTCGATGTAGCGCTTGACGCGCTCGACGTCGACAGGCACGACGGTGCAGCGCCGCGGCAGAGATTCGATGCCCTCCAGCCCCGGCGGACGTACGGGCTCGCGCCCCAGCGCCTCCACGATGGTGCTTGCGAACTTCGCCGGCAGTGCCGTCTCCAGCACCAACATGGGCACGCCCGGCCGCAGGTGCTCGCGTGCGACTTTCAGGCCGTCGGCCGTGTGGGTGTCGATCATTGAGCCGAAGCGCTGCCAAGTGTCGCGTATCGTGGCCAGTCGGTCGGCGTGGGTGCTGCGCCCGGAGACGAAGCCGTAGGCGGGCAGGCGCGCCTTCTCGTCGGGCCTCAGCGTGAAGCCACCGTCGCGCACCAGCGCCGGGCCGAAGAGCTCGCCAGTGCGGGCGCCGTCGCGGCCGAGCAGGTCAAAGACGAAACGCTCGAAATTGCTCGCCTTGCTGATGTCCATCGAAGGACTGGAGGTCTCGTGCGTCTCGGCGCGGCCGCGCACGCGGTAGGTGCCGGTGCGGAAGAACTCGTCGAGGACGTCGTTCTCGTTCGTCGCGAGCACGAGCTGCTCGATCGGCAGACCCATCATGCGTGCCACGGGGCCGGCGCAGATGTTGCCGCAGTTGCCCGCCGGCACGGCAAAGCTGACGCGCGGCAGCGGCTCGCCGCGCCGGGCGGCCGCAGCCGTGACCTGGAACCAGCCCGCGTAGTAGTACACCACCTGGGCCAGCAGGCGCGCCCAGTTGATCGAGTTCACGGTGCCGATGCGCCAGCGGCGCTTGAACTCCAGGTCGGCGCTGACGGCCTTGACGATGTCCTGGCAGTCGTCGAACACGCCCTCGACCGCCAGGTTGTGGATGTTCGCGTCGGGCAGGCTGTACATCTGCGCCTGCTGGAAGGGGCTCATGCGGCCCTGCGGCGAGAGCATGAAGACGTTGACGCCGCGCTTGCCGCGCATCGCGTACTCGGCCGCGCTGCCGGTGTCGCCCGAGGTGGCGCCGAGGATGTTCAGCGTCTGCCCGCGCCTGCCGAGCTCGTACTCGAACAAGGCGCCGAGCAGCTGCATGGCCAGGTCCTTGAACGCGAGCGTCGGGCCGTTGGACAGCGCCTCGATCCACACGCCGGGTTCGAGCGGGCGGATGGGCACGATCTCGGGCGTGCCGAACACGGCCTCGGTGTAGGCCTGGTCGACGAGGCGCCGCAGGTCCGCCGGCGGGATGTCGTCGATGTAGAGCGACAGGATCTCGAAGGCGAGTCCGGCATAGGACAGGCTGCGCCAGCGCTCGAGCGTGGCCGTGTCCACCTTCGGGTAGCTGACCGGCATGTACAGCCCGCCGTCGGGCGCCAGGCCTTCGAGGAGGATTTCGCTGAAGCCGCGCTCGGTGCGGTCGCCGCGGGTGCTGACGTACTTCATGGCGGGCTCAGGCGAGGTCTTCCTTGCGCAGGCTGACGATGGGCGCGAGCACCGTGGGCAGCGCCTGCATCGCCGCGACGGCGTCGCGCATGCGGCCTTCCACCGTGTCGTGCGTCAGGATGATGACGTCGGTCTGGCTCTCGCCCTCCCCGCTCTCGCGCTGCAGCAGCGCGTCGATCGAGATGCCGCGGTCGGCGAGGATGGTGGTCACCTTGGAGAGCACGCCCGGCTCGTCGGCCACGCGCAGGCGCAGGTAGAACGCGGTCACGACCTCGTCGATGGGCAGCACCGGCGTGTCCGACAGGGAGCCGGGCTGGAAGGCCAGCGAGGGCACGCGGTGCTCGGGATCGGCGGTCTGCAGCCGGGCGATGTCCACCAGATCGGCGATCACCGCGCTGGCCGTCGGCTCGGAGCCCGCGCCCTTGCCGTAATACAGCGTGGTGCCCACGGCGTCACCCTGCACGACGACGGCGTTCATCGCCCCCTCGACATTGGCGATCAGGCGGGCAGTCGGGATCAGCGTGGGGTGCACGCGCAGCTCGATCCCCTCGGGCCGGCGCTTGGTGATGCCCAGCAGCTTGATGCGGTAGCCCAACTGCTCGGCGTAGCGGATGTCGGCAGCCTGCAGCCGCGTGATGCCCTCGACGTGGGCGCGGTCGAAGCGCACCGGCGTGCCGAAGGCGATGGCGCTCATGATCGTGGCCTTGTGCGCGGCATCCACGCCCTCGATGTCGAAGGTCGGGTCGGCCTCGGCGTAGCCCAGGCGCTGCGCCTCCTTCAGCACCACGTCGAAGTCCAGCCCCTTGCTGCGCATCTCCGACAGGATGAAGTTGGTGGTGCCATTGATGATGCCGGCGATCCACTCGATCCGGTTGGCGGTCAGCCCCTCCCGCAACGCCTTGATGATCGGGATGCCGCCCGCTACTGCGGCTTCGAAGGCCACGACCACGCCTCGCTCGCTCGCGGCGGCGAAGATCTCGCTGCCATGCACAGCAAGCAGCGCCTTGTTGGCCGTGACCACATGCTTGCCCGCGGCGATCGCCTCGAGAACCAGCGTACGGGCGATGCCGTAGCCGCCGATGAGCTCGATCACGACGTCGATCGAAGGATCGGCAATGACCTGACGCGCGTCGGCGACCACGGGCACCGCATCGCCGACGACGCTGCGGGCACGCGCCACGTCCAGGTCGGCGACGACGGCAATCTCGATGCCGCGCCCGGCGCGACGCCGGATCTCGGCCTGGTTGCGATGCAGCACGCGGAACGTGCCGCTGCCCACGGTGCCGATGCCCAGGAGGCCAACTCGGATGGGCGGGGAGACGACTGCGGCTGCCGCGGCGGGCTCAGTTCTGCTGAAGGTCATGGGTGTCTCGGTCCCTGCGAGGACAATACGGCGCCAGCATGGCGTCAGTGCGACGCGTGGCGCCGGCGGAAGTTGCCCAGGAAGCGCTCGATGCGACCGATCGCCTCGGTGAGGTCGTCGGAATTGGGCAGGAACACCACCCGAAAGTGGTCGGGCTCGGCCCAGTTGAAGCCGGTACCCTGCACGATGAGCACCTTCTCTTCTGCCAGGAGCTCGTAGGCGAACTGCTGGTCGTCAGCGATCGGGTACATCTTCGGGTCCAGCCGCGGGAACATGTAAAGCGCGGCCTGCGGCTTGACAACGGACACGCCGGGAATCTGTGACAGCAGGTTGTAGGCGAGATCGCGTTGCCGACACAAGCGCCCCGTGGGCGCGACAAGATCCTTGATGCTCTGGTAGCCCCCCAGCGCGGTCTGGATTGCGAGTTGCCCCGGCGTGTTGGCGCACAGGCGCATCGACGCGAGCATGTTCAAGCCCTCGATGTAGTCGCGCGCGCACCGCTTGTCGCCCGACACCACCATCCAGCCCGCGCGATAGCCACAGGAGCGGTAGTTCTTCGACAGGCCGTTGTAGGTGACGAAGAGCACGTCATCGGCCAGCGACGCGATGCTCGTGTGCGTCGCTCCGTCGTACAGCGTCTTGTCGTAGATCTCGTCGGCGAAGACGATGAGCTGGTGGCGGCGCGCAATCTCGACGATGTCGCGCAGCAGGTCGACCGGGTACAGGGCACCAGTCGGGTTGTTCGGATTGATGACGACGATCGCCTTGGTGCGCGGGCCGACCTTGGCGCGGATGTCGTCGAGGTCGGGCATCCAGCCCGAGCCCTCGTCGCATCGGTAGTGCACCGGGGTGCCGCCCGACAGCGAGACGACGGCCGTGTGCAGCGGGTAGTCGGGCGCAGGGATCAAAACTTCGTCGCCAGCATCCAGGAGCGCGTTCATGCTCATGGCGATAAGTTCGCTCGCGCCGTTGCCGAGGTAGACGTCGTCCACGGTGACCCCGGCGATGCCCTTCTCCTGGGTGTAGTGAACGACTGCCTTGCGCGGGGCGAACAGCCCCTTGCTGTCGGTATAGCCCGCGGCCACCTGGCTGGGCAGATTGCGGATCATGTCCTGCACGATCTCGTCCGGAGGCATCAAGCCGAACGCCGCCACATTCCCGATGTTCAACTTGATGATCTTGTGGCCCTCGTCCTCCATCTGCCTAGCCTTGTCGAGCACGGGGCCGCGAATGTCGTAACCGACGTTAGCGAGCTTGGCTGACTTGGCGATGGTCTTCAAGAGTGGCTCCGGAGGGCAGCGGGCACGCCGGCCACGCAAAACCTAGAATTTGACCACATGAAGTTCCAGCCAGACCGCTCAGAAGGCGTGAACCTGATCACCCGCCACGAACCCGGCCGCGTTTGGGTGGGCGCCCAGGCCTTCGAGGGGGGCGTGGTCGTTCCCTGGAAAGGGCCGGTACAGCACTGGGCCGCTCGCGCCGTCAACGACCTGAGCCCGGTTGATTTCGAGCGCCTGCTCACCTTGAAGCCTGAACTCGTGATCTTCGGCAGCGGCTCGAGCTTGGTCTTCCCCTCCCCGGCCCTCCTACGTGGACTCATCGCGGCCCGGATCGGCGTCGAGACCATGGATACGGCAGCGGCGTGCCGCACCTACAACGTGCTCGCCACCGAACACCGTGCGGTCGTGGCGGCGCTGCTGCCGGCGCGCTGAAGCCACTGTGCACCCGGGCCGCTCTGGAGTCGCTCCCGGTTCGATGAAGTGCCCCGAATCGGGCGCGCGACTGGCTGGCGGGGCTCACCCAAATACCCCCCCTATAATCCATGGGTTTTGCCGGCCCCGGCCCGGCGTCAGTGACGAGCACCCAATGTCCATGACACCTTCGGTCAACAAAGCCCTTCCTGACTTCGAGGCTCCGGCCACTGGCGGCGTCAAGGTGACTCCGCAATCCCTTCTGGGCAAGACGGTCGTCTTGTATTTCTACCCGAAGGACGCTACGCCAGGTTGCACCACGGAAGCCATGCAGTTCAGAGACAAGCACGACGAATTCGCCTCGGCGGGTGCAGTCGTGTTCGGTGTCTCGCGTGACAACATGGCGTCGCACGATAAGTTCAAGAAGAATCTGGAACTGCCCTTCGATTTGGTGGCTGACACCGAGGAAAAGCTCTGCCACATGTTCGGCGTGGTCAAGAACAAGATCATGTACGGCAAGAAGGTCAAGGGCATCGAGCGCAGTACCTTCCTGATCGACGCCGAGGGCGTTTTGCGCGCTGAATGGCGCGGGATCAAGGTCGCGGGCCACGTGGACGAAGTACTCTCGGCGGTCCAGGCCTTGCGAGAGGCCTGAACGCAACGCCTGCGTCCCTTTCACCAGGCGCGCCGCCTCCATCACAGAGCGGCGCCTATCTCAGACTGTCAGCGTCGACGGTAGCTCTTCATGCCTCTACCTCGTCCGCCGTCCCGGAAAGCAGACCTGCTCGAACCGTCGGCTTATGGCGTGCCCGCTACTGCCGCCGCGGCCGCGCGCCCGAAAGGGATCAAGGCAAAGCCGGCGGCACCTGCAGCGCCTCCTGCCAAGCTCCTGTCGGCACCTGCGACTCCACACCCTCCCGAGAAGCACGCGACTGCCGAGGACCGTGGAGCCACCGTCGTCGTTTCACCCAAGGTAGGCATGGCCCCGGTCCAACAGGCGCAGCCCGCGCCAGTTCGGTCGCGACGCCGTGCGCCCGTGGCGGCTGGGCAACCCGCCAAACTCTTCGTGCTCGACACCAATG
>CAIRBF010000312.1 GCA_903876715.1 uncultured beta proteobacterium
CCGCGCCACGCGGGCTTCTCCGGCAGCCCCGTGGCGCGCACGCCGAACATCGACCGCCTGGCCGCGGCAGGCGCCGTGTTCACGCGCGCCTACACGCCCAGCCCGATCTGCGTGCCGGCGCGCGCCAGCCTCGCCACCGGGCGCTGGGCGCACGAGCACCGTTGCTGGGACAACGCGATCGCCTATGACGGCCGGCTGCCCGCCTGGGGGCACCGCTTGCAGCGCGCCGGGGTGGGCGTGGAGTCGATCGGCAAGTTGCACTACCGCCGCCCCGAGGACGACACCGGCTTCGACCGCCAGCACGAGGCCGTGCACATCGTCGGCGGCGCCGGCCAGCTGTGGGGCTGTGTGCGCGATCCGCTGCCCGCCTCCGGCGGTGGCGCCGGCCTGTTCCGCCGCATCGGCGCGGGCGAGTCCGACTACAACCGCTTCGACCGCCGCGTGGCCGACCGCGCGATCGAGTGGCTGCACGCGCGCGCGGCCACGCCGGACCCGCCGCTGGCGGCGCTGTTCGTCGGCCTGGTCGCGCCGCACTTCCCGCTCGTCGTGCCCCAGCCCTACCTCGACCTCTACCCGCCCGACACCGTACCCTGGCCCAAGCTGCGGCCCGAGACCGGCTACGTGCGCCACCCCTGGGTCGAGCGCCAGAGCACCTTCAACCGCCTGGACGACGAGCTCGGCACCGACGAGCGGCGCCGGCTCGCGATCGCCAGCTACCTGGGCCTCGTCAGCTTCCTCGACGAGCAGGTCGGCCGTGTGCTCGCGGCGCTGGACAGCAGCGGCCTGGCCGAGGAGACCCTGGTCGTCTACACCAGCGACCACGGCGACAACCTCGGCGCGCGCGGCGCGTGGAACAAGTCGCTGATGTACCGCGAGTCCACTGCGGTGCCGCTGATCCTGCGTGGCGCGGGCGTGCCGCAGCGCGCCTGCGCGACCAACACGAGCCTCGTCGACCTCTTCCCCACCGTGCTGGATGCGCTCGGCGTCGCCCCGGACGCGGCCGACGCCTCGCTGCCCGGGCGCTCGCTGCTGCGCACGCTTGCCGACCCCGAGCCGGGCCGCCTGGCCTTCAGCGAATACCACGCGATCGGCTCGCCGAGCGCTGCCTTCATGGTCGCCGACGAGCGCTACAAGTACCACCACTACGTCGGCTTCGAGCCCGAGCTGTTCGACCTCGCGGACGATCCCGAGGAGATGCACGACCTCGCCGCCTCGCCCGCGCACCGCGCGGTGCGCGAACGGCTCGGGCACCGCTTGCGCGAGCGGGTCGACCCCGAGGCCGTCGACCGCCTGGCCAAGGACGACCAGAACCGGCTCGTCGACGCCCACGGCGGGCGCGAGGCGGTGCTGGATCGGCCCCGGTTCGGCGCGACGCCGGTGCCGGCGCAGGCGGCCGGTTGATCCCGGTCGGGGGCGGCGAGGGCCTCGCCGCAGCGCCTTGCGCCCACCGTGGCAAGCCGGACCCCTGCGCAAGTTCCTCAAGCGCCTTTACGATCGTTGCCGCTGGCCGCCCTGGTCGGCTGCCTGCCCCGGAGTCCCGAACCATGTCCGAACTCGACGCCTTCCTGACCGCCCGTGACGACCTGCTGGCCCGGCGCACCGACCTGGTCGCCGCAGTGGCGCATTTCCAGTGGCCTGCGCTGCGCCACTTCAACTGGGCCACCGACTATTTCGACACCATCGCGCGCGACAACGACAAGCCGGCGTTGCACATCGTCGAGGCCTCGGGCGCGCAGGCGCGCCTGTCCTATGCCGAGCTTTCGCGCCGCTCCTCGCAGGTGGCGAACTTCCTGCGCGGCCTGGGCGCGCAGTCGGGCGACCGCATCCTGCTGATGCTGGGCAACGAGGTGCCGCTGTGGGAGACCATGCTTGCCGCGATCAAGCTCGGCGCCGTCGTCATCCCGGCCGCCACGCTGCTGTCGGGCCCCGATCTGGCCGATCGCCTGGAGCGCGGCCGTGTGCGCTGGATCGTCACCAACGGCACCGGCTGTGCGGGCGTGCGCGCGCTCGACCCGGCGCTCACCGCGGGCGTGGGCCTGGTGCTGGCGGGGGAAGCCGGGCGTGACGAAGCGGGCCGGCCGCCGGCAGGCTGGATCGACTACGCCGACAGCACGCGCGTCGAAGCCGCCTTCATGCCTGGCGAGCCGCTGGCGGTGACCGAGCCCCTGCTCGAGTACTTCACCTCGGGCACGACGTCCCGGCCCAAGCTGGTGCGGCATTCGCGCCAGAGCTACCCCGTCGGGCACCTGTCGACGATGTACTGGCTCGGGCTGCAGCCCGGCGACGTGCACTGGACCGTCAGCTCGCCCGGCTGGGCCAAGCACGCCTGGAGCTGCTTCTTCGCGCCCTTCAACGCGCAGGCCTGCGTCTTCATCTACAACTACGCGCGCTTCAACGGCCCGGCCATCCTGGACGTGCTGGTCAAGCACGGCGTGGACACGCTATGCGCCCCACCTACCGTCTGGCGCATGCTGATCCTGGAGGACTTCGCGCGCTGGCCCGTGAAGCTGCGCGAGGCCATCTCTGCCGGCGAGCCGCTGAATCCCGAGGTGATCGAGCAGGTGCGCGCCGGCTGGGGCCTGGCCATCCGCGACGGCTACGGCCAGACGGAGACGACGGCCCAGTGCGGCAACCCGCCGGGTCAGGTGCTGAAACCGGGGTCGATGGGGCGGCCGCTGCCGGGATACCCCATCGTCCTGCTCGATGCCGAAGGCCGGCCCGCCGACGAGGGCGAGATCTGCATCGACCTGTCCCGGCGGCCGCTGGCGCTGATGGACGGCTATGCCGACGACCCGGACAAGACCGCCGAGGCGATGCGCGGCGGCTATTACCACACGGGCGACGTCGGCATGCGCGACGGCGAGGGCTACATCACCTACGTCGGCCGCGCCGATGACGTGTTCAAGGCCTCGGGCTACCGCATCAGCCCTTTCGAGCTCGAGAGCGCCTTGATCGAGCACCCGGCGGTGGCTGAGGCCGCGGTGGTGCCCTCGCCCGACGCGGTGCGCGGCTTCGTGCCCAAGGCCTACGTCATCCTGGCCCCGGGCCACGCCGCCGACGCCGACACCGCGCGCTCGATCTTCGGTTTCCTCAAGGGCCGGGTCTCGCCCTACAAGATGGTCCGGCGCCTCGAGTTCTCGGACCTGCCCAAGACCATCAGCGGCAAGATCCGGCGCGTGGAGCTGCGCGGTCAGGAGGCGGCGCGGCCGGTCGGTGGCGCGCGCAACGAGCGCGAGTTTCTCGAGGAGACGCTGCGCGGGTGAGGCGCGGCTGCAGGCTACTTGACGAGGCCCTCGGACTTCAGCGCCGCCTGCACCGCCGGGCGGGCGGCCACACGGGCCAGGTAGGCCTGCAGGTGGGCGAAGCCCGACAGGTCCAGGTTCACGTACTTCGCCCAGGAGGCGGTGGTGAACAGGTAGCCGTCGGCCACCGTGAAGGTGTCGCCCATCAGCCAGGTGCGCCCGGCGAGTTCGCCGTCGACCCAGTGGAACTTCTCCATCAGGCGGGCGCGCGCCAGGGCGCGCGCTTCTTCCGGCATGGCCGGGTTGAACAGCGGGGCGTAGCCCTTGTGGAGCTCGCTGGTGATGAAGTTCAGCCACTCCATCAGGCGGTAGCGCGCCATCGTGCCGGCCGGCGGCGCGAGCTGCTTGTCGGGCACCTGGTCGGCGATGTACTGCACGATCACCGGGCCCTCGCTCAGGCGCTCGCCGTTGTCGAGCTCGAGCAGCGGCACCTGGCCCTTGGGGTTGATCGTCAGGTAGTCGGTGCCGTCGGCCAGCTTCTTGGTCTTGGTTGGCGCGAACACGGACTGGAAGGCCAGGCCGGCCTCGTGCAGGGCGATGTGCGGGCTGAGCGAGCAGGAGCCGGGGCTGTAGTAGAGCTTCATGGGGTGCAGGGCCCGACCGCTGCCAGGCGGGAAATTGCGCAAGGGGCGCAACGATAACGCGTCGGCACCGGGGTCGCGGCGGATGCGGTGCAATGCGGTCTGTCCCGGCCATCCAGGAGAAGCCCCATGCCCCGCCCCGTGCTCGAGGAATCCCGTATCCACCCGGCCGTGCGCGAGCGCGTCGCATCGCACCACCGCGACATCGTCGAGGAGGTCGAGACCGCCGTGCGCGCGCACGCGGTCGTCGTCGTCGGCATGCAGGGCAACCCCTTCCCGCGCAAGGCGCGGCGCCTGCTGCAGGACGCCGGCATCGCCCACCATCACCTCGAGTACGGCGGCTACCTCAGCCAATGGCGACGCCGCAACGCGCTGAAGATGTGGACCGGCTGGCCCACCTTCCCGATGATCTTCGTGCGCGGCGTGCTGGCAGGCGGCTACGAGGACCTGAAGGCGCTGCACGACAGCGGGGAGCTGGCGCGGATGCTGCAGGGCTGAAGCGTCGGCACGCGGGTTCTCAGCGCTTCCAGCTCGGCAGGCCGCCGAGGGCGCGGTCAACCTCGGCGCGCGTGGGCATGGCCTCGATGTTGCCGGGCAGCTGGATCGCCAGGCGCGCCACCGCGATGCCCAGGCGCGCCGCGTCGACGAGGTCGCGGCCTTCCAGCAGGCCGGCCAGGCAGCCCGCGGCCAGCGCGTCGCCGGCGCCCATCAGGTCCACCGGCTGCTCGACCGGCGCCACCGGCAGGCGGGTGGGCGCACCGTCGTGCAGCACGTGCACGTCCTGCGCGCCGGCCTTCAACACCGCATTGCGGCAGCCCAGCGCCTGCAGCCGGGTCAGCGCGGCTTCGGCGCTCGCGTCACCGTAGAGCATCTGCAGGTCCTCCAGCCCGGGCAGCACTAGG
>CAIRBF010000313.1 GCA_903876715.1 uncultured beta proteobacterium
CAGTTCAGAAACGGGTACTCGTTGCCGCCGAACCAGACGCCCAGGGTCTTGCCCTTGAAGTCCTTGGGCGTGTTGACGCCGCTGGCCTTCTTGCAGGTGAGCATCAGGCCCGACTTGTCGAAGATCTGCGCGATGTTGACCAGCGGCACGCCGGCCTCGCGCGCGGCCAGCGCGTCGGGCATCCAGTTGACGATGGCGTCGGCCTGGTTGCCGGCCAGCACCTGCACCGGGCTCACGTCGGGGCCGCCCGGCTTGATGGTGACGTCGAGACCGGCCTCCTTGTAGTAGCCCTTGGCGGCGGCCACGTAGTAGCCGGCAAACTGGGCTTGCGGCACCCACTTCATCTGCACCACCACCTTGTCGGCGGCCTGTGCGGCGGTGCTGGTGGCCAGCCCGGTGGTGGCCAGTAGGGCGGCCAGAACCGCACCCTTGATCGTGAAAAACTTCATCGCTCGCTCCTGCGCTTGGTTGGTCGAAATACCGGCCGTCGGGGGGGGACGGCATCGGCGGGGAAACTCGATTGGATCGTCTGTGGTGCTCGCCTGCCTCGATCAATTATTTCGATCGGATAGACGGGTGCCAGAAGGCCACGCGCCGCTCCCACTGCACCAGCAGCGCATAGGCCACCGACCCGGTGACAGCGGCCACCACGATGGCGCCCCAGACCAGGCCCATGTTCATGCGCGCCGCCTCGGTGCTGATGCGAAAGCCCAGCCCCACCGTGGGCGAGCCGAAGAACTCGGCCACGATCGCGCCGATCAGCGCCAGTGTGGCGTTGACCTTCAGCGCATTGAACAAGAACGGCATCGCCATCGGCAGGCGCAGGTCGATCAGCGTGCGGCTGTAGCTGGCGGCGTAGCTGTGCATCAGCTCCAGCTCCAGCTTGCCGGCCGCCTGCAGACCGGCCAGCGTGGCCACCAGCATCGGGAAGAAGGTCATCAGCACGACCACCGCGGCCTTGCTGGGCCATTCGAAGCCGAACCACATCACCATGATCGGCGCCACCGCCACCAGCGGGATGGTGCTGGTGAGGTTGGCCAGCGGCAGCAGGCCGCGCTGCAGGAAGGGCGCGCGGTCGATCGCCACGCCCACGGCAAAGCCCAGGCCCGAGCCCAGCGCCCAGCCGATGAGCACGGCCTTGCCGACGGTCTGCACGAAGTCGCCGGCCAGGGTGTCACAGCGGTCGACCATCATCTGGGCTATCCAGGCGGGCGACGGCAGCAGCACGCGCGGCACATCGAACAGCGTGACACCGACCTGCCAGAAGTACAGCACCCACAGGCCGAACAGCGCGGCGGTGGCCGTGGCGTACCAGGATTGGCCATCGAGCGCCGCCACCCGGCGCACGCTGAGACCGGCCACGAACAACGCGGCCAGCAACGGTGCCACCAGGTGCAAGGGATTGAAATCGGGCTGCGGCTGGACCTGGCTCACCAGCCACCACAGCACGGCGGCCAGTGACACGCCAGCGACCACGGCGAACCCGGCCCTGGCCACCGGGGTGGATGCATCGCTGGCGAAGCTCATGCCTTGCCCCCCCGCCGCAGCACCAGCCGCTCGATGCCGGCCACCGCGGCGGTCAGCGCCAGGCCCAGCAGCGCCGACATCACCAGCGCCGACCAGATGCCCACGGTGTTGCCGTAGTAGCTGCCGGTCAGCAACTTGGCGCCCAGCCCGGCCTGCGCGCCGGTCGGCAGCTCGGCCACCATCGCGCCGACCAGCCCGGCGGCGATGGCCACGCGCAGCGAGGGGAACAGGTAGGGCAGCGCCGAGGGCATCCGCAGCAACCAGAAGGCCTGCAGCCGGCTGGCGCCGTAGGTGTGCATCAGCTCGGTCTCGATGCGCTGCGGCGCGCGCAGGCCAGCCACCATGGCCACGGTGACCGGAAAGAAGCACAGGTACATCGCGATCGTGGCCTTGGGCGCCACGCCGCTGAAACCCAGGCTGCCCAGGATCACCAGCACGATCGGCGCGATGGCCAGCACCGGCACGGTCTGGCTGGCAACGATCCAGGGCAGCAGCGCGCGGTCGAGCGTGCGGCTGTGAACGATGGCCGCAGCCAGCGCGATGCCCAGCAAGGTGCCCAGCACGAAACCCACCAAGGTGGACTGTGCGGTGACGGCGACGTGGTACAGCAGGTTGCGTGGCGAATCGAGCGGCCAGTCGAACAGGCTGCTTTGCAGATCGGCCAGCACCTGGTGCGGCGCGGGCAGCACCGGGCGCTCCATGTTCAGCGTGGTGGCGACGAGGTCGCTGACCGTCCAGTCGCCGGCGGGATGGCTGTTGGGCAGCACCCGCTCGATGGCGCCGGCGCGATTCAAGGCCACCGCACCGCCGTACCAGAGCAGCAACACGCAGGCCAGCACGCTGAGCACCGGCAGCACACGCTGCCGCAGCGAGGGCTTGGTCGGCTTCATGCTCGGAGCGGGCTGGCGCCGGTCAATGGTGCTCAATGGCGACCCGCGTGGCCGTCATGGCCATCGGCCAGGCCCTCGCGCACCTCGTGCGCCAGCGCCATGAACTCGGGCGTGTCGCGCAGGTCCAGGCTGCGCTGGTCGGGCAGCGTCGACTCGATGATCTTCAGGATGCGGCCCGGCCGCGGGCTCATCACCACGATGCGGGTGCTGAGGTACACCGCCTCGGCGATCGAATGGGTGACGAACACCACCGTGCGGCGCTCGCGCTGCCACAGCTGCTGCAGTTGCTCGTTCAGGCCGTCGCGGGTGATCTCGTCGAGCGCGCCGAAGGGCTCGTCCATCATCAGGATCTTCGGCTCGAAGCCCAGCGCGCGGGCGATCGACACCCGCTGCTGCATGCCGCCCGACAGCTGCCAGGGGTATTTGCGCTCGAAGCCGGTGAGGCCGACGCGGCCGAGTTGCTCACGCGCCACGGCTTCGGCCTCGGCTTGGCGCCGGCCCTGGATCTGCAGCGGCAGCATCACGTTGGCCAGCACCGTGCGCCATGGGAACAAGGCCGGCGCCTGGAACACATAACCGTAGGCGCGGGCCAGCCGCGCGTCGTGCGGCGTCAGGCCGTTGACCAGCACCTCGCCCGAGCTGATGGGCTCCAGGTCGGCGATCACCCGCAGCAGCGTGGTCTTGCCGCAGCCCGAGGGGCCGATCAGCGAGACGAACTCGCCCTGGCCTATGGTCAGGTCGATCTCCGACAGCGCCTGCACCGGCTGATCGTTCGACTGGGCCGGCGGGTAGACGACGCTGGCGCGCCGCACCTGCACCGCCGGCTGGCCGGCGGGTGTGGCAGGTGTGCGAAGTACCGCGGAGGTGGGCGCCGGCTGGTCGGCCAGCCGTTCTGGGGCGTTCATGGGGGCGGTCGGGTCCGATCTGGTCCTGTCGGGCCGGAAAACTTAACCAAATGGTCAGCTTATTGTCACCGAGCTAGCGAGTTCCATGCCACCACCGCGCCGGGCCGCCGGCTCGGTATCTACCCGATGTGGTGCGTGCCGTGCGGCCGGCGCACCAGCCAGGGCCCGCCGCCGCCCGGCGCGACCGGCGTCAGCAGCGCCGAGATCAGCCTGGCGCCGGCCACCAACCGGCCTGGCGCAGGTCGCGCTCGGCCTGGGCGGCGTCGGTGAAGATGAAGGCCGACCAGCCGGCCGCCTGTGCCGCAGCCACGTTGCCGGGCACGTCGTCGAAGAACACCAGGTCGGCCGGCGCCGCGCCAAAGCGCCTGGCGGCCAGCGCGAACATCGCCGGCTCGGGCTTGATGTGCTGCACCCGGCCCGAATAAACGCCGTCGCCGAACCACTCGCCCACCGGATGGTGCTGGTCCAGGTGGTCGGCATAGGGCGCGGGCATGTTCGACAGGAAAAACAACGGGCGCTGGGGCCGGCGCAGGCGCTGCAGCAGGTCGACGGTACCGGCGATGGGCTGGAAATCCAACGGCACCGCCTGCACCACGGCGCGGGCGTCGGCCTCAGCCAGGCCAGTGCGGCGGGCGATGCGGCCGACCAGGTCGTCGGGGCTGACCGTGCCGCGGTCGAACTCGGCCCAGTCGCCGCCGAAGTCCTCGAAGATCTGACCCACCCAGTGGCGGGCGCTGGCCTCGTCGGTGGCGTGCCGCGGCATCACCCGCTGCAGCAAGGCCCGCGGCTGCCAGCTGAAGACCACGCCGGCGAAGTCGAAAACGATCTGCTTCAAGGATCAGGCCTTCAGGCGCGCCAGCAGTCCGGCGGTCGAGCCATCGAGCCCGGTGCTGTCCACCGTGGCCGCGGTCAGCCGCGGCAGCAGATCGCCGGCCAGGGCCTTGCCCAACTCGACCCCCCACTGGTCGAAGGGGTTGATGCCCCAGACCGCACCGCTGGTGAACACCCGGTGCTCGTACAGCGCGATCAGCGCGCCCAGGGCGCGGGGGGTCAGCCGGTCCAGCAGCAACGTGGTGCTGGGCCGGTTGCCGGGGAAGCTGCGGTGGCGCGCCAGCGTCAACGCGCCCAGGCTGGCCGACGCGGTCGGCGCACGCTCGCCCAGCGCGGCCTCGGTGGTCTTGCCCAGCATCAGCGCCTGGCTCTGCGCCAGGCAATTGGCCAGCGCCTTGGTGTGCAGGTCGGCATAGGGATGGGTCGGGTGCTTGACGGCGATGAACTCGACCGGGATCACGTCGGTGCCCTGGTGCAGCATCTGGAAGTAGGCATGCTGGCCGTTGGTGCCGGGTTCGCCCCAGACCACCGGGCTGGTGCCGTAGGGCAGGGCCTCGCCGGCGAGGTCCACGCCCTTGCCGTTGGACTCCATCTCGAGCTGCTGCAGGTAGGCCGGCAGGCGCTCGAGCCCCTGGTGGTAGGGCGCGACGCTGCGGCTCGCGCAGCGGTGGAAGTTGCGGTACCAGACGTCCAGCAGCCCCAGCAGCACGGGCAGGTTGCGCTCCAGCGGCGCGGTCGCGAAGTGCCGGTCCATCGCGTGCGCGCCGTCCAGCAGCGCGCGGAAGTTCGCCGCGCCGATGGCGATGGCGATCGGCAGCCCGATCGCGCTCCACATCGAGTAGCGCCCGCCCACCCAGTCCCAGAAGCCGAAGGTGCGCGTGATGCCGAAAGCCGCCGCGGCCTCCAGGTTGGTAGTGACGCCGACGAAGTGCGCCGCGCGGTCGGTGCCACCGGCGGCGTCGAACCAGGCGCGCGCCGCGTGCGCATTGGCCATGGTCTCCTGGGTCGTGAAAGTCTTGCTCGCGATGATGAACAGCGTGCGCCGGGCATCCAGCCCGCGCAGCACGCGCGCCAGGTCGTGGCCGTCGACGTTGCTGACGAAGTGCAGGCGCAGACCGGGCTGCACGAAGGCGTCCAGCGCGAGCACGGCCATGCGCGGCCCGAGGTCGGAGCCGCCTATGCCGATGTTGACGACGTCGGTGATGCCGCTGCGCGCCGTGTCGCGCACTGTCTCGGCGTGGTCGAGCATCGCGTCCAGCACGGCGTGGACCTCGGCATTGACCTGTGGCGTCGGCGCGGGCGCGCCGCGCGGCGCGCGCAGCGCCGTGTGCAGCACGGCGCGGCCTTCTGTGGTGTTGACCAGATCGCCGGCCAGCAGCGCGTCGCGCCGGGCCTCCAGGCCGCACTCGCGCGACAGGTCGAGCAGGAAGCGCAGCGTCGCCGCATCGACGAGGTTCTTCGACAGATCGGCAAAGACCTCGGGTGCCTGCAACGACAGCGCGTCGAAGCGGCCAGGGTCGCGCGCGAACGCCTCGCGCAGGTCGAAGTCGCGGCCATGGGCCTCGAAGTGACCGGCCAGCGCCGCCCAGGCCGCGGTGTGGTCGCAGCGTGGATGCGTACTCACGGTACCCGCCTCCTCGCGGCGGGGGCGCCCGGGGCGCCGTCCACAGGGCCTGGCCTGCCGCTCATCAGCGCAGGCCCTCGATCATGCGGTCGAGCTTGACGGCGTCGGCGGCGAAGGCGCGGATGCCCTCGGCAAGCTTGTCGGTGGCCATCGCGTCCTCGTTCAGCGCCCAACGGAAGCCGGCCTCGTCGTACTGCACAAGGGCGATGTCGGCGGCCTGTGCCGCGGCCGGGTCGAGCCGGCGCGGCACCGGCGCGTCGGCGGTTTGCAGCGCGGCCAGCAGTTCGGGGCTGATGGTCAGCAGGTCGCAGCCGGCCAGGGCCACGATCTGGCCGACATTTCGGAAGCTCGCGCCCATGACCTCTGTGACGATGCCGTGCTTCTTGTAGTAGTCGTAGATGCGGCGCACCGACTGCACGCCGGGGTCGGCCGGGCCGGCCTGGGCGGCCTCGTCCCAGGCCGCGCCCGCGGTCTTCTTGTACCAGTCGTAGATGCGGCCGACGAAGGGCGAGATCAGGCGCACCCCGGCGTCGCCGCAGGCCACCGCCTGGCAGAAGCTGAACAGCAGCGTCAGGTTGCAGTGGATGCCCTCGCGCTCGAGTTCGCGCGCGGCGGCGATGCCTTCCCAGGTGGCGGCGATCTTGATCAGCACGCGCTCGCGGCCGACGCCGGCGCGCGCGTACAAGTCGATGATGCGGCGCGCGCGTGCCAAGGTGGCCGCGCGGTCGAAGGACAGGCGCGCGTCAACTTCGGTGCTGACGCGGCCGGGCACGACCTTCAGGATCTCGAGCCCGAAGCGTACCAGCACCTCGTCGACGATCTCGTCGGGCGCGCGCCCGGCGTGGGCGGCCACCGTCTCGGCCAGCAGCGGCGCGTACTCGGGCTGCTGCACGGCCTTCAGGATGAGCGAAGGGTTGGTCGTCGCGTCGCGCGGCGCGAACTGCGCGAGCTGGCGGAAGTTGCCGGTGTCGGCGACGACGACGGTGTGCTGCTTGAGCTGGTCGAGCTGGTTCATCGGGGGCCTGAAGTCTGATGCGGGAGCCGGGACAGCGGCAGCCCGTGATTGTCGGCGCTTTGCCGGGTCGGGATACGCCGGTTCGCAATGCAGGGAGCGCGGCCCGGGCGGTGCGCTGGACGGCCCCGGCGCGGGGGCGGCAGACCCCCTCCTATACTGGCTCGCCCCAATTGCCGCCGCATGCACTTCGACGACACCGCGCGCCATCGGCGCATCGGGATCATGCTGATCTCGCTGACCACGCTGTGCTTTGCCGCGCTCGATGCGGTGGCGAAGTGGCTGGTGCAGGAACTGCCGGTATTCCAGGTCGTCTGGATGCGGTTCGTCAGCCACGTCGTGATCGCGGCACTGCTGCTGGCGCCGATGGTGGGGCGCGACCTGGTGCGTGTGCGCAACCCGCGCCTGCAGGTGCTGCGCGGCCTGCTGCTGGGGGTGATGACGCTGGTGAACTTCTGGGCCCTGCAATTCCTGCAGCTCGCCGAGACCGGCGCGATCCAGTTCTCGGTGCCGCTGCTGATCGCGCTGTTCAGCGCCTGGTGGCTGGGCGAGCGGCTGGGCGCGCAGCGCTGGCTGGCGATCGCCGCGGGGCTCGCCGGCGTGATGCTGATCCTGCGCCCGTGGACCGGCTCCTTCCACCCGGCGCTGCTGCTGTGCCTGGTGCAGGTCGTGCTGTACGCCGTCTTCAACATGCTGACACGGCACATGGCGGCCACCGAGACCGCGGCCTCGCTGCAGTGGATCGCGGCGCTGGCCGCAGCGGTGCTGATCGCGCCTTTCGGGCTGGCGCATTGGCAGGCGCCGCAGGGGCCGGGCACCTGGCTGCTGATCTGTCTCACCGGGCTGCTGGGCGGGCTCGGCCACTTCCTCGTCGCGCAGGCGCACCGCTACGCCACCGCGGCCACGCTCGGCCCCTTCCTGTACCAGCAGATCCTGTACATGACGCTGTTCGGCTGGCTGGTCTTCGCCCAGGTGCCCGACGCGCTCGTCGTCGCCGGCGCCGCGGTGGTCGTGGCCAGTGGCTTGTACCTGCTGTGGATGGAGATGCGCGGGCGTTGAGCGACCGCGACGCCGCTGGTGCCAAGCCTGTCACCAGGAAACCGGGATGGACGAGTCGATGAAACAAAGTTACATTCTGCGCTGACCGCGGCGCTTCCAGCCGGTGCGGTCATGCCTTTCGGCGGCCTGCCGGCCGCCGCCCCCGCAGCCCGACCCCAGCGACGCCCATGTCCTTCGACCTCGTCCTCTTCGGTGGCACCGGCGACCTCACCTGGCGCAAGCTGATGCCGGCGCTGTTCCAGGCCTTCCGCCACGGCAAGCTGCCCGCCGGCGGGCGCATCCTCGCGGTGGCGCGCGACGAGCGCAGCGACGAGGCCTATCGGGCTTTCGTGCGTGAGCGCTTCGCCGAGGTCGAGGCCTCGAAGCAGCCCAGCGACGAGGAGTTCGCGCGCTTCGCGCAATTGCTGCACTACCGGCGCATGGACCTGTCGCGCCCGGCGGACTACGCCGGGCTGGCGCAGTGGGTGGCGGCCCGCGGCGCCGAGACGGTGGTCATGTACCTGGCCACCAGCCCGGCGCTGTTTCCGGTGATCTGCGAGCAACTCGGCGCGGCCGGCCTGAACGGGTCGCGGGTGCGCGTCGTGCTCGAGAAGCCGCTCGGCCACGACCTGGCCAGCGCGCAGGCGATCAACCGCGTCGTGCGCTCGGCCTTCGCCGAGGCGCAGGCGCTGCGCATCGACCACTATCTGGGCAAGCCTGCGGTGCAGAACCTGATGGCCCTGCGCTTCGGCAACGCGCTGTTCGAGCCGCTGTGGCGGCGCGAGAGCATTGCCAGCATCCAGATCACGCTGGCCGAGCGCATCGGCGTGGGCACGCGCGGCGACTACTACGATCGCACCGGTGCCTTGCGCGACATGATCCAGAACCACGCGCTGCAGCTGCTGACGATGATCGCGATGGAGCCGCCGGCCAGCGCCGACGCCGACGCCATCCGCGACGAGAAGCTCAAGGTGCTGAAGTCGCTCAGGCCCTTCACCCCCGAGACCGTGACGCGCGACGTCGTGCGCGGCCAGTACCGCGCCGGCGGCATCGCCGGCGAGGCCGTCAAGGGCTACCTCGAGGAGGTTCGGGTGCCGGCCGACAGCCGCTGCGAGACCTTTGTCGCCTTGCGCACCGAAGTACAGAACTGGCGCTGGGCCGGCGTGCCGTTCTACCTGCGCACCGGCAAGCGGCTGCCGGCGCGCGACGCGCAGATCGTCGTCAACTTCCGCGCCGTGCCGCACCCGATCTTCCCCGGCTCGCACCGGGCGAACAAGCTTGTGATCAAGCTGCAGCCCGAGGACGGCCTGGAGCTGCACCTGCTGGCGGCCAAAGGCAGCCTGGCCATCGGCGGGCAGGCCGAGCGGCTGTCGCCGGTCAAGCTCGACCTGGACTTCGACAAGGCCTTCCCGACCGAGCGTGTGGGCGCCTACGAGCGCCTGCTGCTGGACGCCTTGGCGGGCCGGTTGAACCTGTTCGTGCGCAGCGACGAGCAGGAGCAGGCCTGGCGTTGGGTGATGCCCGTCCTGCAGGCCTGGGAAGAGGACACCGCTGGTCCGCGCCCCTACACCGCTGGCACCTGGGGCCCGCCGGCTTCCAGTGCGATGGTCGCCCGCGACGGCCACGCCTGGGACGAGGAGACATGACCGCGGCCGCCGACACGCCGGCCATGCTCGACCGCATCCGCGCCGCGCTGCCGGCGCTGCCGGCGGCCGAGCGCCGGGTGGCCGATGTCCTGCTGCAGGACGCACGCGCCTTCGCCAGTCAGCCCGTGGGCACGCTGGCGGCTCGTGCCGGGGTCAGCAAACCCACCGTCGTGCGCTTCTGCCGCAGCGTGGGTTACCGTGGGCTGGCCGACTTCAAGCTCAAACTGGCCGGCAGCGTGAACGAGGGCGTGCCCTTCGTGCACCGCGCGGTGGCCGAGGACGACGGCGCGGGCGAACTCGTCGTCAAGGTCGTCGACAACGCGGTCAGCGCGCTGCTGAAGTATCGCAATGCCGCGGCCAGCCACGCGGTGGAGCGCGCCGTCGATGCCCTGGCCGAGGCCTGCCGCGATGGCCACCGCATCGAGTTCCACGGCGTGGGCAATTCCGCCATCGTGGCGCAGGACGCGCAGCACAAGTTCTTCCGCCTCGGTGTGCACGCCACAGCCAGCGGCGACGGCCATGTGCAGGTAATGAGCGCCACCATGCTGCAGCCGGGCGACTGCGCGGTCGTCATCAGCAACTCGGGCCGCAGCCGCGACCTGCTGGACGTGGCCGAGATCGCGCACCGCCAGGGCGCGACAGTGATCGTGATCACCGCCAGCGGCTCGCCCCTGGCGCGACGCGCCCTGCAGCCGGGGTACCTGTTGCTGGCGGCCGACCACCCGGAGGACCATGACCGCTACAGTCCCATGGTCAGCCGGCTGCTGCATCTGGTCATCGTCGACATCCTCACCACCGGGGTGGCGCTGCGCCTGGGCAGCGAGCACCTGCGACCGATGTTGCAGGCGATCAAGCGCAACCTGCGCCTGCGCCGCTACGTCGACGCCGCCTGAAGAATCTGCGAACCCATCTGCTCCCTGCGCGCGCGCCGGCGGTCAACCGCTGGATCCGGGCTCGGCCAGGCCGAGCAAGTCCTCGACGCCATACAGCGCCGCGATCCGGCGCAGTTGGGACGGCGCGCCTTCGACCGCGAGCGCGACGCCGCGGGCCTGCGCGTCACGTTGTGCCTGCAGCAGCACCGCGAGCGCGGCGGTGTCGAGTTCCTGCAGCGCCGAGGCATCGACGGCCAGGCGGCCACCGCGTGGGGCTGCGGCCACGCCCGTGCCCAGCGCCGCCGAGGTGGCGCGCGCCTCGCGCATCGTCAGCCGGGCGGGCAGTTGCATGGGCGCAGGGCTCGCGGAGCGTCAGTTCTTCGCCGCCTTGCGGTTCAGGTCGGCGAGGTTGGCGATCAGGCCGTCGATGCCCGAGTTCGTGATTACCTGCGCGAACTGCGACTTGAAGCTCGTGTCGGCGAGCCAGACCCCGAGCACGTTGACGTCGTAGATCTTCCAGCCCGCGGGCGTCTTCTCCAGCCGGTAGTCGAGCTGTATCGGGTCGCCGCGGCCTCGTACCTCGGTGCGCACGACGACCTCCTCGTCCTCGGCGCGGGCACGCATGGGCTTGAGCTGCACGGTCTGGTCACGCACCTGCGTCAGGGCGCCGGAATAGGTGCGCACCAGCAGGGTCTTGAACTCGGCCTGCAGGCGCGTGCGCTGCTCGGGCGTGGCGCTGCGCCAGGGGCGGCCCACCGCGATGGCCGTCATGCGCTGGAAGTTCACATGCGGCATGACCTTGGCGTCGACGAGCGTGATGATGCGCTCGATGTTGCCGGCTTGGATCTCCTTGTCGGCCTTGACGGTGTCGATGACCTCGGTGGAGATCTGGCGCACGAGCGCGTCGGGAGCGACGACGGTTGCAGCCAGTGCGGGAGTCGAAGAAACAGCCATCGCGGCTGCGCCGAACAGCGCTGCCAGCGCCATCCGGCGGCCGGATGTGGCGGCGTATCGCGTCGTGGTGATGCCGGGCATCGGAGCCTCCTGTGCTTTTCAGGCGGAAGTGTCACCGATTGCGCGGCGGTCGGGCGCGGGTCGGCACCGTTCTTCAACGCGGCGCGTCGTCGGCATCGTCGGCAGGCGGGTCGCCGTCGTACACGAGGCTGCGTCGCCGCGAGAGATGGCTGTCGCGTACGAAGCTGTATTTGTCGAGGGCAACCTGGTCGACGAGTTGTGTCGCGTCGAGCAGGCCGGCACGGCTCTGGATCGTGTCCAGGCCCGAGAGCGACCAGCGCACCTTCGGCTCGTGAGGCAGGCTCTGCAGGCTGGCCTGCCAGTCCAGCGGCAACGCCACAGCGTCGCGCAAGGTGCGCGGGCCGAAGAAAGGCAGCACGACATAGGGCCCGGGCCCGATTCCCCACCGGCCCAGGGTCTGGCCGAAATCTTCGGGCTGGCGGTGCAGCCCGGCCTCGCTGGCGATGTCGAGCAAGCCCGCGAAGCCGAAGCCGGTGTTGACCAGCACGCGCATCGTCATCTCGGCCGCGGGCTGCGGTTTACCCTGCAGCAGGTGGTTGAGCACCGACCATGCGTCGGTGACGTTGCCGAAGACGTTCTCGACGCCCTGGCGCACGAACTCCGGCACCGCTTTGCGGTAGGTGCTGGCCACCGGCTTGATGACGGCCTGGTCCAGGCCTTCGTTGAAGCTGAACACGCGCCGGTTGATGGGCTCCCAGGGGTCTGCGAGGGGGGCGACGCGCTCGCCGGCAGGGGCCGCGGCGCTCTCCTGCGCCGCTCGGGCTACCTGTCCTGCGCTGACGGCCAGTACCGCTGCGATCACCAGACCCGACCGGCGCGCCACCCAGCGGTGAGGCCATGGGAGTGCGCGCAGGCTCACTTCTTTTCCCCCGCCTGGTCTGCGGCCTCGGCTGCCTTGCCGGTGACGAGTTGGCCGATCAGGTTTTCCAGCACCACGGCCGACTGCGTCTGTCGGATCTGACCACCAGCGGCCAGATCCTGGTCCGAGGCCCCGGGTTCGATGCCGATGTACTGGTCACCCAGCAGGCCGGCTGTCAGGATCTTGGCCGAGGAGTCGCGTGGAAAGCGCACGCTGCTGTCGAGTTCCATCGTCACCACGCCCTCGAAGGTCTTGGGGTCCAGGGAAATGGTCTTGACGCGTCCGACGGTGACGCCAGCGCTGCGCACCGGCGAGCGCGGCTTCAAGCCGCCGATGTTGTCGAATCGGGCGGTCACCGCGTAACCGTCGCGCGCGCCGAAGCTGGCCAGGTTGGCGGCCTTCAGGGCCAGGAAGACGAGCCCGGTCATGCCCATCAGCACGAACAGGCCCACCATGATCTCGACGTTGCGCTTGCTCATTTTCTTGTTCCCAGCGGCGAGCGTGCGAGCCGCCGCGATGCTTCATTGTCGGCTGTGTGGCTGGCCGCTGCAGCCCGTGCACCGAAACAGCGGGTTACGGCGTCGAGAACATCAGCGCGGTCAGCACGAAGTCCATGGCCAGCACGCCCAGTGACGAGATCACGACCGTGCGCGTGGTCGCGTAGGCCACCCCTTCGGGCGTGGCCTCGGTCTCGTGCCCCTGGTAGAGCGCGACGATGGTGCAGATCACGCCGAAGACGAAGCTCTTGACGATGCCGTTGCCGACGTCGCGCCAGACGTCCACGCGCGCCTGCATGATGCTCCAGAAATTGCCCGCGTCCACGCCGATCAGCAAGACTGCGACGACATAGGCGCCCAGGATGCCCACGGCCGAGAACAGGATCGCCAGCAGCGGCATCGAGACGATGCCGGCCAGGAAGCGCGGTGCGAGGATGCGGCTTCTCGGGTCGACGGCCATCATCTCCATCGCCGCGAGCTGTTCGCCTGCCTTCATCAGGCCGATCTCGGCCGTCAGCGAGGTGCCGGCACGCCCGGCGAACAGCAACGCCGTGACCACCGGGCCGAGCTCGCGCACGAGCGAGAGGTTGACGATCAAGCCCAGCGACTCGGTCGCGCCGTAGGTGACGAGCGCGTAGTACATCTGCAGCGCGAGTACGAAGCCCACGGCGGTGCCCGACGCCAGGATGATGACCAGCGACAGGTTGCCCACAGCGTGGATCTGCCGCACGACCAGACTGAAGCGGCGCAGCGAGGCCGGCACCGCCGCCAGCAGCTCGGCGGTGAAGAAGGCGGCGTGGCCGAGGCTGCGCAGCAGCGCCAGCGCGCGCGCGCCCAAGGACTGCACGGCGTCGAGCCAGGCCATCACGCAGCGTCTCCCCCGAGTCCGAAGTCCTGCGCGATCGGCCGCGCCGCGTAATGGAACTTCACCGGGCCGTCGGGCTCGCCGCGCACGAACTGCCGCACCTCGGCATCGGTGGCGTCCATGAGCTCGCGTGGGCTGCCCTGGGCCACGATGCGCCCTCCGGTGGCCATGAGCACGACATGGTCGCTGATGGCCATGCACTCGGGCACGTCGTGCGAGACGACGATGGAGGTGGCGCCGGTCAGGTCGTTGAGGCTGCGGATGAGCTTGGCAGCCACCCCCATCGAGATCAGGTCCAGGCCGGCGAAGGGCTCGTCGTACATGATCAGCTCGGGGTCAAGCGCGATCGCGCGCGCCAGCGCGATGCGCCGCGCCATGCCGCCGGAAACCTCGGAGATGCGCAGTGCCGCCGCGCCGCGCAGGCCCA
>CAIRBF010000314.1 GCA_903876715.1 uncultured beta proteobacterium
CCGCGGTGCTGCAGCACGTGCACAGCAACTACGAGATCGACCTCTTCGCCCACCTGCTGCAGCACACCCGCGACGCGGTGGCGGCGTCTGGCGGCAGCGCGGCGATCGACCTGCAGACGCCGAGCCTGAAGGTCATCGCCGACCACATCCGCGCCTGCGCCTTCACCGTCACCGATGGCGTGATCCCGGGCAACGAGGGCCGTGGCTACGTGCTGCGCCGCATCGCGCGCCGCGCCATCCGCCACGGGTACAAGCTCGGCGCGCGCCGGCCCTTCTTCCACAAGCTGGTCGCGCCGCTGGCCGCCGGGATGGGCGACGCCTACCCCGAACTGCGGCGCGAGGCCGTGCGCGTGACTGACGTGCTTCGTCAGGAGGAAGAGCGCTTCTTCCAGACGATCGCCAATGGCATGGAGATCCTGGAGTCGACACTCGCTCAAGGCCAGGGTATCGACGGCGAGACCGCATTCAAGTTGCACGACACCTTCGGCTTCCCGCTGGACCTGACGGCCGACGTCTGCCGCGAGCGCGGCGTGAGCGTCGATGAGGCGGGCTTCCAGGCGGCGATGGCCCGCCAGCGCGAGCAGGCGCGCGCCGCAGCCAAGTTCAAGATGGCCGCCGGCCTCGAGTACAGCGGCGATTCGACCAGCTTCCACGGCTACGAGCACCTGGTGTGCGAGCACTCGAAGGTGACGGCGCTGTATGTCGATGGCACGGCGGTCACGAAGGCCAAGGCGGGCGACGACGTCGTGATCGTGCTCGACCACACGCCCTTCTACGCCGAGAGCGGCGGCCAGGTCGGCGACACCGGCGAGTTGCGCAACGCGCGCGCCCGCATGGTCGTCGAAGACACGGTCAAGGTGCAGGCGGCGGTGCACGGCCACCAGGGGCGTATCGTCGAGGGTGAGGTCGAGCTCGGCGACGTCTTCGTCGCCCGGGTCGACGGTGAGCGCCGCGCGCGCACGATGCGCAACCACAGCGTCACGCACCTGATGCACAAGGCGCTGCGCGAGGTGCTGGGCGCGCACGTGCAGCAGAAGGGCTCGCTCGTGAATGCCGAGCGCACGCGCTTCGACTTCTCGCACCATGCGCCGGTGACCGATGCGCAGGTTGCCCAGGTCGAGACCCTTGTCAACGCCGAGATCCTGGCGAATGCGGCCACGCAGGCCCGCGTCATGCCGATCGAGGAGGCGCAGAAGGTGGGCGCGATGATGCTCTTCGGCGAGAAGTACGGCGACGAGGTGCGCGTGCTCGACATCGGCTCCACGCGCGAGTTGTGTGGCGGCACGCACGTGCAGCGCACCGGCGACATTGGGCTGTTCAAGATCGTGGCCGAGGGCGGCATCGCCGCCGGCGTGCGCCGCGTGGAGGGCGTCACCGGCGACAACGCGCTGGCCTATCTGCAGCAGGTGGAGTCCACCTTGAGCGGCGTGGCTGGCGCGCTGAAGGTCACGCCGGCCGAGGTGCCGGCGCGCGTGGCCGCAGTGCTCGAGCAGGTGCGGGGTCTGGAGAAGGAGATCGCATCGCTCAAGGGCCGGCTCGCCTCGGCCCAGGGCGACGAGCTGGTCGCGCGCGCGGTGGACGTCAAGGGCCTGAAGGTCCTCGCCGCCACGCTGGACGGCGCCGACGCCAAGACCCTGCGCGAGACGCTGGACAAGCTCAAGGACAAGCTCAAGACGGCGGCCATCGTTCTCGCGGCCGTCGATGGCGGCAAGGTTCAGCTTGCGGCCGGGGTCACGGCCGACAGCACGAGCAAGGTCAAGGCAGGCGATCTGGTCAACTTTGTCGCGCAGCAGGTGGGCGGCAAGGGCGGCGGCAAGCCTGACATGGCCATGGCCGGCGGGACGGATGTCGCTGCACTGCCCAAGGCGCTGGCAGCGGTGGCGGCCTGGGTTGGCGAGCGCGTCTGATCCGGGTATGCCGGCAGGGCGCGTATGGCCGACGGCGAACGCAGCGACATTTGAAGATCAGGAGACCCCGATGAACAGGAAACACGCTCTCTCGACCATCGTAGCCACCTGCCTCGCGCTGGGCGCC
>CAIRBF010000315.1 GCA_903876715.1 uncultured beta proteobacterium
CGGGCCCGGGCCTGGCCCGGTCGGGCTTCGCGGCCGCGCCCTGGGGCGAGCCCGACACCCCGGCCGACGCGCCGCTGCACGAGGCCCTGCGCGCCGCGCAGTGGAACGTGAGCGCCGTGGCGCGCGCACTCGGCCTGTCGCGCATGACGCTGTACCGCCGCATGAGGCGAGCGGGCATCGTGCCGCCAAATCGACAGTAGCCGGCGGCGCGTCGTGGCTGCGGCACGCCGCCGGCCGACGCACGCCTTGCCCCGCCCGCCGGCCCCGCCCCGACAGGGCGCCGCCGCTGTGACACCTGTCACAGGGGCTCCGTGCACTTGTCACGGCGTGACATCCGGGCCGACCCGGGGTAGGCGTAGATTTTCTCAATCATGACAATGACTTGCGGCAAGGCGGCGCACTGGCACGGCTCTTGA
The DNA here is from genome assembly GCA_903876715.1 of uncultured beta proteobacterium. GTDB lineage: Bacteria > Pseudomonadota > Gammaproteobacteria > Burkholderiales > Burkholderiaceae_C > Rubrivivax. The sequence continues at coordinate 417 of CAIRBF010000315.1, forward strand.
TGTCCAAGACGGAGTCGGCCTGCGTCCAGGCCGCGACCTTCAAGGAGATGCACTGATGACCCCGAGCACCCCCTCGCAGCGGGCTGCCGACTGGCTGCAGGACTTCGGCGCCGCGCTGGCCGCAGGCCGGCCCGCGCAGGCGAGCGCGCTGTTCGACAACGACGGCTACTGGCGCGACCTCGTCGCCTTCACCTGGAACATCCGCACCCAGGAGGGCCCGGCCGCCATCGCCGACATGCTGGCCGCGCGCGCGGCCGACACTGGAGCGTCGAACTTCGCCCTGGAAGGCGAGGCCACCGAGGCCGACGGCATCGTCGACGCCTGGTTCACCTTCGAAACCCGCGTGGCCCGCGGCCGCGGCCACCTGCGGCTGAAGGCCACGCCCGCGGGCGACCGGGCCTGGACGCTGCTGACGACGATGACCGAGCTCAAGGGCTTCGAGGAGAAGAAGGGCCCGCGCCGCATCGCCGGCGCCGAGCACGGCGTGCACAAGCACCGCCAGAGCTGGGCTGAGCTGCGCCAGCAGGAGCAGGCGCGCCTGGGCTACGAGGAGCAGCCCTACGTCGTCATCATCGGCGGTGGCCAGGGCGGCATCATGCTGGCCGCGCGCCTGCGCCGGCTGGGCGTGCCCGCCATCGTGGTGGAGAAGAACGAGCGTCCGGGCGACAGCTGGCGCAAGCGCTACAAGTCGCTGTGCCTGCACGACCCGGTCTGGTACGACCACCTGCCCTACCTGCCCTTCCCCGACGACTGGCCCGTCTTCGCGCCCAAGGACAAGATCGGCGACTGGCTCGAGATGTACACCAAGGTGATGGAGATCAACTACTGGGGCTCCACCACGGCGAAGAAGGCGCGCTTCGACGAGGCGCGCGGCGAGTGGGAGGTCGTTGTCGACCGCGCCGGGCAGGAGGTGGTGCTGCGGCCCAAACAGCTCGTCTTCGCGCTCGGTGTCTCGGGGTATCCCAACGTGCCGAAGATCGAGGGCGCCGAGACCTTCCTCGGCGAGCAGCACCACTCGAGCAAGCACCCCGGCCCCGACGCCTGCAAGGGCAAGAAGGTGGTGGTGCTGGGCTCCAACAACTCGGCCCACGACATCTGCGCCGCGCTGTGGGAGAACGATGTCGACGTGACGATGGTCCAGCGCAGCAGCACGCACATCGCGCCTTCGCAGTCGCTGATGGAGCTGGCGCTGGGCGGGCTGTACAGCGAGCAGGCCGTGGCCAGCGGCATCGACCACCACAAGGCCGACCTGATCTTCGCCAGCGTGCCCTACAAGATCATGCACACCTTCCACATCCCCGTCTACGAGGAGATGAAGAAGCGTGACGCGGACCTCTACGGCCGGCTCGAGAAGGCGGGCTTCATGCTCGACTTCGGCGACGACGGCTCGGGCCTGTTCATGAAGTACCTGCGCCGCGGCTCGGGCTACTACATCGACGTCGGCGCGAGCGAGCTCGTGGCCAACGGCAGCATCAAGCTGCGCAGCGGCGTGAACATCGCGCGCATCCAGCCGAAGTCGGTGGTGCTGAGCGACGGCAGCGAGCTCGAGGCCGACGTCATCGTCTACGCCACCGGCTACGGCAGCATGAACCACTGGCTGGCCGACCTCGTCTCGCCCGAGGTGGCCGACCGCGTGGGCAAGGTCTGGGGCCTGGGCTCGAGCACGACGAAGGACCCCGGCCCCTGGGAGGGCGAGCTGCGCAACATGTGGAAGCCCACGAACCAGCCGCAGCTGTGGATCCACGGCGGCAACCTGCACCAGAGCCGCCACTACTCGCAGTTCCTGTCGCTGCAGCTCAAGGCGCGCTACGAGGGCCTGGACACGCCGGTGTACGGGCAGGCGCAGGTGCATCATCTGAGGTGAGGGGCCTGCACGAGGCAGCTCCCCAGGCCGGCGGCCCGCGCTCAGGGCAGCGGAAACAACTGCTCGAGCAGGGAGCGCGGCGAGTGGATGACCACGCCGCCGAACGCGCGCCCGTACCCGGCGCCGAAGTCGGTGCGGTCACCCGTCAGCAAGGTGTCACAACGCAGGCGGATGGCGCCAGCCAGGACGGGACGGTCTTTCTCGGGCAGCCAGACCCATGGCGCGTCGGGGGTGCCACGGGGCACCTCCGCGGCCGCGGCTTCCAGGCGCGGCAACAAGGCCTCCAGCGCCGCAAGCCCTTGCATCCCCTTGCGGGCGAGGTTGCGCCGCGCTTCGGCGACCAGATAGTCGTCCACGCAGCAGGTGTGCCCGGCGTCGACGAGCATGCCGAGCAGCCGGCGAACCGCCCCGTCGGACTTGGCGGCCGAGAACAGGATGTTGGCGTCGAGGAAGATGCGCATCTCGGGGTCACCGCAGCGCCGGGAAGCTCCCGAG
>CAIRBF010000316.1 GCA_903876715.1 uncultured beta proteobacterium
GCGTCTCGCAAGCAGCTCACTCAGCTCCCCGCTCAACACCCCACCAACTAACCACCCCAGCCACGTCAGCCTGCACGGCCAACCCACCAGGTAAGTCCTCGTCAGCAAGCCCGCCAGTATAGCCCAACTCCTGAGCTGCGCAAGCCCTCTCGCTCAACTTCGCTCAACGCGCACGCAGACCCGCGCTTCAGTACCCCGCGCCACGCAGGCGCCGAGCCGCCTCGGCCGCCGGCTCTCCAGAACTGAGAACGCGCTCGAGCTGCTGCGCCAGCCGCCGCGTGTCGCAGCGCAGCAGGCGTTGCTTGACACTGGGAACCTGAGAGGGGTGCATCGAGAAGCTGCGCAGGCCCATGGCCAGCAGCAGTTCGGTGAAGGCGACATCGCCAGCCATCTCGCCGCAGACACTGACCCCCCGACCCGCCTCGCGCGCGCGGCGTATCGTCTGCGCCACCAGGTGCAGCACCGCCGGGTGCCAGGGGTCGAAAAGGTGCGCCACGGCCTCGTCAGCTCTGTCGATCGCCAGGGTGTACTGGATCAGGTCGTTGGTGCCCAGGGACACGAAGTCGAACTGGCGCAGGAACAGGTCGATGCCGATGGCTGCCGCGGGCACCTCGATCATGGCGCCCAACTCAACCGGCCCATAAGCGCTGCCCGCCTCGTCAAGCTGCGCCCGCGCACGCGCAATCGCCGCAAGGCAGGCCGTGATCTCGCTGGCATGGGCAAGCATCGGGATCAGGATGCGGACCTTGCCGTATGCACTGGCGCGCAGGATCGCCCGCAACTGCTCGAGGAACATGGCGGGTTCGGACAAGCTCCAGCGGATCGCCCGCAAGCCCAACGCGGGATTGAGCAGATGCTCATGGCGCAACTCCTGCGCGCTCATGACGTCCAGCGGCTTGTCCGCGCCGATGTCGACCGTGCGGATCGTCACTGGCAGGCCCTGCATCGCCTGCACTGCGCTGCGATAGGCCTCAAACTGCTCGTCTTCGCCGGGCAAGGCTCCGTTGCGGTTCATGAACAGGAACTCGCTGCGGAAGAGACCGACCCCGACGGCGCCTGCCGCCAGGGCTGCGGGTGCGTCGTCCGGCAGTTCGATGTTGGCCAGGAGCTCCACCGCCTCGCCGTCCAGGGTCACTGCCGGCGTGTGGCGCAGGCGGTCCAGGCGTGCGCGCTCGAGCTCGCTCTGCCGCTGGCGGAAGCGGTACTCCTCGAGGACGATCGGCGACGGGTTGACCACCGCCACGCCGGCATCGCCATCGATGATCACCCAGTCGTCCTGACGAATCAGCCGGCTGGCCTCGCGCGCGCCGACCACCGCCGGGATGTCCATGCTACGGGCGACGATCGCCGTGTGCGAGGTCCGGCCACCCACGTCGGTGATGAAGCCCGTGAAGACACTGCGCTTGAACTGCAGCATGTCTGCTGGCGCGATGTCACTGGCGACAAGCACCAGCGGGTCCTCCGTCGCCAGCCCGGGCCCTGCCGGGGATGGTTGCGCCCCCACCCGCGAACGCGCCAGGGTGCGCAACAGCCGTTCGACCACCTGCTCCACGTCGGCCTTGCGCTCGCGCAGATAGGGGTCCTCCATCTCGTCGAACTGCCGCGCCAGCACCTCCAGCTGGGCCGACAGCGCCCATTCGGCGTTGTAGTGACGCTCGGCAATCCAGGATTTCGTCGCCTCGGCCAACGCGTCGTCGTGCAGCACCATCAGGTGCACGTCCAACAGCGCAGACAGCTCACTGGGCGCGTCCTCCGGCAGGTCGCGCTGCAGGGTCTCGAGTTCACGGGCGACCTCGTCCCGCGCATTGCGCAGGCGCGCCACCTCCTGCGGGACCTCGGCTCGCCCGATGAAATAGTGCGCGACATCGACACGGCTCGAGGCCACGAGCACAGCCCGCCCGATGGCTACGCCGCGCGAGACCGCGACCCCAAAGACCTGGATGCCCATGAGGGGAATGTAGCGCAGCGCGACGCCGCGTCCACGGCAAATGCGGCACGCGCCGCCGCTGCGCCGGGGTGCCGTGCCTATCCGCCCTCGCCGAACTTGTCGTCGATGAGCGCACGCAGCGCTGTCATCGCCGCCTGCTCGTCAGGCCCGTCGATCTCGATCCCGATTTCGCTGCCCAGCCCCGCCGCCAGCATCATGACCCCCATGATGCTCTTGGCGTTTACACGCCGATCGTTACGACTGAGGAACACTTCGCTGCGGAACATGCCGGCAAGCTTGGTCAACTTGGCCGAGGCTCGGGCGTGCAGGCCCAGCCTATTGCTGATGACGATGGTCTCTCGGATCATGGCTCTGCGGGCTCTGCGGGCTCTGGGGTGGCTGGTTCTGTGGCCGCGGGGTGGACACCTGCATCACGCACTGCGCCCCGCCTTCCACTGCGCGGGCCACGAGCCGGTCCAGTGGCTCGTGCGCGTAGCACAGTGAACGCCACAACATCGGCACGTTCAAGCCAGCAACCACCCGCACGCGGGTGCCGTCCGCCACGCGAAGGGCGGCATTGCAAGGCGTCGCGCCGAACACATCTGCCAGTATCAGCGTCTCGCCTTCGGGCAAGGCCTTGCGCAGCCGGGAGACGACGGCATCCATGTCCTCCTGCGGAGCGACATCGACGCAGCGCAGGTGTGACGAAGCCTCGGGAAAGGCGTGCGCTGCCACCGCCGCGCAGGCGCTGGCCAACGGAGCGTGGGCGAGCAGGACCAGATCGACCATCGTGGAGGGTGGTGGTGGAGGGATCGTACAGGTATCGAAGGCAGGACTGCGCTCAGCCGCGCAGACCATTATTGGACCGGCGCCGCCAGCGGCACACGCCAGCGCCGGGGTGGGCGCACGAAAAAGGCCACCGACCACAGGCAACACAGGCCGAAAAGGCCGAACGCCAGGCGGAAGGCCGCATCCGCCGACCACCCCCAGCCACGCGCCAAATCCACCATCAGGCCGATCCCCCACTGCATGCAGAAGACGCCGGCGAAGATCACGAGGTTGTAGGCTGACAAGGCCCGGCCGGCCCACTGTGGCGCGAACGACTGCCCGACCGCCGGTTGGCTGAGGGAGACAAAGGTGCAGGCCACGCACCACAGTGCCCAGGTGATGGCGCCCGCGGGCTGGGGATCGAACACGATCCAAGCCAGCACCAGCAGGTTCAAGGGCAGTCCCCAGGTCATCAGGCGTTGCGCACCATAGCCGCGCTGCACGAGGCGGGGCATCAGCGCCCCCCAGCCCATGAAGGCCAGCAGCATGCACAGGTTGATGACGAACAGCCCGCCAGCGGCCTGCGCCGCGGTCCAGCCTGCCACCTGCGTCAACCACGGACCCGCCCACAGCGACTGCACGGCGACCATGCCCCCGTACAGGAAGAAGCCGATCGGCGTGCTGCGCACGAACACGGGGTGCAGCAAGACCTGACGGTAACCCTGCGACGGGGCAGTGCCCGCTCCGTCGGGCGGCCGCGCAGGCGCCGGATCGGCGGGTACCGAGCGCGCGATGAGGACCATCGCGAGCACGAGACCGCCCGCCAAGGCCCAGAACAATCCGCGCCAGCCCCACAGCGGCAGCAGCCACTGGACCGGCAGCGTGGAGGCCACCATGCCCAGCGAGCCCGTCATCAGCATCCAGGAGTTCGCGCGCAACTGGGCGGCGGCGCTGAAGCGCAGCCGAAAGCAGGTCAACGGTGCCATCAGGCAAGCCGCCAGGCCCATGCCGATCAGCACGCGCGCCAGGGTCAGGCCCCACAGCGTCTGTGCAAGCGCGAAGGCGCCACAGCCCAACACGGCCAGCGTCATCAGGGCCAGCAGCGCCCGCTTCGGTCCGAAGCGGTCCAGCGCACTTCCCAGGGGCAGTTGCAGCGCCGCGAAGCCCAGGAAGTACGCTCCGGCCAGCAAGCCCAGGTCACCCGCCTTGAGTCCCAGTTCCGCGCTGAAGGACGGCGCCAGCGTCGCCGTGACGGCCCGCAGCAGCGCCGAGAGGAAATATCCTGCGGCGAAGGCAAAGAAGATGCGCACCACCGAGAAGCCTGCGCCCGAGGCCGTCGCACCGTCGCTGCGCGCCATCGGCAGGACGGCCGGCCCGGACGGACCGCGTTCCTTCACGCTGCCCTGGCTACGTTCATCCACCGTGGCCTCCAACGCCCAGTTTCAAGGAACCGAAAAATGTGTCGGCCGCTTCAGCCGACAGACGCTCGCCGAGCACGGTGGCCTGGTAGACCACAGTGCCGCGCGAGAACACAGCTACCTGGGCCTGCATGGGCTGCCCGTCAGGGCGGCGGCCAGCGTACTCGGCGCGCGCGCTGTGGGGCTGCGGGGTGGCGCCGGTCACCTGCAGCGGCAGTGTCGCGCCCGGCGACGCCCCCAGGTTGCCGGCCGATGCTTCGCGCAAGGCCTGCAGCGCGGCGCCCACGCGCCGCGGATCGACGACATCGGCTGAGGCCACGCCCCAGGTCATGCCCGCAGCCTGACAAGCCTGCAGCGTGAGCTTGACGTCGCCCTCGCCCAGCAGCATCTGCCGCGCGTGGGCCGCAGGCTTGCACGGCAGCAGCGCGACAGCGTCGCGTCCTTCGACACGCACCTCCCGCCAGTCCAGGGCGGGCGAACAAGCGGCCAAGAGCGCACAGAACACCGGGAATGCGCTCGATCGAAAATGCCGAGCTGCCCCACGTTTTCGTGACCCGTGCAGGGCATGGGCCGGGCCCAGCCCGGGCCTGGAGACGCTCGCAAGCCGGCCGGCGCGGCCGCCAGGCATGGGCGCGCAGGCCGCACGCGCAAGGGCGCGCACACCTGCTCCAGGCAGTGCTGCAGACACAGGCAGATGCTCTCAGCCTCTCAAGCCAGCACGTCGGCCACGCCGGCCGCATGCGCCTGCTGGTCGGCGTGGTAGCTCGAGCGCACGAGGGCGCCCACCGCGGCGTGGGTGAAACCCATCGCGGCAGCTTCGCGCTCGAACATACGGAAAGTGTCGGGATGGACGTAACGGCGCACCGGCAGGTGGTGGCCGCTGGGGGCGAGGTATTGGCCGATCGTCAGCATGTCGATGTCGTGCGCGCGCATGTCGCGCAGAACCTGCAGGATCTCTTCATCGGTCTCGCCCAGGCCGAGCATCAGGCCGCTCTTGGTCGGCACGCCGGGCGCAGCCTGCTTGAAGCGCCGCAGCAGGTCCAGGCTGAAGGCGTAGTCCGAGCCGGGGCGTGCCTCCTTGTACAGGCGTGGCACCGTCTCGAGATTGTGGTTCATCACGTCCGGAGGCGCCGCCTTCAAGATGTCGAGCGCGCGATCCAGGCGGCCGCGGAAGTCGGGCGTCAGGATCTCGATGCGGGTCTGCGGCGACTGGGCGCGCACCTGGCGGATGCACTCCACGAAATGCGCTGCGCCGCCATCGCGCAGATCGTCACGGTCAACGCTGGTGATGACGACGTACTTCAGTCGCAGGGCCGAGATCGTGCGCGCGAGGTTGACGGGCTCCTCTGCGTCCAGCGGATCGGGCCGGCCGTGGCCGACGTCGCAGAAGGGACAGCGGCGGGTGCACTTGTCGCCCATGATCATGAAGGTCGCCGTGCCCTTGCCGAAGCACTCGCCGATATTCGGGCACGAGGCCTCCTCGCAGACGGTGTTCAGCCGGTTCTCGCGCAGGATCTTCTTGATCTCGTAGAAGCGCGTGCCCGGTGAGCCCGCCTTGACGCGGATCCACTCTGGCTTCTTCAGCACCTCGGCGGGCACGACCTTGATCGGGATGCGCGCGGTCTTCGCCTGCGCCTTCTGCTTGGCGGTCGGGTCGTAGGCGGCTGGGTCGGTGACGCTCATGGCTGTGATGGGTGGGCAGGACGCCCCGAGGAGTATCGGCGCAAGGGCGATGGTAGCGGCTGCGCAGCGCGCAGGCAGAGCGCGGCCAAGCCCCCGGCCCTCAAGGGGCCAGCTGCGCACGCAAGCGCGCAGCCAGAAGGTCAGCCGCCTCGGACCAGCCCAGGGTCAGGCCCAGGCTGCGCAGGTCTACCGTACGCAGCCCGGCATGGCCGCAGGGGTCGATGCGCAGGAAGGGCTCCAGATCCATCGCCACGTTCAGCGCCAGTCCGTGGTAGGTGCAGTGACGTGTGATCTTGACCCCGAGCGCAGCGATCTTGCCCAGGCCCGCGAACGGATCGCCTCCCGGGGCCACCGGCGGAAGCGCGGCGTGGTCGCCAGGGTCGTCCAGGCGGACGTAGATGCCTGGCGCGCTGCGCACGCGGTGGCCGGTGACGGCCAGGGACTGCATCGTCTGCAACACCGCCGCCTCCAGCCGGAAGACGTACTCCCGGGCGTAGATGCCCAGGCGCCGCAGATCCACCAGCGGGTAGGCCACGACCTGTCCAGGCCCGTGGTAGGTGACCTGCCCGCCCCGGTTCGTCTGCACCACCGGGATGTCGCCGGGGGCCAGCAGGTGCTGCCTGCGCCCGGCCACGCCCAGGGTGTAGACAGGATCGTGCTCGACAAGCCACAGCTCGTCCTCGGTGCCAGGCTCACGCGCCTCGGTGAAGGCACGCATCTCGTCCTCGATGCCCGCATGGGACCGACGGCCGAGCCATCGCAGGCGCATCGCCGGCTCCTACAGAACGACCTTCACCATGGGATGCGTCGACAGCGTGCGGTACAACTCGTCGAGCTGCTCGCGACTGGTCGCGGTGACCGTGATCGTGAGCCCGAGATAGTTGCCGCCGCGGCTGGCGCGCTGCTCCACCGTGGCCGGATCGAAACCCGGGTCGAAGCGCTGCGCGACGGAAACGATGGCCTCGACGAAGCCCTCCACGTGGGCGCCCATGACCTTGATGGGGAAGGCGCTCGGGTACTCGATGAGGCTGGGCGAGGCAGGATCGGCGTTCATAGCTCGGCAAGGGCCTGGGGGGGACGCCGGCTCAGATGCACTGCGTGCCCTTGGCGCGCTGGTAGGCCTCGTGCAGGCGCGCGTACACCGGCCCCGGCCGGCCGCGCAAGGCGCCGTGGCCCACAGACTGGCCGTCGATGCGGGTGACCGGAAGCACCTCCTTCGTGGCCGAGCTCAGCAAGACCTCGTCGGCGCTGAGCACGTCGCTCTCGGGAATGGGGTGCAGGTGATAAGCGATGCCACACTCTTCGCACAGTTCGCGCAGCAGGTCGAAGCGTATGCCCTCCAGCACGTGTTCGCTCTTGGGTACGCCCAGCAGCGCGCCATCGCGCACGATCCAGGCGTTGCTCGCCGCAGCCTCGGTGAGGAAGCCATCGCGGAACATCAGGGTCTCGGCCGCACCGGCGTCGGCCGAGATCTGGCGCGCGAACACATTGCCCAGCAGCGAGGTGCTCTTGATGTCTCCGCGCTCCCAGCGGAAGTCGCGCGCGGTGACGCAGGCCACGCCTTGATGGCGCTGCTCGGCGCTGGGCGGCTTCATCGGGTTGACCATGATGAACACCGTGGGCCGCACCCCCTCCGGCATCACATGGTCGCGTGGGGCCACGCCCCGCGTGAGCTGGATGTAGACCAGCTGATCCTCAGCGCCGGTGCGCTCGGCCAGGGCCGCCACCAGCGGACGGATGAGCGCGAGCCAGTCCGCTGGAAGGTGCGGGTTCGGGATCCGGGTCTTGTGCAGGCTACGCGCCAGACGCGCCATGTGCGCGTCGAAGCGGAACAGGCGCCGGCCGTAGACCGGCACGACTTCGTAGATGCCGTCACCGAAGATGAAGCCGCGGTCGAGGACGCTGACGCGCGCCTGCGACAGCGGCAGGACCTCTCCATTCAGGTGACACAGGTTGTCGTTCATCGTCGGGTCTCCGGCAGGTTGAGCGCAGGCTACGCAGTCAGGGACTCACTGGATCCACAGGCGCAGCGCGTCCCAGGCCCGGCCCAGCATGCCGGCCAGCGGCACGGGCTCCAGCACCTGTAACGGCAGCGTGGCCAGCGGGGCACCCGCCGCGTTGACAACCTTGATCGTACCCACACGCTGGCCCTGCGCCAGCGGGGCGACGAGCGGGTCCGTGCGCTCGATCAGCGTGCGCAGCTTCGTTCCCTCGCCGCGCGGCACCGTGACGAAAACCGCACCGCTGCCCACACCGAGCGACGCCTGCGCGACCGTTCCCTTCCACACCGGCACCGCAGCCACGGGCTTTCCGGCATCGAACAGCCGCACCGCATCCCAGGCCTGCCAGCCCCAGTTCATCAGCTTCTGGCTCTCGGCCGCGCGTGCGTCGCGCGAGGTCGCCCCCATCACCACCGACAGCAGGCGCCGCTTGCCGTTGGGCAGGTCGCGCACCGCGCTGGCGACGAGGCAATACCCCGCCGACTCGGTGTAGCCGGTCTTCATGCCGTCCACCGCAGGGTCGCGGCCCAGCAGCATGTTGCGGTTGTCCTGACGGATGTTGTTGTAGCTGTACTGGCGGATCGAGTAGTAGGCGTAAAAGTCGGGGTGATCGGCGATGACGCGCGCAGCCAGCGTGGCGATGTCGCGCGCCGTGCTCTGATGGCCGGCCTCGGTCAGGCCAGTGACGTTGCGAAAGCGCGTGTTCTTCAGGCCCCAGGCCTGGGCCTGACGGTTCATCAGCGCGACGAAAGCATCCAACGAGCCGGCGACGGCCTCGGCCAGCGCAACCGAGGCATCGTTGCCGCTCTGCACGATCATGCCCTTGAGCAATTCGTCGACCTTGGGCCGCATCGTGGTGTCGATGAACATCAGCGAGCCGCCGCCCTTGCGCTCGGCCCAGGCGCGCGTGGACACCGGCACTTCCTGCTCGAGGCTGAGCTTCTTGGCCTTGATGGCGTCGAAGACGATATACGCCGTCATGAGCTTGGTCAGACTGGCCGGGTCGGCCGGCGTATCGGCCTCACGCTCGGCCAGCACCTGACCGCTGGCAAGGTCGAGCAGCAGGTACTGGCGCGCCGCGATCTCGGGCGGCTGCGGCACCTGCGCACGCGCCAGGACCGTCACCAGCAGCAGGGCGCAGGCCCAGAAAAGTCGCTTCATAGGGAATGGGCGTTCATTCAGGTTGGGGCGCCAGCGCGCCGAGCACCAGGCTCTTCAGCAGCGCCAACTGACCATGGAAAAAATGTCCGGTGGCGGGGACCACGACCACCGGCTGGACTTGCGGGCGCGCCCAATCCAGCACGGCGGCCAAGGGAACCACATCGTCGGCCTCGCCATGCACCACCAGGCTGGCCGGCGGCAGCGGGGCGACCTCGAAGTTCTGCACCGCCGGGCCGACCAGGATCACGCGCTCGGCCGGCGCCTGGTCAGCCAGCCGCGCGGCCACCTGCGAGGCGACATAGGCCCCGAAGGAAAAGCCCGCCAGCGCCAGCGGCTGGCCCGAAGTCCGGAAAGCGCGCACGACCGCCAACGCGTCATCGATCTCGCCGACGCCACCATCCCAGTGCCCTGCGGACTCGCCGACGCCGCGAAAGTCGAAACGCACGCTGCGCCAACCGGCCTGGACGAAGGCCCGGGCCAGGGTCTGCACGACCTTGTTGTTCATCGTGCCGCCGTGCAAGGGGTGCGGGTGACACACGACCGCCAGCCCGCGCGGCGCGATGGCGTCGACCGGAGCGTCCAGCGCGCACGCCAGTTCGCCGACCGGCCCGGTGACCGTGGCCCGTTCCGTGCGCGAGTTCATCAACGCCCGACGTCGGGCGCCAGCAGCAGGCGCTCGACCGGCCGGCCCTGCTTCAGGTGCGACTCAACGATCTCGTCGATGTCGTCACGGTCGACGAAGGTGTACCAGACCCCCTCGGGATAGACCACGGCCACCGGCCCGCCAGCGCAACGGTCCAGACAGCCGGCCTTGTTGACGCGCACGCCGCCCGGACCGGCCAGGCCGGCGTCCTTGACGCGCTTCTTGCAGTGGTCGAACGCCACCTGCGCATCGTGCTGGGCGCAGCAGGCCTCGGCGTTGCTGCGCTGGTTCAGGCAGAAGAAGACGTGGTGGCGGTAGTAGCTCATCCGGTGTCCAGGGTGTACTCGCGAGGGCCTGCAGAGCGCAGGACGGGCGAACAGGGGCACGCCAGTCGTTGCATTCTAGGAGCGGCACCTCATCGGAACCCGGGCCCGAGCCCACAGCCCCGGTCTCAGCGCGGCGCCGCCGCACGGCGCAGCAACCAAGCCAGGGCCGCGTAGGGCCAGAGCCATCCCACCCACTGCGCCATGCCGTGGAAGCGGATGAACTGACCCTGCTCCCACAGTTGCAGGCTGGCGGCGAAGTACGGATCCTGCGGCGCCTGCGCCACCAAGGTCACCGCGGCCGTGACCGTTACCAGTCCCAGCGCAGCCACCATGCGCGGGGGCAGGCGCCACAGGAGCAGCGCGGCCAGGCCGCCGAAGGCCAGCGCCGGGCCCGCGCGAGGAGTCATCCAGGCCAGGGCATGCGCAGGGCCGAAATTGAGTGCCGTGGACAAGGTGGTCGCCAGCACGCCCAGGGCGCACAGGACCAGGATGGCGGGCGCCCGACGCCAGCCCGGCGCGATCGAGACCAGGGCCACCGCGCACGGTGAGAGCAGCCCGAGCGCGATCGCCATCGACTCGGCCACCACGCCCATCGGGGCGGCGCCCGCGTCTGGGAACCAATCGGGTTCGTCGAGCAGGCCTGCCCACGCGGTGCCCTGCAGGAGTTCGGCCGTTGCTTCGCGCAGCGGCGCGAAGAGTTGACCCAAGCCCAGCGGAACCGGCGACGGGAACAGCAGGGCCACCGGCCACAGGAGCAAGAGCGCCAAGCCGCCGCCCGAGGGCGCGCCAAGCCAGCGCCGGCGCCAACCGTGCCAGCGTGCCAGCCCGCCCACGGTGTCGACCAGGAAGGCAAGCAGCGCGCCACCGGCCGCCCCCGCGGCATTGAGCGTCCAATCCCGGGCCGACGGCACCCGGGAAGGCAAGAAGCCCTGCAGCACCTCGAGCGCGAAGGACATGGCCGCCGGAACCGTCACAGCGAGCAGCAGACTGGGAAGCCGCCCTGCTCCACCACGCACGCCCGACACCAGCAGCAAGGCGCCGAAGGGCAGGTATCCGAACAGGTTGGACCAGTCGTCGAATCGGCTGCGCCATGGTGGCCAGGGCAGCAGCAGAAGCTCGCTCCACTGCACCCCGGGGGGCCAGCGCCAGCCGGCGAAGGGGTGCAAGGTCGCATAGACGATCAGCGCGGCGTACACCGCCGCCAGCGATCGCGCCGAGCTGCGGTCGATACGCATCGGCGGGTTGCGCCAGCCCGCGAGTCAGCCCGTCAGAAGGGCTTGACGACGACAAGCACCACGATCGCCGCGAAGGCCAGCACCGAAACCTCGTTGTAGACGCGGAACCAGCGGTGGCTGCGCCGATTCTCGAACTGCTCGAAGGCCCGCAACAGCCTGCGGCAGTTATGGTGGTAACCGATGACCACCAGCACCAGCGCGAGCTTGGCGTGCATCCAGCCGCTGCCAGGACCACGGCCCACACCATAACCCAGCCACAGCCACAACCCCAGCAGCAATGCCGGCCACATCAGCAGCGTGGAGAAGCGTTGGAGTTTTCGCGCCATCAACAGCAGCCGCTCGCGCTCGGCATGACTGTGGGCAGGCACCATCGCCAGGTTGACGAACAGGCGCGGCAGGTAGAACAGGCCGGCAAACCAGCTCGCCACGAAGACGATGTGGAAGGCCTTGACCCAGAGATAGCCAGAGCTCATGACGAGATTATGGAAGCCCCGAACGAAAAAAAGCCCCGGTCTGAGCCGGGGCTCGGAAAAGCCTCATCGCTGTCTGGCGCTGAAGCACCTGCTCAGGGAGGAAAAGCAGGGAACGACAACCCGGCGGCTATCATCCGACGTCCAATCTAGCATAGCAAGGAGAGGCCGTGAACCGCGTGTTTGCCCCCTATCCGGCCAACCGGCCGCGTCGTCTGCGGCGTGACGCCGCCACCCGCGCGCTGGTGCGCGAGCACCGCCTGGCCCCCGAGGACTTGATCTTGCCAGTGTTCGTGCTCGACGGCACCGACCGCGTCCAGGACGTTGCGAGCATGCCCGGCGTGCAGCGCATGAGCGTGGACCGCCTGTTCGCCGTGGCCGAGGACTGCCTGCGGCTGGGCGTTCCGGTGCTGGCGCTGTTCCCGGTGATCGACGCTGAGCTGAAGACGCCCGATGGCGCCGAGGCGACCAATCCCGAGGGCCTGGTGCCGCGCGCGGTGCGGGCCTTGAAGGCGCGCTTTCCCGAGCTCGCCGTGCTCACCGACGTCGCGCTCGACCCCTTCACCAGCCACGGGCAGGACGGGCTGCTGGACGCCACCGGCTACATCCTCAACGACGAGACAGTGGACGTGCTGCGGCGCCAGGCCCTGGTGCAGGCGCAGGCGGGGGTGGACATCGTCGCCCCGAGCGACATGATGGACGGCCGGATCGGCGCGATCCGCGCCGCGCTCGAGGGCGCGGGCCTGATCCACACCCGCATCATGGCCTACAGCGCGAAGTACGCGAGTGCCTTCTACGGCCCCTTCCGTGACGCCGTCGGCTCCGCGGGCAACCTCGGCAAGGCCGACAAGAAGGTCTACCAGATGGACCCCGGCAACACCGACGAGGCGCTGCGCGAGGTCGCGCTCGACCTGGCCGAGGGCGCCGACATGGTGATGGTCAAGCCGGGCATGCCCTATCTGGACATCGTACGCCGGGTCAAGACCGAGTTCGGCGTGCCTACCTTCGCCTACCAGGTCAGCGGCGAGTACGCCATGCTCAAGGCCGCGGCCGAGCGCGGCTGGCTCGACCACGACGCGGTGATGATGGAGTCGCTGCTGGCCTTCAAGCGCGCCGGCGCCGATGGCGTGCTGAGCTACTTCGCGCTCGAGGCCGCGCGACTGCTGCGCGGACGCTGAGCGGCAGCACCCGCCGGCTGGCGGCCATCGGCCCACGGATCGGGCAGCCCCAGGGCGAGCAGGATGGCGCTTTCCAATGCCTCCATCGCGCGCGCCTGGCCGGGCTGCTCGTGGTCATGCCCCTGGGCGTGGAGCGCGCCGTGCACCAGCAGGTGCGCGTAGTGCGCCTGCAGGGGGATGCCGGCGGCCGCAGCCTCGCGCTCGACGACTGGCGCACACAGCACCAGGTCGGCGCTGACCACGGGAGCATGCGCGTAGTCGAAGGTCAGGACGTTCGTGGCGTAGTCCTTGGCGCGGAACTCCCGGTTCAGACGCCGGCCCTCGTCCTCGTCGACGATGCGCACCGCGATCTCGCCCGGCCGCTGCAGCGCCGCGCGGATCCAGCGCGCGACGCCGTGCCGCGACAGGTGCGCGCGGTGGCGACCGTCGGGCATCTGCAGCGACAGCTGCAGCGGCGGCGCGGCCGGCTTCACGCCAAGCCGGGCCGCAACCTGCGGCCGCCCGCCGCAGTGGGTGTCGCACCGCGCGCGAACTCCTGCGCCGCGTCATAGGCCTCGACGATGCGCGCCACGAGCGGGTGGCGCACCACGTCAGCGGCCGTGAAGCGGGTGAAGGCGATACCACGCACCGATTGCAGCACCGCGGCCGCATCCACCAGGCCGCTGGCCATGCCGGCCGGCAGATCGATCTGGCTCACGTCACCGGTGACGACGCACTTGGAACCAAAACCCATGCGCGTGAGGAACATCTTCATCTGCTCTCGCGTGGTGTTCTGCGCCTCGTCGAGGATCACGAAGGCATGGTTCAAGGTGCGCCCGCGCATGAAGGCCAGCGGAGCGATCTCGAGCTGACCGCGCTCGAAGGCGCGCGTCACGCGGTCGTAACCCATCAGATCGTACAGCGCATCGTACAAGGGGCGCAGGTAGGGATCCACCTTCTGCGCCAGGTCGCCCGGCAGGAAGCCCAGGCGCTCGCCGGCCTCGACGGCCGGCCGGGTCAGCACGATGCGCTGCACTGCCTGGCGCTCCAACGCGTCCACGGCGCAGGCCACGGCCAGGAAGGTCTTGCCGGTGCCGGCCGGGCCGATGCCGAAGGTGATGTCGCTGTCGAGGATCTGGCGCAGGTACTGGACCTGGTGGGGCGTGCGCCCGCGCAGGTCGGTGCGCCGCGTGTTCAAAACCATATCGGCCGCTGCGGTCGCGTCCCCCACCGCCCCGTGGTCCGGAGCCGCCGACGCGCCCGCGGACGGATCGCCCTGCGCGTCCCTCCCCGCCCTGGCCACGCCGCGCGGCGCGGAACGCGCCTCGGCCAGGGCGAGCTGCAAGGGCTCACCGCCGACCGGCGCCAGTGCGCGCTCGTGCAGCCAGACGAGCAGGGCCAGTGCCCGCTCGGCCGGCTGGCGCGGCCCTTCGACGCTGAACACGCCGCCGCGGCGCCTGATGCGCACGGCCAGCGCCGCCTCGATGTCACGCAAGTTCGCGTCGAGCGGGCCACACAGGTGGGCCAGGCGCTGGTTGTCGGCGGGTTCAAAGCGGTGGCGCAGGATCAAGGTCGCGGGTCTCGCCAGGCTGGGCTGCAAGTGCAACGGGAGGCCCGATTGTGCGCCGCCGCCGCACCGCATCAAGCAGGCCACAATCCTGCCCCATGATCGGACGCATCAGCGGCCTGCTGGCGGAGAAGGCCCCGCCCCTCGTGCTCGTAGATGTGCAGGGCGTGGGCTATGAACTCGACGTGCCGATGAGCACCTTCTGCAACCTGCCAGCGCTCGGCGAGCGCGTGACGTTGCTGACGCACTTCGTCGTGCGCGAGGACGCGCAGCAGCTGTTCGGCTTCCTCACCCCGGCCGAGCGGGGCACTTTCCGCGAACTGCTGCGCATCAGCGGCGTGGGCCCGCGCACCGCGCTGGGCATCCTGTCCGGGCTGAGCGTGGGCGAGCTGGCACAGGCCGTCAGCCGGCAGGACGGCGCGCGCCTCGTCAAGGTGCCGGGCATAGGAAAGAAGACAGCCGAGCGCATGCTGCTCGAGCTCAAGGGCCGCCTGGGCCCCGACATCGGCGCGCCAGCGTCCAGCGTGGCGAGCGATGCACAGGCCGACATCGTGCAGGCCCTGCTGGCCCTGGGCTACCAGGAGCGCGAAGCACAGGCGGCACTCAAGGCACTGCCCGCCAACGTGACAGTCAGCGAGGGGATCAAGCTCGCGCTCAAGTCGCTGAGCCGTTGAACGGCGCAGCCGCGGATCAGTGCTTGTGGGCGCCGTGGGTGCCGTGGGCGGGCGCGGCGGCCAGTGGGCGCACCGGCGCGCTGAGCTGCACGGTCTCGCGCCGGCCCCCCGGCACCTCGACGACCAGGGTCAGCGGCACCGCCTGGCCCGGCTGCAAGGCCTGCCTGAGTTCCATCAGCATCACGTGGTAGCCGCCGGGCTTGAGCTCGACGGCCTTGCCCGCGGGCAGCTCCAGTGCGGGGACGGCACGCATCTTCATCACGTTGCCGTCCATCGCCATTTCATGGATCTCGACAACGCCCGCCATGGGCGAGGTGACCGACACCAGCTTGCCGCCGGCGACCGCGGTGATCTGCATGAAGGCCCCAGTCGCCTTCTGCTGCGCGACCGTGCCGCGCACCCAAGGGTCCTTCACGGTGACCTGGGCCTGGGCGCCCGCAGCCAGCAGGCAGAACGAGACGACCGCCAGATGCCTGAGCCCGCGCAACACCGTCGCAGGCATGAAATGCATGGAAATCATGCAGCGAGTCTAGCCCAGGGCCTGCGCCACACGGCCGCCGCGGCGATCACGTCGCGAGCGCCACGCCGCCCTCGCACGCCGATAATCACTGGATGGCCATCCAGACCGACGACTTCCAGCCCCCCCGCGTCGCGCCCGCGCGCGTGGTCAGCGCGGCCCGGGCCTCGCCGAACGAGGAGGCGCTGGAGCGCGCGCTGCGGCCCAAGGGCCTGGCGGAATACGTCGGCCAGGCCAAGGCGCGCGAGCAACTCGAGATCTTCATCGGCGCTGCCCGCATGCGCAGCGAGGCGCTGGACCACGTGCTGCTGTTCGGCCCGCCCGGATTGGGCAAGACGACGTTGAGCCACATCATCGCCGCCGAGCTGGGTGTGAACCTGCGCCAGACCTCGGGGCCGGTGCTCGAGAAGCCCAAGGACCTGGCTGCGATCCTGACCAACCTCGAGCGCAACGACGTGCTCTTCATCGACGAGATCCACCGCCTGTCGCCGGTGGTCGAGGAGATCCTGTACCC
>CAIRBF010000317.1 GCA_903876715.1 uncultured beta proteobacterium
AGTCCTTGCCGGTGCTCCAGGGCGCCTCTTCCGAGCCGACCTTGACGAAGCAGCCCGACATGTCGACGCTCCACTGCACCTGGTCGAAGATGAAAAACTCGGGCTCCGGACCGAAGAAAGCGGTGTCGCCCAGGCCGCTGGCCTTCAGGTAGGCCTCGGCGCGCTTGGCCAGCGAACGCGGGTCGCGCTCGTAGGGCTTGCCATCGCCCGGCTCGAGTACATCGCAGGTCAGGATGAGCGTCGGCTCTTCGAAGAACGGATCGATGTTGGCGGTGCTCGGGTCGGGCATCAGCAGCATGTCTGAGGCTTCGATGCCTTTCCAGCCGGCGATCGACGAACCGTCGAAGGCGTGGCCCGAGGAGAACTTGTCCTCGTCGAAGGCCGACACCGGCACCGACACGTGCTGCTCCTTGCCGCGGGTGTCGGTGAAGCGGAAGTCCACGAACTTGACTTCGTTGTCCTTCACCATCTTCATCACGTCGGCAACCGTCTTTGCCATCTGTTTCTCCTGTTGATGCACTCGAGTTGGAAATGTCCGGCCCGCGCGGTTCCTACCATCCGCCGCAGGGACGCCCTAAAACGAAGCAGAAAGCGTGCCCAGCGCACCTTCTGCGGCGTCGGACATGCGCCATAGCAAGATAGGCCGCGGATGGGCGCCAAGAACAACTACCGCCATGGTCGACGGCAGCAGCTTCTTTGATTGCACCACAATAGCGCAAATGCACCTAGTTGGTGCAAAACATCACCGCACCATTTCAGGGCCCAGATCGGCTCCCAGGTGCTGCAGTCCCGCCTTCAGGTCGGCGTAGGCCGCGACGAGACCGTCCATGCCCTTGACGCCGAGCTCGATGTGGCGACCATGCTGGGGATGATCGACGCTCGGAAGGCTGAAGACCTTGATCGCTGGATGGCGGCGCTCGATGTCCTCCATCAGCGGCGTGAGCGCGGCCTCCATGGCGCCAAAGACGATGACCGAACGCTCGGACTGCATCTGGCGTCCGTGCAAATGCGGGTAGCACCGGTCCAGCACCCACTCGATCATCGGCCAGGCCATCACCGGGAAGCCCGGGACGAAGTGCACATGTCCGACCGAGAAGCCCGGGATCTTGTTGTACGGGTTCGGGACGATCGAGGCCCCCTGGGGAAACACACCCATGTTCAGGCGGTGCACGTTGTCCGCACGGTCGGGCTCGAAGGGCAGGCCCTGCTCGCGCGCAACGTCCTGCATGCGCTCGACGATCAGCGCCCGCGCCTGCGGGTGCAACTCCAGCGGCACGCCGCCCGCGGCAGCGGCGCTCTGGCGCGTGTGGTCATCGGGCGTGGCGCCGATGCCGCCGCAGGAGAAGACGAGATCACCACTCTCCATGGCCTCGCGCAGGGTCGCGGTGATGCGGTCGCGGTCGTCGCCGACGTAACGCGCCCAGGCCAGCGCGAGACCGCGCGCGCCCAGCAGGGCAATGACCTTGGGCAGGTGCTTGTCCTCCCGCTTGCCGGAGAGGATCTCGTCG
The DNA here is from genome assembly GCA_903876715.1 of uncultured beta proteobacterium. Classification (GTDB taxonomy): domain Bacteria; phylum Pseudomonadota; class Gammaproteobacteria; order Burkholderiales; family Burkholderiaceae_C; genus Rubrivivax. The sequence goes on from CAIRBF010000317.1 coordinate 1,509, forward strand.
CCGATGATGATGAGGCCGATGTTCATGCGCGGGGTGCTTCCAGGGTCAGCGGTGAGGGAACGGACGCAGAGGCCTCGCCCACGGGCAAGCGGCGCAGGCGGTCCAGGCGCAGCAGCGTGTAGTGCGCGAACCAGAGCGAGGCGAATGCGAACACCAGGGTGTAGAGCCAGACCGACAACACGATCACCACCGGCGCGAGAACCAGCGCCACGGCCCCGAGGGCCCAGACGAGCGAGGGCACCGCGCCCAACAGGCCGCAGACCACCCCCATGCCCAGCAGCGGCCAGCGCTGCGCCCGCAGGATCAGGCCACGCTCCCCCGCGGTCGCGTGCGCGGAAAGCGCATCGAAAGCCAGCACCCGCGCCGTCAGCCAGCCCCCACACGAGCGGCGGAATCAGAAGAGCCAGCGGCGGCACCAGCCACAACGGCAGGCTCAGCAACAGCACGACGAACGCCACGAAAGTGCAGCCCAATGACCAGGCCAGACCCTGCCACCAGACTGACGCGCTGCCACGGCGCTCCAGCCTGGGGAAACGGTTCCTCGCCACGAGATCCACCATGGCCGGCGTCATGAGCCAGGCCACCAGCAACAAGTTGAGCACGACGATCGCCGGCACGGCGAGTGCCACGACGACGATCGGTGCGATCAGGGCCCGAAAAGCCCCGCCGCCGATCGACTCCAGCCACTGCAGCATCGCCGCGACCAGGGACCATTGCTCCAGCAACTGGCGCACCGCCCCCACCGCCAGCTCCCAATAGAACCAGCCGAGCAGCGCCACCGAGGCACCAGACAGCGCCAGCGGGAGCAGCGACCACAGGATGACGCGCGGGTGGAGGCAACCGACGGCCGCGCGCCAGCCCGCATCGAGCAAGTTTTTCATCGGGCGTCGATCATAAGCAGCGCGGAAACATGGTCACGTCTTCCGTCCGCGCAATCCTCGGGCCTGCCGCCTGACGACGAGGCCTCAGGCGCCGGGGGCGCGGCCCGCATGGCTCGTGAGGGGCGCGCGGGCTCAGGCCCGGCCGGCAAGCCGCTTCAGCCCCAGCCACTGCTGCAGCCAAAAGCGGCAGCCGTAATCACGCCCGCCTTCCTGTGGCAACTGGTCGCGCACGCCCGTGGGCTCGTAGCGGCCGTCCATGCGGGCGGTGCCGAACAGCGTGTCCCACCACGGGAAGAGCACCGCGTAGTTGTGCCCGCCCAGCGTCCCCAGACCGCCGGACTCGTGCCCGAGACCGATGCGGTGGTGCAAGCGGTGGAAGGCCGGGCTGACGAGCAGGCGGCCGAAAACAGGGCCGAAAGACAGCCGCACGTTGGCGTGCGACAGGCTCTCGAGCAGTTGCGTGCAGGCCACCACTGCGACGAACTGGCCCGGGCCGATGCCCACGGCCAAGGCCACAGCTGCGAAGACAGCATCGCGCAGCACGTCGTCGAGCAGGTGGTTGCGCTGATCCGACCACAGCGTCATCTGGCGCTGGCTGTGATGCAGCGCGTGCAACTGCCACCACCAGTCCCAACGGTGCTGGGCGCGATGGATCAGGTAGTCGACGAAGTCGAACAGGACCAGGTACAAAAGAAAGCTCACCAGCGCGCCGTCGCTGACGCCCGGCCACCAAGCGTCGATCTGCCAGGGCTGCCAGCCCAGCAGCCGCAATTGCCCCGCCAGCGCGGTGGCTGCGGGCTCGAGGCTGAAGAACATCGCCAGCCGGAACACGCCGAGCCGGTGGACCAGCGTGTAGACGATGTCCACGCGCACCGCGGCGCGATCGACCACCGGCTCCACCGGACGCCAACGTTCCAGCGCGCGCAACACCGTGGCCATCAGGGCGATCTGCAGCACGCCCACGAGCAGCCAGCCCGTCGCACGGTAGCCGTCCTCGAGCAGGTTGCCCAGCCCGAGCGCGAACATCAGCGGCTGCACCAGCCCCTCGAACGCCGCCTGCTGGGCGTCGCCGAAGGCGTTCAGGGCGGTGTCCAGCAGCGTCACCGCAACGCCCCCAGCGCAGCCGACTGCGCCCCCGACACGGCGCCGGTGGCCCTGCTGTCGGCACGCGCCGGCGCTGGGGTGCGCAGGCCGGCACGGCCATGGACCGGATGCTCGCGCAGGGTCGCAAAGCACATCCCGCGCGCTTTCAGGCCCGTGATCAGCGGCTCCAGCACGGCCGGCGCCCAGGGGTCCTGCCGCGACCAGATGCCCAGGTGAGCAAGCAGGATGTCGCCAGGACGAATGTCACGCAGCGCACGCTCGAGCAGACGCGCATTCGGGTGCTTGTCGCTGGGCAACTCGTCACCGAGGAAGCCCGCCGGCGACCAGCCCACATGTGTGTAACCACAGGCCTGGGCGGCCTGCAGCAGCGCCGGCGAGGTGCGCCCCCCCGGCGCGCGGAACCAGGCGTGCATGCGCTGGCCGGTCATGGCCTCGAAGCGGCGGGCCGGGCGGTCCAGTTCCTCGCAGTAGCCGGCGGGCGCCAGCGTGCGCGCGCGCCCCGCCTGCGGACCCATCGTCGGGCGCACGCGCAGCGCGCCGTCGGCGGCGTCAGCCTGCCAGATGTCATGGTCCCAGGTGTGGGAGCCGAAGGCGTGGCCTTCGGCGGCGCGCTCCTTCCACCAGGGCGCCCACTCGTCGTCGAGGCTGCCGCCGCCGTTGCGGGTGCGCTCGTTGGCCAGGAAGAAGGTGACGCGCACGCCGTGGCGCTTCAACACCTCGGCCACCAGGGGCGCGACGCCCATGTGGCCGGTGTCGAAGGTCAGATAGACCGGTCGGGCGCACGCGGCGGAGGAGGTGCCGGCGGCGCTTGCCGGGCGGGCCAGCATCGCCCCGGCGCCCAGGGCCACGAGAAGGCAGGCCAGTGGCCGCGCGCTGCGCCGCAGTGCTGCGGTGAAGGTCAGCGCTCGCCCCTGCATCTCAAGTCCTCGGCGCATGGTCCAGCGTCCACACCCCGTGTGGCGAGCGCCCCACCGGCACCTGACGCAGGACCCGACGCGCCTCGATGTCGATCACACTGAGCTTGCGCGCCCAGCGTGAACTCAGCAGCAGGGTGCGTCCATCGGCCAGGATGTCCATGCAGTCCGGCCCACCCGGTCCGGGCAATTGGGCCGCGACGGTGAAGCTGCTCAGATCGATCATGCTGATCGTGTTGGCCGCCCGGTTGCTGACGAAGACGTGGCGGCCGTCGCCGCGTGAGCGGAAGGCATGCGCACCGTCGCCCGTCTCGATGCGCTTAAGGAGCCGGGCCGCACCGGAGGCGACGTCGTAAACCTCGACATGGCGGTCACCCGTCAGACCCACCAGGAGATGGCGGTCGTCGCGCGTGAGGAAGACGTCGGCCGGCATCTTGCCGGTGCGCACCTTCCAGCGCACCGCCTGGGTGGCGAGGTCGATGCACGCCAGTTCGTCGCTGTCCTGCAGGCTGGC
>CAIRBF010000318.1 GCA_903876715.1 uncultured beta proteobacterium
CAAGATAACTCTGAACACGGCCCGCCGCTTCGCCGCCAAGCGGGAATTGGTGCGCCTGCTCTACATCCAGGGCTGGCAACGCCAGCGGGTGATCGACCTGTTCACCATCATCGACTGGATGCTCGCCCTGCCCAAGCCGCAGGAGCGGCAGGTCTGGCAAGACATCGAGCAGATCGAAAGGAAGGCCCAGATGAAGTACGTCACGAGTGTGGAGCGCCTCGCGATCGAGCGGGGGCTCGCCAAGGGTGTGGCGGAGGGCAGGCAGTTGGGCCTGCAACAGGGCAAGCTCGAGGGCAAGCTCGAAGGCAAACTCGAGACCCTGACCCGCCAGTTGACCCGCCGCTTCGGCCCGCTGCCGGAATGGGCCGCAGAGCAACTGAGGGCGGCCACCGCCGAACAGTTCGACCTGTGGGCCGACCGCGTGCTGGACGCTGCCTCGCTGACGGACGTCTTCAGCGCGCACTGAAGCGCTGCTCGGGTCGCTACGCGAGTCGCCGCCCGCGATGATCGGCCCGGCCCGGGGTGCCAAGACCCTCCGCCGCGTCGCGGCCTTCGAGCGGGCTGGGCCCGAGGCTTTCTCAGCCCTGCCCCTTTGCCCGCCCCAGGCTCCGGCGCAGGGGCGGCCTCGTCATCAGCGCACCCCTGACCCCGTGCAGACCCCGATCCCCCGCCCGCGCCGCCGCCCCTAGACTGCGGCGCCAACCCTGCTCCCCCATGCCCACCCACCGCCGCAAGCTCCTCCTGGCCGGCGCCGCCGCCAGCGCCGGCGTCGGCGCGGCGGTTTGGGCGTCGCGGCGCGGGCGCTCCCGCGGCGGCATCGGGTGGCGCCTGCTGTGGCTGCTGGCCGCCGTGGCGCTGGGCCTGGGCAGCGCCTGGGGGGTGTTGCGCAGTGTCTCGGGCTACGGCGCGAGTGCCGGGCCGTGGCGCGTCAGCACGCTGGCGGGCAGCCCGGACGCCGACCTCTACACCCGCGCCCGCGTGGCACTGGGCGGGCTGCTGGCGCTGAACCGGGAGGAGACGATGTACTACGTGGCCGCGGCCGACTCCGCCGGCGCGCAGCTGCGCTCGCGCTGCACCTACCGCGTCACTGGCGTGCCACCCCAGGCCCGCTGGTGGAGCGTGACGGCCTATGCCGAGGACCTGTTCCTCTTTGCCAACCCCCAGCGGCGCTACAGCGTCAACGGCGCCAACGCGCCGCTGGACGCGCAGGGCCGCTTCGCCCTGCTGAGCGGGCCGAGTTCCCCGCCCGGTGCCGAAACCCTGCCCTGGCTGCCCACACCGGGCGACCGCGGCCTGGTCTTCACGCTGCGTGTCTACAACCCCGATCCCGCCCTGGCCGCCGCGCCAGGCTCGCTGCAGGCGCCGCGCATCGAGGTGATGGGGGAGTGCAAATGATCACCCCCAGGGCCGGGCTGCGCCCAGCCCACCCCCCACGGGGGTCAAGAAAACCTGGGACGGCCCGGCGTTTTCTCGAGAGCGGCGCTGAGCCACGCCGCCGCGCACGCGGCCACGTCCTGCGCGGCCTGCTGCTCTTCATCGCCTTCGCCGCCGTCGTCCACCTGCTGGCGGTATGGGCCTTGCCGCGGGCCATCATGTGGCGCCTGTCGGCCACCGCCTCGACCGAGGAGCGCGCGGGCGTCTACCTGCCGCCGATGACCGACGCCACGCAGCGCCGCATCGTCATGCCCAGCCCGGACCTGCTGTACGCCACCTGCAGCATCGACGTCTCGGAGCGCCCGATGCGCATACGCGCCGACCCGAAGGCGCCGAATTACTGGTCGATCGCCTTGTACGCGTCGAACTCGGACAATCACTTCGTGCTGAACGACCGCCAGGCGGGTGGCGCGCCGGTGGACCTGGTGGTCGTCGGCCCCAAGGCTTACGCGCAGGCGCCAGCGGTGCCGTCCGGGGCGCGCGTGGTCAATGCGCCCACGACCAAGGGCCTGCTGCTGATGCGTGTGCTCGTGGCCGACTACGCCACCCAGCGCGACGTGGTGGAGGCTGCGCGGCGCACGCTGCGCTGCGAGCCGCTGTGAGGACGATTGCCAGGGCGGCCCGGCCCGCCGCGCGACGAGCGGGGCCTGCATGGGCTCGCCGCCCACCTGGCGGCAGAGGGGCTGAGCAACAGCTCCTCTACCACGAGGGAAGAGGAGCCGAATCCCCTTGCGGGAGAGGACCAGAAATGATGAGTCCGCGATGAACGACGCGCACATGCAGACCGTGCAAATGCTGGTCATCGGCTCGGTGCTGTTGGCTTTCGCGCTGGCCGAGCTGGCCGCGGGACGGTTCTTTCCGCGCGAGGCCACGCGGGAGGACAACCGCCTCGACCTCGCCGTCACCCTGACCTTCCCGCTCATCTCCGGCGCCGTGCTGGCCGCCTCCTCGGCGCTGTGCGCCTGGGCCTGGCCGCAGCACCGCGGCGCGCTCGCGCACTGGCCCTGGTGGGGCATGCTGGCCGTGCTGCTGGTGGCCGACGACCTGACCCAGTACCTGTGGCACCGGCTCAGCCACACCAGCGTGCTGTGGCCGCTGCACCGCGCCCACCACTCGGCGGCCTACATGAGCGTGCGCGTGGTCTACCGCAACAACGCGCTGTACTACGCGCTGATGCCCGGGCTGTGGCTGTCGGGCGGGCTGCTGTACCTGGGCTTCGGCTGGGTCTACGTGGGCTACACGGTGCTCAAGCTGGCGGTCATCATCGGCGCGCACTCGCCCGTGCGCTGGGACGCGCCGCTGCACCGCCACCGCGCGCTGCACCCGCTGGCCTGGGTGCTGGAGCGCACCGTCTCCACCCCGGCCACCCACTTCGCGCACCACGCGCTGAGCCAGGACGACGGCGTGGGCCACTACCGCGGCAACTACGGCAACCTGCTGTTCCTGTGGGACGTGCTCTTCGGCACTGCGCACATCACGCGCCGCCTGCCGCCCGCCTACGGCCTGGCCGACGACCGCGCCCACGGGCCCGAGCGCTGGGCGGTGCAGTGGCTGTTCCCGTTGCTGCGCTCGCGCCGGGCGGACACGGTGCTGGGCCGGGGCGGGCATGCGTTCCGGGAGGGTGGGGCAAGGGATGCGACGCTTCCCTGAGCATATCAACCGGTGATATGCTGAACCCAAAATGAGCAGTGCCGCTGACGGCCTCGAGACGTTGCTCGATCTTGACGGCAGCATCTTCGAGCAGGATGGCGGGTACTGGGTCAAGATCGAGGCTTGGCGTGTCCCGGTCTCGCCGGACATTCCTCATGGCGTTCGGTACAGCCTGACGCTCCACGACCGGTATGGCACCCGGGCCCTCGGGTACGACAACGCGCATGCCGTGAAGCCACCCAGGAAATTCAAGTTTGCCGGCCGTCGGCTGGCTCATGACCATCGACACCGCGCTGCCAACGACAAGGGAGTGCCCTACGCGTTCGAGTCGGCGGCACAGTTGTTGGTCGATTTCTTCGAGGAAGTCGACCGCGTGATCAAGGAAACACAGCGATGAAGACGATCACCATCGGCGTGATGCCGCAGGAGCAGATCCGGGCCCGAGCCGTCGCCATTGCCAAGGGCGAGTACAAGCCGAAGCCGGGGGAGCCGAAGATCTGGTTCACGTCCATGAAGTCGGTCGCCGAGGTGCTCAGCGATCAGAACCGCGCGCTGCTCAAGGTGATCCGTGAGAGCAACCCGGATTCAATCGCCGTGCTGGCCCGCACCACGGGCCGGCAGCCGGGCAACTTGTCGAGGACCCTGAAGACGATGTCACGCTACGGACTGGTTGACCTGCAGCGCGGCAAGACGCACGTGAAGCCGGTCGTGAAGGCGAGCAGCTTCCGCATCCTGGCGCCCGCCTGAGCCTGGGGCTGCGCCCCGACAAGCGGGGTGTCTTGTCTCATGGGTCACCCGATCTTGTGGACCACCCGCCATGCCGAGACCGACCCCACTCCCCCGCCTACTCGCCGCCGCGCTCCTCGCCACAGCCACCGCCCTGCCCTGCGCCCTGCATGCCGAGCCCGACGAGATGGCGCTGGGCAAGGCGCAGGTCTACCCGGTCGCGCGGTCGCGGGCGCAGAGCTTTGAGATGCCCTATCGCGTGGGCTCCTGGTCGGCGCTGGACCGCGTGGCTGATGTGAAGGCAGCCCCGGTGCAGCGCGGCGACACGGTCTTGCCGCTGCCGCGCGCCGCGTCCACGCCCGACATCCGCTACCGCCACCGCAATATCCGCTACACGCTCGACGACTATCTGGAGCGCCAGCGCATCACCGGGCTGCTGGTCGTCAAGGACGGCCAGATCCTCGTCGAGCGCTACCGCTACGGGCGCACCGAGGACGCGCGTTTCCTGTCGTTCTCGATGGCCAAGAGCGTGACCGCGCTGCTGGTGGGCATCGCGCAGGCGCGCGGGGTCATTGCCTCGCTGGACGACCCGGCGTCGAAGTACGTGCCGGCCCTGGCGGGCAGCGGCTACGGCGAGACCTCGGTGCGCGACCTGCTGCGCATGAGCTCGGGCCTGACCTTCACCGAGCGCTACGACGGCAAGGACGACGTCGCACGCCTGTCGCGCAGCGTGGCCACCGGCGCGCCGCCGGTGGTCGAGATGCTGCGCTCGATCACCGACCGGCACTCCCCGGCCGGGCGCAAGTTCATCTACGCCAGCAGCGAAACCGAAGTGCTTGGCCGCGTGCTCACGGCGGCCACGGGGCGCAGCCTGGCGGCGCTGACGCAGGAATGGCTGTGGCAGCCGCTGGGCGCCGAGCACGACGCCTTCTGGTGCACCGACACCGCGGGGCAGGAGTCGGCCTACTACTGCTTCAACGCCGCGCTGCGCGACTGGGGCCGCCTGGGCTGGATGCTCGCGCGCGACGGCCGGGTCGGCGAGCGCGAGATCGTGCCGCGCGAGTACCTGCTCGACGCCACCGACGCCAAGCGCCAGCCTTCAGCATTCCAGCCCTACCGCGCCACGCCCTTCTTCGGCTACGGCTACCAGTTCTGGCTCCACCCCTCGGCCGAGCGCACCTTCGTGATGCAGGGCGTGCACGGTCAATCCATGCTCGTGCAGCCATCCAGCGGCATCGTCATCGTGCAGACGGCGGTGTACGCCGGTGCCAGTGGCGCGCTCGACCCGGATGCCCACGCCGAGCGCTCCTCGTTCTGGCTCGGCGTGCTGGACTCGCTGGGCGGCAGCACCCGGCGCTGGTAGACCGAGCCTGGCGCCGGCGGCGCTGCGCCGCCTGGGGTTCTCGGGCGGCGTCAGCCGCGCCGCAACACCAGCAGCAGGTTGTTCGCGGGCATCGCCACACGCTCGCTCAGGGCCAGGCCGGACTTCGCGGCTTCGCCGGTCACGTCGGCCAGCAGGCGCAGCCCCCAGCGCGCATCGCGCGACTTCAGGTCGGCGTCGAAGGCCAGGTTGCTCGGTGCTGTCGCCTCACCGTCGACGACGAAGGGTCCATAGATCACCAGCAGGCCCTGCGGCGACAGGTGTCGCCCGGCCCCCTGCATCAGCGCGGCGCAGGTCGCCCATGGCGAGATGTGCAGCATGTTGGCGCAGAAGATCGCATCGACCTGCGGCGGCACGCCCGGCCAGACCGGCGCGAGCACGTCGAGCTGCAGCGCGGGCCGCACATTGGCCAGGCCGTCGCACCAGGCGGTGATCGACGGCATGGAGCGCGCATCGCCATCGCTGGGCCACCACTGCCAGCCCGGCAGCGCAGAGGCGAAGTGCGCGGCGTGCTGGCCAGTGCCGGCCGCGATCTCCAGCATCACGCCGTGCGGCGGCAGCAAGCGCTGCAGTTCGGCCAGGATGGGGCCGCGGTTGCGCTCGGCCGCGGGGCTGTGCAGTCGCAGGTCGTCGTTCATGGCAGCAGGCTCCTCATACCGTCGCGGGGCCGCGGCGGGCTGGGCCGCCGCATGAGGGCGCTTTGAGGGGCGCCCCCGGCGTGTCTTGGTCTTCAGGCCGGCGCCGTCGACGCCAGAGCCTTCTCGATGCGGTGCCGCGGCACCCGCGCCTTGGGCACCGGGAAGTCGAACCACTGCCGCACGTCCTCGTCCAGGCCGAGGCCGTGCATGTAGTTGTAGAGCGCCTTCCTCAGCCCCACGCCCAGCGCGTCGTGGTCGGTGCCGGTGGGGTCGATGAAGCCGACGTCGTTCTTCGCAAAGCTCGTGGGCGGCAGGGGCTGCAGCGTCACGCCGTAGTCCTGCGGCGCGCGGCCCACCGGCGAGTGCACGGTGCAGGCGAAGCGGTGGAAGAAGCCCGACTGGATGCAGCCCGCGGCGAAGAGCTGGCGCACGTACTCCAGCGCGTCCACCGTGTCCTGCACCGTCTGCGTCGGAAAGCCGTACATCAGGTAGGCATGCACCAGGATGCCGGCGTCGCTGAAGCCGCGCGTCACGCGCGCCACCTGCTCCACCGAGACGCCCTTCTTCATCAGCGCGAGCAGGCGGTCCGACGCCACCTCCAGGCCGCCCGAGATGGCGATGCAGCCGCTGGCCGCGAGCTGCTCGCACAGCTCGGGGGTGAAGGACTTCTCGAAGCGGATGTTGCCCCACCACGAGATGGCCAGGCGCCGACGCTGCAGCTCGGCGGCCAGCGCCTTGAGCCCCTTGGGCGGCGCCGCCTCGTCGACGAAGTGGAAGCCGGTCTGCCCGGTCTCGGCAACGATGGCCTCGATGCGGTCGGCCAGCGTGGCGGCGCTGGCGGCGTCGTAGCGCGAGATGTAGTCCAGGCTCACGTCGCAGAAGCTGCACTTCTTCCAGTAGCAGCCGTGGGCCACGGTGAGCTTGTTCCAGCGCCCGTCGCTCCACAGCCGGTGCATGGGGTTGAGCATGTCCAGCAGCGAGAGGTAGCGGCCCAACGGCAGGCCGTCCCAGGTGGGCGTGCCCACCTCCTCGAAGGGCACCTCGGGCTCGACGAAGTTGACGTACTTCACCGCGCCGGTGTCGGCGTCGCGCCGGAAGGTGCGTACCAGGCGGCTGGCCGATCGCCGGCCTTCCAGGTGCTCCAGCAGCGCCAGCAGCGGGCGCTCGCCGGCGTCGAGCGTGAGGTAGTCGAAGTGGTCGAACACGCGCGGCTCGCTCAGCTCGCGCAGCTCGGTGTTGACGTAGCCGCCGCCGAGCGCCGTGACGATGTGCGGGTGCCGCGCCTTGATGGCCTGGGCGATGCGGAAGGCGGCATAGACCGCGCCCGGGAAGGGCACCGACACCAGCACCAGCGTCGGGCGGTGGCGTTCCACGGCCTCCAACGTCAGGCGCTGCAGCGTGCGGTCGACCAGGTTCGCCGGCGCGGCCAGCGCGGCGGCCAGCGGCTCGAAGGTGGGCTGGCTCTGCGCCAGCTGCTCGGCGTAGCGCACGAACTCGAAGCGCGGGTCGACAGCCTCGCGCAGCACGTCGGCCAGGTCGTTCAGGTACAGCGTGGCCAGGTGGCGCGCGCGGTCGTGCAGGCCCAGGGCGCCGAAGGCCCAGGCCATGGGGTCGCCGCCGTCGGGGTCGACGTAGACGTCCAGCGCCGCGAAGCGCGGGCCCTCGGGCAGGAAGCGGCGGCTGCAGATGCGGTGCGCCAGCGTGGCGTCACGGCCCTGCAGGAAGGCGATGGTCGGCGCGAGCGTATGCAGGTACTCGTCGAAGCGCTCATCGAACGTCGAGACGGCCGCGCTGCGGCCCTTGGCGGGCAATGCGTCGACGGCGGCCTTCAACTCGTGCAGCCCGGCAGACGACAGCAGCTCCAGGATCAGCGCCAGCGCCAGGTCTTCCTGCTCCGCCGCCACGCCGCGCGAGCGCAGGAAGCCGGTGAGGTAGGCGGTGGACGGATAGGGCGTGTTCAACTGCGTCATCGGCGGGATGAGCGACAGCACACGGGTGGGGGTGGGGGCGGGGGCGGGCATGGGGCGGTGGGCAGGCCCGGCATTCTCGGCGCAGTGGCCGACTACCAGGCGTCCAGGTAAGGCGGCACGGCGCCCACGCTGACGGCGCTGGATGCCAGGCCCTGCGCAATCCAGCGCCGCGTCTCGGCGGGGTCGATCACGGCGTCCACCTCGAGTGCCTGCGCCATGTTGATGGCGCTGCCCCGTTCGTACTGCTGCGCCACCAGCCGGCGGAACAGCGCCTCGCGCTCGGGGCCTTCGGGCACGGCCTCGAGTTCCTTTCGGAAGCCCAGGCGCACCGCGCCCTCGAGCCCCATGCCGCCGAACTCGCCGGTCGGCCAGGAGACGGTGAACACCGGGGCGTCGAAGCCGCCCACGGCCATCGCCTGCGCCCCGAGCCCGTAGCCCTTGCGCAGCACCACGGTGAAGGCCGGGACGCGCAGGTGCGACGCCACCATGAACATGCGGCAGGCATGGCGCACCTGGGCCTGGGCCTCGATCTCGGGGCCGACCATGAAGCCGGGGGTGTCGCAGAGCGACACGATGGGCAGGCCGTGCACGTTGCACAGCTGCATGAACCGCGCCGCCTTGTCGGCCGCCGCGACGTCGATCGCGCCGCCGAGGTGGTGCGGGTTGTTCGCGATCACGCCGACAGAACGGCCCTCCAGGCGCGCCAGCGCCGTCACGATGCCCGCGCCGAAGCCTGCGCGCAGCTCGAGCATCGAATCGGTGTCGAACAGGCTCGCCATCACGGCCCGCACGTCGTAGGCGCGCAGGCGGTTCTCGGGGATGGCATGGCGCAGCTGCCGCGGGTCGGCGCATTGCCAGTCGGCGGTGCGGCCCTGGAAGAAGGCGAGGTACTTCCTGGCCGCCTGGACGGCGGCGGCTTCGTCGGCCACCAGCACGTCGATCACGCCATTGGCCGACTGCACGGCGCTGGGCCCGACCTGCTCCGGCGCGTAGCGCCCCAGGCCCCCGCCCTCGATCATGGCCGGGCCGCCCATGCCGATGTTGCTGGCCCGGGTGGCGATGATCACGTCGCAGCACCCCAGCAGCGCCGCGTTGCCGGCGAAGCAGCGGCCGTGCACGATGCCGACCACCGGCACCTTGCCCGACAGCGCGGCGAACTGGCTGAAGGTGTGGTTGTTCAGCGCCGCGATGATGGGCATGTCGGTGTCGCCCGGGCGGCCGCCGCCGCCTTCGGCGAAGAGCACCACGGGCAGGCGCCACTGGTGCGCCAGCTTCAGCATGCGGTCCTGCTTCTGGTGGTTGCGCAGGCCTTGCGTGCCCGCCAGCACGGTGTAGTCGTAGGCCATCACGACGCAGCGTGAGGCCTGGGCGCCGAAGAGCGCGGCGTTGACGTTGCCGATGCCGGTCACGATGCCGTCGGCCGGTGTGTTGGCGATCAGGTCGTCCAGGGTGCGACGGCTCGCCTGCGCCGCCACGGCGAGCGCCCCGTACTCGATGAAGCGGTCCGGGTGTTCGCCGAGGTCGCACAGGTCGGCCACGTTCTCGCGCGCGGTGCGCCCCCCCTGGGCATGCCGCCGGGCCACCGCCGCGGGGCGCTGCGCGTCCAGCGTGAACGCATGCCGGTCGATGACGCGCTGGAGATCGTCGCGCAGGGTGTCGAGGCAGGCCGTGGCCTGCGCCTGGGCCGGCGCCAGCGCCGCCTCCACGGGATCCAGCCGCACCAGGGGCTGGCCTTCGGCGACGAAGTCTCCCGCCACGGCCAGCAGGGCCACCACGCGGCCGGCCTCGGGGGCCTGGACCAGGTGCTCCATCTTCATGGCTTCGAGGACGCCCACCTCGGCCCCCTGCGGGACCAGGTCGCCCACCTGCACCCCGATCTGCACCACGCGCCCGGCCATGGGGGCGAGGACGGCGCCGCGCGCCTCGTCACCCCCCGCGGTGCCGGGCACGATTGCCGGCATCGCGGCCGGGGCGTCGACGGGCCTGGCGCTGGAGTGTTCGGCAGCCGCGGCCAGGAGCGCGGCGAGCTGTTCCTCGACGAAGCGCGTGTGCACCTCCTGGGAGGTGAACTCCTCGCGGTCTGCCAGGGCCTGCAGCAGCCCCAGGTTGGTGGCCAGGCCCTCGATGCGGCACTCGGCCAGGGCGCGCCGGGCGCGGCGGCCCGCATCGGCGAACCGCGGCGACGGGCTGTGCACGATCAGCTTGGCCAGCAGCGTGTCGTAGTGGGGCGACGGCGCGAGGCCCGCATACCCGTGCGTGTCGACGCGCACGCCCGGGCCGCTGGGCAGGTCGAAGCGGCTCAGGGTGCCGCTGGCCGGGCGGGCCTGGCCGTGCGCGTCCAGCGTCTCGGCGTTGATGCGCCACTGGATCGCGAAACCCTGCGGCGCCACGGCACCGCCGGCGGCCAGGCCCAGGTCCGCGAGCGACTGCCCGGCCGCGATGCCGAGCTGCAACTGGACGAGGTCAAGGCCGGTCACGGCCTCGGTGACGGTGTGCTCGACCTGGAGGCGCGGGTTGGCCTCGATGAAGACGAAGGGCAGCGAGGTCGAGGTCTCGTCGACCAGGAACTCGAACGTGCCCAGGCCGCGGTAGGCCACGCTTGCGGCCATGCGCAAGGCCGCGGCCGTGATGGCCTGGCGCAGGGCCTGGGGCAGGCGCGGGCTGGGCGCGATCTCCACGAGCTTCTGGAAGCGCCGCTGCAGCGTGCAGTCGCGATCGCCCAGGCTGACCACCTCGCGGCCATCGCCCAGCACCTGGATCTCGACATGGCGGGCCCGGAGCATCAGGCACTCGACGTACACGCCGTCGACACCGAAGGCGGCCCAGGC
>CAIRBF010000319.1 GCA_903876715.1 uncultured beta proteobacterium
CCTCGGGCGCCAGACCGAAGCGCCGGCTAAGTCGCCGCATCAGCGCTGGCGCCGCTGTGCGCGATCACCGCGGAAAACGCCATGATGCAGGCCCCAAGCCCCGTCCCGTGGACGGCCACCTCGTTGCCACGCTCCCGCAACAGCACATCGGCGAACTTCAGGCGGCGCCTCGGCAGCTGCGCTACCTGCTGGACGGAAAGGCTCGGGCGGACGAAGAGGATCTTCATGAGGGAAGACAGCGGCCCGCCCCACCCGGGGACGTGCAGATGGGAAGGCACGGCGGCCCAATAAGCCTCGAGAGGAGCTGGTTCACACGCTCGAATCGGTGCCGCATCGATGCAGCTCGATGCGAGACTGACACTTTAATCCAGCAAAGCATTCATATTGACAAATATGCTGGATCGGGCGGTTTCAAACACCACATGAAGATACCGACGGTCGGTGTGGTGGCTTCGCCTTAGGGTCTGCACATTGGCAGTGCGCGACGAGATCGCCGTCAACCAGTTCATCGCCAGCGCCGCGTCGATCTGCGAGCCCGGCAACCGCGACAGGTCGTATGCGCAGCGTGCGCTCCAGCGCGGGAAGCGCTGCACCTGCACCTCGACGTTGAACAGCCGCCCGCGGCGGTCGCGCGCCAGCACATCAAGCTCCATGGCCTTGCCGGTGATGTCCTCCGGCAGGATCTGCGGATTCAGCACCTCGCAGCACAGGGTCACCGGCCAGCTCTCCTTCATCGTCCGGATCCAGGCGTACTTTGCAGAACATCCTGCGCAAAGTACGCCGCCGCATTTTTGCGACGTCGCGCTCCATCTTCACGCGCGCCAGCACGGCGCGCAGCCTGGCCAGCCCCATCTGCTCCGGCGCCACCGGCCGGCCGCCCGCGCTGCCAAGCAGCCCCTGCCCGCTGGAACGCACCCCGTTCGCTACGGCGTGCTCCTCGGCGCACGAGTCGCCGACTCCGTCCCATCCTCCTGAGGCTCAGCCCGTGCTCTTTCGGCCAGGCAGGCCTGTACCTCGGCCTCGATCGCATCGAGCGCCTCGGCCTGGACGCGCTCACCATATTGCTTTCGCCGGTTGTTGGACAAGCGCCCATCGTGCTGGAAAGCGAACACGATCAAGTTCGAGAGATCGGTGCCTCTGATGTCGAACCGGTCGTCGATCTTGCGGTGGGTGCGATCGAAGTCGACAAGGAACTGGGTTTCGCGTTGGAGGTCCTGCTCCAGCGCAACCTTCGCCATCTGCAGCGTGAACTCCACGCACGGCGTGAGATCCGCGTAGCGGAAAGCGGCGGCGGCGTCCGGCTTCCAGTCGTACGTGTAGTTGTCGTTGCCGAGCCAGGTCACGGCACACAACTCGCGAGCGGGCTTGCTGAAGTCAGTGAGCGCATCGAGGTAGGCCTCCTCGTTGCGCTTCATCGCCACCGACACGGGGAGCACGAACGCCTTGGGAAGCTTGCCGGACTGGCCCAGGCTGTGGTGGATCAGAAAGCGCGACAGGCGGCCGTTGCCATCCATGAAAGGGTGAATGAACACGAAACCGAACGACAGGATGGCCGCATGCACCAGCGGATCAAGTTCTGGCGGCGGCTCATTGGCCAGCTGCATCAGGCGCTCCATCAGTTCCGCGGCCAGCTCCGGCGCCGGCGGCACATAGGCCACCCCCGCGGCACCCAAGATGCCCTTCTTCTGCAGCCGGTTCTGCTCATTGCGGAACTGGACCGCCTTGTCCAGGGGGTTGGTGATGGTCGCGTTCTGAAGGCTGACCAGGTAGTCCTCGGTCAGCTGCTGCGGATCGCTCGCCTGCTTGAGCAGATTGGCGAAGGCCGCAGCCTTTGACTGCGTCGGGATCTCTCCCTCGATGGCGAAAGAGCCCTCGGTCTCGCTGAGATACGCCCATGACAGCGCGCGATCCAGCATCGCCTTGCCGGTCTGGTCGGCGAACTCACGAGCCTGCGCCAGGAGATCCTCTGCCAGCAACTGCTGGATGACCGGCGTCCGCCGCACGATCGGGCAAAAGCCCAGGTCTCCGAGCCCGTTGAAGTCCACGCGCCAAGCGGCGCTTCGCCGGGACTTGCCGGTGATGTAGCGTTCCGAATCGAAAATCGCGGCATAGGGGGCCGTGATGCTGGCGTCAGCCGGCCTGCTCAAATGCTCGCCGGTGACCTGCTCCCAGAGGTAGCAGGCCTGGCGGATGTAGACGCCGTTGGGGGTTGAGGCAAACGCTGCCGCGAGCTCTCCGGCAGGCACCTTGCGCAGCGACAGCGTCAGCAGGTGCAGGTTCACACCCTCGTGTTTGAGCGCGAAGAGGATGTGTGCCAGCAAGCTGGCGTCAGGCGCCACCGTGCGCGGGACCAGCAGCGGCCCCTCGGGGCTTCGCTCGATGCTGGTGACGCTGGCGATGCGCGCGTCACGCCCCCCTAGAAACGATGGCTCACCCAGCAGATCTCGCAGCCATGCGTAGCCAACAGCGCCTGTGGCGGGCCGGGGCGGATTCATGGTGTCGGTTCGGATTTTCTATACGAGGATCAGATTTTCTATAGAACCAGCTGTGCCCGGCAAGTAATTTATCGAAGCACTCTGCGTATCTGCGGTGGAGCGCGTCACCAGGACGGAACACCACCTGGCCGCCCTGGGTGCCTATGCGCCGCGACACCCGTGAGGCGCGCGCCGCTCGCCGCTGCCGCCGGCCCGCTGGCACCCGAGCCCGCGATGCAGGCGCCGATGCGCGATCCGTGGGTGCCGCAGCGCTGAAGCCGGGTCCGGGGGCCGTGGGGGCCGCGCCAGACGCGGGCTGCAGCAGTGCCGTCGTCTTCAAGTCGGCGATGTGGGCGTTCCTGGCCTTCGTAAGCATCGCCTGCGGGTTGTGCAGCGCCTGCGGCCGCTGCTCCACGAGCGCAGCGACCCCAGTATCTGGCGAGCCTCGGCGCCGAGCCAGTCCACGTCGTGGTCGACGCCGCCCAGGCGAAGGCGCAGCTTCATGCCACCGCCGCTCGAGCTTGAGTTGTCAGTGCGCGACAAGATCGCCGTCAACCGGTTCATCGCCAGCGCCGCGGCCGAAAAGCGGGCCGTCGACAACCTGCGGCAGGAAGCCGGCCAGGAGCGGCGCGCTGACCTCGAAAAGCGCCTGAACGCGGTGCCGGACGTACCGGCCGAGGGAGATGGACCGAACCTGGATCAAACAGGAACGGGCCGCCCGTCTGGCCTATTCAACGCCCGTCGAACACCGCCTCGAGCGTCGGCGCATCCAGGATTCGGTCGAGCCACATGTCGATCTGCTCGATGGACGCCTCCTGCATCCGCGCCAGCGCCCATTCGGGTGGCGGGCCGAAACGCCGGCTCAGCAGGCGGGTCAGGGTGGCTCTGGCCAGCATCAGCCCCTTCCTTGCCCCTTCCTCCAAGCCCTCCTCCCGTCCCTCCTCCCGCGCATCCCGCAACAGCGTCAGCTCGTTGTACAGCGCCCGCTCGCGCGCGATGGCGCGGTAGCGGTCTTCCTCGTTGCGGCTGAGGGCCTGCAGCTTCTCCATGGCCCGCTGCACCGGCGGGTAGGTCACTTCGGACATCTCTCTGCCCTCCTTCCAGCGTTTGAGGAACGCGATCCAGGCTTGAAGCGCAGGACGGGCTGCCGGATCGGCCTGCACTCCAAGCATCGAGCCAGCGCCTGCGCTGGTGTCGCCGCCCGCACTGACATCGACATCGACATCGCCGA